>NZ_JBIARH010000018.1:0-154027 GCF_042889785.1 Streptomyces sp. NPDC002476 | reverse complement strand
GTCTTACCGCAGCGGATGTGGTCCTCGACCCGGGCATGGGCCCGGTGGCGGACCTCCAGGTACTGGATCGAGCCGCCGCCGGCGACGGGCGTGTCCCGTGGTGTGTTTGCGGCGCCGCAGGTGACGGCCCTCGATCCGGTGGAGGCGCATGAGACGCTCGACGCGCTTGCGGTTGACGGCATGCCCGAAGCCCCGCAGTTCGGCGTGGACGCGGCGGACTCCGTACGCTCCCTTGTGCACGGTGTGGACCTCACGGATCTCCGCGACCAGGGCCTCGTCGGCGGCCCGCCGCTCCGCCCTGGCCTTCGCACCGGCGATCCACCGGTAGTATCCCGAGCGCGAGACCTGAAGGACCCGGCATATCCGCTGAACGCCGAAGGTCCCGGCGTGGGCGGAGACGAAGTCCCAGCGGTGGGTCTTCACTTCATCTCCTGCGCGAAACAGGCCGCCGCCCGGCGCAGGATCTCCCGCTCGAGCTCCCACTCCTTCTCCGCCTTGCGCAGCCGGCCGATCTCCGCGCGCAGCCGGGCCAGCTCCTCATCCCGGTTCTCCGCGGTCTGGTCCCCGCGGCCGTGATGGCGACCCGCATGTTCGTCGGCCTGGCGCACCCAGCTCCGCAGCGTCTCGCCGGTCACCCCGACATCCGCCGCCACCGCCGCATACGTGCGCTTCCCGCCCGCCGCACGACACAGCGTGACCGCATCGTTCCTGAACTCCGCCGGATACGGAGACTTCCGTCCCACCAGGACACCCTTCCTCGGATCAACAAGATCCATTGTCAGAGTGTCCACACCGCCGGGGGCACCTCATCCTCGCCCTTCTCTGCACCATGCCGACAGGTGATCTACTCGGTGTGCAGCACCGAGGCGATGGTCATCCGGGCCGCCGACCGGGCCGGGACCAGTGCGCCGAGGACTGCGATCGCCACACCCGCCAGGAGCATCGCGGCCAGCTGCGGCGCGTGCCACACGTCCTTCATATATGCGGGGAAGTCGACCACCCCGACATGGTCCACGACGAGGCGGTGCGCCACGATCCCGAGCGGGATGCCGAGCAGCCCGCCGACCGCGCCCAGCCCGGCGACCGAGGTCACCGTCATCACCACCACCTGCCGGGGTGTCATCCCGATCGACTTGAGCATGCCCAGGTCCCGGCGCCGCTCAAGGGTGTTCAGGAGAACGGTGTTGAAGACACCGAGCGACGCGACGAGTGTCAGCAGCATCGTGAACACCGTCGAGAAGGTGATGACCGTGGCGGTGCCGGCGTTGCCGGAGTCCATCACCGACGCGTGCAGGCCCGGGTCGAGCGCCGCGACCGCCTCGGCGTAGGCGCGCGCGTCGGCGCCGGAGGCGAGCCGTACCGTGTACTGGGTGGCGTGGGCGTCCGGTGCGAGTTGGGCGAGACTCTCCCAAGCGGCCTCCAGGGCCCGGGCGTTACCCTCAATGAGCTGACCCACGACGGTCGCGGTGATCTTCCTGCCGTTCAGCTCCAGCGTGACCCGGTCACCGAGCTTCAGCCCGCGCTGGCTCAGGAACGCCGGCCCGGCCACGATCTCGCCCGCCGCGGCCGGCGCCCGGCCCTTGACGATGGTGTGCTCGTACAAGGAATCGTCGCCGCGGTAGAAGTCGGCGAAGACGGGCTGGGTCTGCCCAGTCATGTTCGCCTGGGACAGCGCGCGGGCCCGTACCCCCTCCGCACCCGGCAGGGACCGCAGCCGTTTCTCGATCTGCGGGTCACTGAGCCGGGGCGGGGTCCGGTCGTTGCCCGATCCCCCGGTCGTCACGTGGATCCTGGCGCCTCCGTCCTCCCGCCCGACATTGCCGTACGCCACCATGGTGCTGGTCAGTCCGGTCGACAGTGTCACCGTGGTGACCCCGAGGACGATGGCCGCCATGGTCAGCAGGGTGCGGCTGGGGCGGGCGAACGGCTGGCCGAGGCCCAGACTGACCGGGCGCGGCAGCCGGGTGGCGCCGAGCAGCCGCTGGACGCGCAGCCCGCGCCCGGTTCGCGGCGCGCCGCCCGCGCTGATCGCCTCCGCGGCGGGCACCCGGTGGGCGCGCAGGGCGGGGACCAGCGCGGCCAGCAGGACGAGGGAGGGCATGCCCACGAGGCAGGCCACGGACACCCACGGGCTGATGTCGCCGACCGAGGCCCGGCCCACGTCGATGCCGGTGAACGCGACCTTCAGGATCGGCCCGGCCAGCGCGTTGCCGGCCAGCGTGCCCAGCACGCAGCCCACCACCGCCGGTACGGAGAGCATCGTCAGGTAGACGGCCACGACCTGGTTGGGGGTGAAGCCCAGGGCCTTGAGCACTCCGATGTGCCGGTACCCGGAGACGACCGCCCCGCTGACCACGTTGCCGACGATCAGGGTGGAGACGAGCAGGCCGAGGATGCCGAAGAGTGTGATGAACGGGAGGTAGGAGTCGGCCAGCGCGGAGAAGGCGTGCTTGAGGGTGAGGTAGGTCTGAGCGCCGGTCAGCGATTCCTTGGGCAGTCCCGTGGTGGCCCGTGCCAGCGAGGCGCTCAGCTGGGTTTCCGTCGAGGAGTCCGTGAAGCGGTAGAGCATCTGGGCGGAGGTCGGGTGCAGTGCGGCCATCTGCTCGGGCGAGACCCAGGCGCTCGCCGACTTGCTCATGCTGGCGGCGAATCCGACGACGGTCAGCGTCGCTCCGCCGGGGGTCTCCAGCTTGGTGCCGAGCAGCTCGGGGCCGGGGGAGCCCTGGACGGACCAGTTGACGACGATCTCGCCGGGTGCGGTGGCCCAGTGGCCCTCAAGGAGTTCGATCCGGTCCACGGGGCCCGCCGGATCGGCCCGGCCCACCACCGTGAGGGTGCCGCCCGCCATCCAGAGCCAGTCCTTGGGGATGTCGACGACGGCCTGCCCGAACGGCCCGGCCGCGGCCTCCACCCCAGGCTGCCGGGCGGTCCGTGCCAACTGCTCCTGCGAGACCTTCGTGGTGTCGAAGGCCGCCACCGTATGAGCACCGCGCTGTGCGGCGTAGGCCTTGTCGAAGGGGCCCGAGGCGGCGTTCAGCAGCGCCAGCGCGAGCAGGACGGTCGTGGTGGAGCAGAGCACGACGAGCCCGATGACGAAGGTCTGGAGCCGACGGCGCTTCACGGCCGCGCGGGAGGCTCTCCATACGGCGCTCACGCGGTCGCCGCCAGCGTGCTCTCGCGGGCGACCCGGCCGTCGGCGACTTCGATCAGCCGGCTGGCGCAGCGGGTAGCCAGCTGCGGGTCATGGGTGACGATCAACAGGGTCTGGCCGATCTGGTTGAGGTCGATCAGCAGATCCATCACCTGCTCGCCCGACCGGCTGTCGAGGGCGCCGGTCGGCTCGTCGGCAAGCAGCAGGGCCGGGCGGTTCATCAACGCCCGTGCGACGGCGACCCGTTGCCGCTCGCCGCCGCTGAGCGTCGCAGGATAGTTGTTCCGGCGTTCGGCGACACCGAGTTCGTCCAGGAGCTCCAAGGCACGGCGGCGCGCCTGCCGGGCCGGGGTGCCGGTCAGCTGCGCGGCCAGTGCCACATTGTCCAGGGCGGGCAGATCGTCGATGAGGTTGAAGAACTGGAAGATCATGCCGACGTTCCGCCGCCGGAACAGCGCCAAGCCGGTCTCGTTCAGTTTCCCGAGGTCATGACCCTGCACCTCGACTGCGCCCGAGGTCGGCCGGTCCAGGCCGGCCACCATGTTGAGCAGGGTGGACTTGCCGCAGCCGGAGGGGCCCATGACGGCGACCGCGTCCCCCGCCCTGATCTCCAGCGACAGGCCGTCCAGGGCCTTCGCGTCGCCGTACTCCTTGTGCACGCCGTCCAGCCGCACCACCACGTGCCGGGCATTGTCATGTTCGGTTGTCATGGCTCGAACTTAGGACGGAGTCTGCGGACGGGGCGTCACCCCCCGGATGTATCCGTCCGGGCAGGTCATCCCAGGGATGTACGGAGCTGCATCCGGGGGCTGATGCGGGGCGCGTCGTGCAGCTGCGAAGATGATCCGGTGTGGGGATCCTGGACGATCTGGCTGGTCATCGCCCTGGCGGCGGCAGTTGGCGCCGCTGGGTGTCTGTGCGTGGCGGCGGTCCGGGCGCGGCGGCTGCACCAGGCGGCCATCGAGGAGCGCGGCTGGCTGCTGGAGCGGGAGCGCGAGAGCGCGACGCGGACCGCGGTCGACGCCGAGCGGGCCAGGATCGCCGCCGAGCTCCACGACATCGTCAGCCACAACGTGAGCCTCATGGTGGTCCAGGCCGGAGCCGCCCGCGAGGTGCTGGCCACGATGCCTGACGAGGCTGCGGCGGCGATGAGCGCCGTCGAGACCGCCGGGCGGAACACGATGACCGAGCTGCGGCACCTGCTCGGCCTGCTCGTACCCGCGCAGAACGGCGACGACGAGCCCTACGATATGGACCTGTCACCGCAGCCGAGCTTGAGCCGGCTCAGCCCGCTGATCGACCGGATCGCCTTTGCCGGCCTGCCCGTGGAGATGCGCATCTCGGGTGAGCCGCGCCCGTTGCCGACCGGGATCGATGTCACCGCCTACCGGATCATCCAGGAGGCCCTGACCAATGCCCTCAAACACGGGGACGGAGCGAAAGCCGAGGTGACGGTGCGATACGCGGACCACTACCTGCGAGTCGAGGTGCTGAACAGCGGACCGAGCATCCTGTCGGACAGCCGGCCCGCGCGGAAAGAGCCGGTCCCGGGCCAGGCAGACGGAACGGGACGTGGGCTGCTCGGCCTGCGGGAGCGGGTCGCCGTCTACGGCGGCGACCTTGACGCCCGCCGCCGCCTCGGCGGCGGCTACCGAGTCCGCGCCCGGATCCCGCTGGACCGGCCATGACGACGCACACCGAACCCGCCCCTCGCGTCGTGATCGCCGACGACCAGGAGCTGGTCCGCACCGGCTTCCGCCTGATCCTGACCGCCCGCGGCATCGACGTGGTGGGCGAAGCCGGCGACGGAGCCGAGGCCGTGGCCACCGTGCTGAGGCTGCGGCCCGACGTCGTACTGATGGACATCCGAATGCCCATCATGGACGGCCTGGAAGCCGCCCGCCGCATACTCGCGCAGGCCCCGGACTGCCGGGTGATCATGCTGACCACCTTCGACCTCGACCACTACGTCTACGCCGCCCTCGCCGCCGGAGCCAGCGGATTCCTGCTCAAGGACGTCACCCCCGCGCATCTGGCCACCGCCGTACGCCTGGTCGACACCGGTGACGCCCTACTCGCACCCTCGATCACCCGCCGCCTGGTGGAGCGCTTCGCCCACAGCGCCCCCAGAACCGGTTCGGGTCTCGCAACCCCAGCCGTCCACCGAGACCTGGCCGCGCTGACGCCGCGCGAGCGCGAGGTACTGACGCTCATGGGCCGAGGTCTTTCCAATTCCGAGCTGGCAGGCGAACTGACGCTCAGTGAGGCGACAGTGAAGACCCACGTGGCCCGGATCTTCGCCAAACTGACCCTGCGCGACCGGGCCCAGGCCGTCGTCCTCGCCTACGAGACAGGACTCGTCTCACCGGGCGAGTCCGCTGACACCGCCAACCCCTGCCGATAGCCGGCAATTTTGGAGCCAGGAGCTGTTCGCTCCGACGCCCGCCGGACGGGCGGCCATCCTCGGCCAGGCTCGGCTCGATGAGATCGAACTTGAGTTCCACGTCCAGCCAGAGCTGGCGCACGGGTACCAGCAGCACCGTCGTGCACCTGGACAGCAGCCGGTGCCTCGACCAGATCGCCGGCAGGCCAGTCCTGACGTACTGTAAGCCGTCGAAGACGACGACCCAGCACTGGGCGAAGGATTACGGGCTCTCCCGCGATTGGTCGTGAGGCGTGTTGGCCTGGCTCCTGAGGCAAGGGCCCGCTACGCGGAGTCGCGCTAGTGCCGCATCAGGCAACGTTTGCCCCGTCGCGACGTCGGGCACGCACTCTCGCTGCACCAGCCGAAAGCCCAAGTACGTCCAGTACAAGGACTTCCGGCCGGCACACCGAGAGCACGCACCCCACGCCGCTCCTTGACGGGCAAACGTTGCCTGATGCGGCACTAGTAATAGCCCTTCGTGCCGTCGAGCAGCTCTCGGACGATGTCCGCGTGCCCCGCGTGCCGCCCCGTCTCCTCGACGAGGTGGATCAGCATCCAGCGGAGGTTGGCGCTGCCGGAGCGGAAGCCGGGGTGTCGGCCGACGTCGTCCAGGGAGGCCGCGGCGACGATCTCGTTGCTGCGGGCGCACTGGGCCTCGTACTCCGCGAGGAGCTCGGCGAGGGGGCGGCCGCCGGTGTGCCAGTCGGCGTCCTCGCTCGACTCGTCGAACGACGGGTTCTGCTTCTCGTCGCCGCCGAGGAACAGCACCTCCAGCCACATGTGCTCGGTCCAGCGCATGTGGGAAATGAGACCGGCCATCGTCATGACCGGTGAGGTCGGGACGACCGGGCGGTGCGCGTCCTCATCGCTCAGCCCCTCGCATTTCCAGCGCAGGATCTGCCGCTGCAGGTCCAGCCAGCCGATGAGCGCGGTGCGTTCGTCCGCTTGGAGCGGGGGGCGTTCCAGTTCCGATGTCATGCTTGCGCACGCTACCGGGGCGGCCGGGAGGGGACACCTGGATTTACGGGCCCTTCCACGATTGATGCTCTCCGTCACGGTTGGGGACATCGGGGTGTTGGTGCGAGTCATCCGGATTGTGATGACTCATCAGATCCGTGCGATGGTGGCGCATCCCGCCCTCTGCGGTGTCCCGGAGTGGCTCTTGGGCGAGCTGGTCACGGAGCTCGCTGCGCGCTGGGAGGCCCGCTGCGAGTCCGAACGCCATGGCCGTCGTCAGGGTTCGCGCCGACGTGAGGCGGGGGCCGGGCCGAAGTACGAGCTGGTGTTCACCGACCGGCTGCTGGCCACGCTGGTGCACCTGCGGACCGGGCTCACCTATGAGGCGCTGGGCGTCATCTACCAGGTGGGCAAGTCGACGATCGGCCGGGCGGTGGCAGAGGTGAGGCCACTACTCGCGGCCCGCGGGTTCGCGGTGCCGCAGCGCCCCGGGCTGCGGCTGCGCACATTGGAGGGCGTGTTCGCCTATACCGAGGCCGAGGGGGTGACCCTGCGGATCGACGGGATGGAGACCCAGGTGAGGCGCCCCAAAGCACACCGTCCCGGCCGACGTGCGTTTGTGTCGGGCAAGCGCAAGCAGAACACGGTCAAGACGACCACGATCAGCGATGGGCAGGGCCGGACCCTGTGGTCCGGAGCGGTACGTCCGGGCCGGATGCATGACCAGACCTGCGTGCGCACCGGGGGCATCGCCGAGCAGTTCCACCGGCACCCCGGCGTGAAGGCAGAGGTGGACGACGGTTACCGGGGCCTTGCGAACGATTTCCCAAACCGGATCTCCGCCCCGCCGCGACGACCGAAGTATCTGGACGGGCATTGTCACGTTGGCTGACCGGCCTGAGATGATCTTGTGGTTGATCGTGCCGGGAGGGGTTCGCTCGTGTCGTCCGCGCCGCCGTCGTACAAGGGGCACCGATACCCGGTAGAGATCATCTCCCACTGTGTGTGGCTGTACTTCCGCTTCCCGCTCAGCTTCCGGGAGGTCGAGGAGCTGATGCTCGAGCGCGGCGTGCTCGTCTCTCACGAGACGGTCCGCCGCTGGTGCGCGAAGTTCGGGCAGGCCTATGCCAACTCCCTGCGCCGGAGGCGGCCCCGTCCCGGGGCCAAATGGCACCTGGACGAGGTCTTCGTGAAGATCAACGGTGAGCTGAAGTACGTGTGGCGGGCCGTCGACGCCGACGGCAATGTGCTCGACATCCTGGTCCAGGGCCGAAGGGACAAGGTCTCAGCCCGGCGCTTCTTCCGCGACCTGCTCAGGAATACCTGCTCGGTGCCGCGGGTGATCGTCACCGACAAGCTCCGCTCCTACGGCGCGGCCCACCGCGAGGTCATGCCCTCCGTCGAGCACCGTTCCCACAAGGGCCTGAACAATCGGGCCGAGAACAGCCATCAGCCCACCCGGCAGCGCGAACGCGCCATGAAAGGCTTCCGCAGCGTCGGCGGAGCCCAGCAGTTCCTGCCGCGTTCAGCGGTATCTCACCCCACTTCAGGCCCCGCCGCCACCTGATGACCGCCGCCCACTACCGCACCGAGATGACCACCCGCTTCGCCATCCGGGATCAGATCACCGGCGTCGCCGGCCTGCCTGCCGCGGCCTGAGCACGATTTGAACAGAACTCCAGACTCAGAAGACCAGGGTGCAGGAAACAAGAACGCTTTTCGTCTACTGGTGGTGAAGGACGTTCATGCCGAGTCGCGCGCCCCGCATGAACGCCGTCAGTTCGCCGGTCCGTCGCCGGTCCGCCGGAGGGCGGCCTGTGCCGAGGTGAGGCGTTCGGCTTCGTTGCGGCCCGTGGTCCTGTCGCCCGCGACGTCGTCGGCCCAGCCCAGCAGCCGGTGCAGCTGTGGGTCGGTCGAGGACGCGGCGATGCGGGGCTCGCCGACGACGACCTCTCCGCCCGTTCCGTCAACGGCGATGAGGGTGCCTTCGGGCAGGGTGCGTCCGCCTGCCCGGACGCAGCCGTCGGCGGCGTCGACGGTGAGGTTCGCGGCACCCACGACGGCGGGTTTCCCCATCGAACGTGCCACCACGGCCGCATGACTTGTCGGGCCGCCGCGAGCGGTGACCACCCCGGCGGCGGCGGCCAGGCCGTGCATGTCGAGCGGGGAGGTTTCGGGGCGCAGCAGGACGACCGGCCCTCCCGCGGCGAGCCGGGCCGCGCTGTCGGCGGTGGTCGCCACTTGGCCGACAGCGACTCCCGGGGAGGCGCCCAGCCCTCGGGTGAACAGGTCGCGGGGTTCGATCGCCGTGATCCGAGGCGTACGTACGTGGGTGAGGTGCTGCGGTGAAACGCGGAGCAGCGCCTCGTCGCGCCCGATCGTTCCCGCGTCGGCCAGGTCGACCGCGACCCGGACTGCGGCACGCCCGACGAACCGCCCGCGGCGCACCTGCAGGATCCACAGTTCGCCCGCCTCGAAGGTGAACTCGACGTAGCACGCGTCGCGGTAGTTCTCCTCGAGCCGGGTCAGGGCGGACAGCAGACGGGTCCACACCTCGGGTTCCCGGTCGGCCAGTTCGCTCAGGGGCTCGGCCAGTGACGAGCCCGAGACGACGTCTTCGCCTTGGCGGCCGAACAGGGCCTCACCGAACGGGACATGCTCGCCGGTGTTGGGATCACGGCTGAACGCGACACCCGTCCCGCTGCGTTGGTCACGATTGCCGAACACCATCGCCTGTACGATCACGGCGGTGCCGAGGTCGTGCGGGATGCCGTGCAGTTCGCGGTAGGTCTTCGCGCGCGGTGTGTTCCACGACGAGAACACTGCCTCGACGGCGAGCTCCAACTGGCGGGTGGCGTCCTCGGGCGCGTTGTCGCCGCTGCGTTCTGCGATGAGCTGCTCGACGTTCTGGATCGCCTCGGCGAGGCGGCTCGTGTCGGCGTCCTGTCCGGCGAGCGCACGGCCGATGACCGCCAGGCTCTCCGGGCCCACGCCGGCGACCTCGGAGGCGAAGCTGGTCAGAAACCTCAGCCGTGAGTCGAGTGCGAACCGCAGGTCGCCCGTCTCGTCGGCCAGGGTGGTGGTCGCCTCGGTGGTGAGCCCGAGGTTGAGGACGGTGCTCATCATGCCGGGCATCGACACGCTGCCGCCGGAGCGGACGGACACCGCAAGCGGCCGCTGTGGACCGCCGAGCCTGCGGTGCGTGGCGGCTTCGAGGCCGTCGACGGCGGCCGCCAGTTCGGCGGCGAGGCCGCTGGGCAGCCGTCCGGTACGGAGGAAGGCGCGGCACGCCTCCGTGCTGATGACGAAGCCCGGCGGCACGGGCAGTCCCAGACGGCGGAGCACGACGAGACCGAGTGCCTTGCCGCCGAGGACTTCCGCCGTCTCCTCGACCTCGGCCGAAATCGGGTGAATCCAGGTCATCGCATGGTCCTCTCTGCGTCGCCTCTGCTGGTTCGGCTGCGGGGTCTGCGCCATGCGCGGGGCGGCGGGTGGCGGATTCAATGGCGCGGGATGCCGAGGGTGGCCAGCAGGTCCTCGTGCAGCTGGAACCACACGGTGTGATACGAGGACGTGCTGTCCGTCACGTACTCCAGAGCGCCGGCCCTCGCCCGGGCGAGCGCGTCGGCGAGCCGGACGGGGTAGCGCTGAAAGCGGAGCAGCGCCTCGGACAGCTCGGCGCAGAGGGGCTCGGCACGCTGGTGGAACTCCATGAACCGGTCGAGCACCCGGGCGTCGTAGGAAGGGTCGCTGTGGTCGTTCATCGTCATGGAGCCGTCTACGGTGCGGGTCTGCCATGCCGTGCAGAGATCGAGCAGCTCGGGGTTGAGCACCAGGAACCGGTCGAACGCCGCGGTCAATCGGGCCCGGGCTCCGGCTTCCTCCAACTCGTCGGCGATCTGCTCGGCATCCGCGGCTCGGCCCTCCTCAGTAAGGCCCCATCCGCCGAAGTCGCCCGCGGTATGGGTGACGAGTCCGGCCACGGCGAGGTCGATCAGTTCCGATTCGACGTCGGACTCGGGGAGTCCCGACGCCCTGGCCACCCCGGAGAGGCCGGAGAAGCCGATGCAGCGGAGGGTGTGAAGCACCAGCAGGTCGGTGCTGGTCGCGTGGGGTGATACAGGCTGGGTCATGGCGCGGCCCCATCGGGTGCGGTGTGGGAGACATCTGCGGTCGTGAGATCGAAAGTGGCCGCTCCATGGGCGGCGCGGGGTCCTTGGGCTCGGGTGACGATTGTGCCGTGCTGCACGCGTACCGCGTACTCGGTGACGTCGTCGGCATCCGGTACACCGACGGCCGACGCTGGCAGACCGCGCTCGTCCAGGACGAGGCGGAGGCGTGGCCAGGCGCCGGTTCGAACAGGCGCCGCAGGCACCGGGCGAGGTCACCGGCCCTCAGCTGTACGAGGCGGCCGGTCTCGGCCGGGTCCGCCGTCGTGACGACCACGGTGATCCGGTCGCCGGTCCGTGCGGCGCGGACAGCCTCCTCGGCGGCTTTCAGACGGTTGGTGCCGAGGAGCGTGATCACCCGTCCTCGGCGAAGCCGATGGGGCGGTGCGTGATGAGATCTTGCAGCTCCTGCGCCCAGCGGTCCCGGCAGGCTCGGGCCTGCGGGACGTAGGACAGGTGCGGAGGGTTCCAGGCGCCGGCCTGCTGGAGGGCGTGATCGCCGAGGCCGCGAAGCGGGGCGAGGTCGGCCTGTCGCTGGTCAGCATCGACTCCACCACCGCGCGCGCCCACCATGACGCAGCCGGAATGCACCTGGACCCAGATGTCCTCACTGCCCTGGAGAAGGCCGCCGTCGAGGAGAAGAAGGCCAGGTCAAAGGGGGCGACCTCGAAGAACAAAACGGACGGGACGCCGAGGCGGATCCCGAACGGGAGGAGCGGCGACGCGTCCGGCGACGCGTCCGGCGACGCCGCAAAATCCGGCTGAAGACAGCTCTCCTGGAACGGTCGCGGGGCGGGCGGACCAGCAAGGTCCACCTCGCCGCCGACCGCAAGTGCCGTCCACCGGCGTTCGTGCTGACCGCGGGACAGGCAGCCGACAGCCCGCAGTTCACCCCCCGTGTTGGGCAAGGTCCGGGTCCGCGGCCCGGCCGGCCGCCCCCGCACCCGGCCCGACGCCGTCGCCGCAGACAAGGCCTACTCGTCTCGCGGAAACCGCGCTCACCTGCGCAGACGCGGCATCAACGCCGTCATCCCCGAGAAGCGGGACCAGGCCGCGAACCGGAAGAAGAAGGGCTCTGGCGGCGGTCGGCCCGTCAGCCACGACGCGGACCTGTACAAGGAGCGCAACACCGTCGAGCGGCTGATCAACAAGTTGAAGGCCTGGCGGGGCATCGCCGGCCGGTACGACAAGACCCCGGAGAGCTACCTCGCCGGCCTCCACTTGCGAGCCTCGATGATCTGGATCAAAGACCTCACCAGGACGACCAGTTGATCACGACCCAATACGCGCCCTAGAGCGCCTGGGCGGCGGGCTTCACCATGCCGCGGACGGTGCGTGCCTTGATGAATTCGCCCATGGCCGTCATCTCCCATTCGCCGGAGAACTGCCTGATCAGCTTCGCCATCATCACGCCGGTCTGCGGCTGAGTGCCGGTCAGGTCGAAGCGGACCAGCTCCTCGCCGGTGACCGCGTCGATCAGTCGGCAGTACGCCTTGGCGACCTCGGTGAACTTCTGGCCCGTGAACGAGTTGACCGTGAAGACCAGGCCGGTCGCCTCGGCCGGGATCCGGCCCAGGTCGACGGTGATCACCTCGTCGTCCCCGGCGCCCTCGCCCGTGAGGTTGTCGCCGGAGTGCTTGATCGCCCCGTTCAGGATGGAGAGCTTGCCGAAGTAGCAGCTGTCCAGGTGGTTGCGCTGGGGGCCGTAGGCGATCACCGAGGCGTCCAGGTCGATGTCCTTGCCGCGGAACGCTGGTTCCCAGCCGAGGCCCATCTTGACCTGGGAGAGCAGCGGACGGCCGCCCTTGACCAGGGACACCGTCTGGTTCTTCTGGAGGTTGACCCGGCCCTTGTCGAGGTTGATCCGGCCGGAGGGCGCAGGTGCGGGCGCGGGTGCGGCCGACGGGGCGAGAGGGGCCGGGGAAGCGGCGATCCGCGGGTCCACGGGGGGCGCGGAGGGCATCGGGGGCGCGGCGGCCGGAGCGGGCGGCGCGCCGGGCGTGGCCGCCGGTGCCGGTGTGGCGGTCGGCGCGGGCTCGTCCTCGACCGAGACGCCGAAGTCCGTCGCGATGCCGGCCAGGCCGTTCGCATAGCCCTGACCGACCGCGCGGACCTTCCAGGCGCCGTTGCGGAGGTAGACCTCCATGACCACCAGCGCCGTCTCGGTCGTCAGCAGGGGCGGGGTGAACGTGGCCAGCACGCTGTTGTCGTCGGCGTTGCGCACGGTCGCCGTGGGCTCGATGCCCTGGAAGGTCTGCCCCGCCGCGTCCGGGCTCGCCGTGACGACGATCTTCTCGATCCCGGGCGGCACCGCGGTGGTGTCCACCAGGATCGCGTCCGGCGACGCACCGCCGCCCGAGCGGTACGTCACGCCGGGGCCGACGGGCTGGTTGTAGAAGACGAAGTCGTCGTCGGAGCGCACCTTGCCGGAGGCGGTGAGAAGCAGGCCCGAAACGTCGAGCCGCACCGGTGCGGAGACGTCCACTGCCACGCGGGCGGCGGACAGAGGGATGTTCGAGCCAGGGGTCATAGCGGTCATGCACCGGGTAACGAACGACCCGGCTTTGCCGTTCCCTTACCTTCACCCGCCTTGACGTACCCGTGACGCCGCTTCCCCGTTCCGCCACGGCGCGAGCCGGCCCGCGCCCCGTGCCGTCCGCCGTCCCGTGAGCAGCAGGGCCGGGGCCGGCAGCGCCGCCGCGCCGGGACCGGCGTACGCACCGCCCTGACGGCCCCGCCCCTCCCGCACGGCCCCGCTGTCAGCGCGCCAGGGCGGCCTTCATCATCTTCTGGGCGATCGGCGCGGCCAGGCCGTTGCCGCTGACCTCCGAGCGGGCCGCGCCCGAGTCCTCGACGAGCACCGCGACCGCGACCTCCTTGTCGCTGGTCCGGTCCTTCGCGTACGAGGTGAACCACGCGTACGGGGTCCTGCTGTTGCCCACGCCGTTCTGCGCGGTCCCCGTCTTGCCGCCGACCTCGGCCCCGGCGATCCGGGCGTTGCTGCCCGTGCCCTCCTCGACGACCGTCACCATCGCGCTGCGCAACTGCTCGGCGGTGGACTTCGAGACCACCCGCTTCGTGTCCCCGTCGGCGTACTCCTGCAGGGTGTCGCCGTCGGCGTCCGTCACCTTCGACACCATGTGCGGCGCGGCCAGTTCACCGCCGTTGGCGAGGGTGGCCGACACCATGGCGATCTGCAACGGCGTCGCGGTCACCTCGAACTGCCCGATGCCCGACAGCGCAGTCTGTGCCTTGTCCATGCCGGACGGGTAGACGCTCTCGAAGGCGCGCACCGGCACGTCGAGCTTCTCGTTGTTGAAGCCGAACTTCTCCGCCATCGCCCTGACCTTGTCCTGGCCGAGATCGACGGCCATCTTCCCGAAGACGTTGTTGCAGGAGTACTGGAGCGCGGTGCGCAGCGTGGCGTTCTCGCAGGGGGCGGAGGGGTTCTCGTTCTCCAGGTCCCTGCTGCTGCCGGGCAGGCGGTACGGATTCGGGCTGTCCGTGCGCTCGTCGACGGAGCCGTACAGCCCGTCCTCCAGCGCCGCGGCGGCCACCACCAGCTTGAACGTCGAACCGGGCGCCAGCGGCTGCCGCAGCGCCCGGTTGACCAGTGGCTTGTCCTTGTCGTCGCGCAGCTTCTCCCACGCGTCGCCGTTCGTCGCCGCACTGATCGTCGACGGGTCGTAGGACGGGGTGGAGACCATGCCCAGGATCTGCCCGGTGCCCGGGTCGATCGCGACCGCCGCGCCCTTGTCGTCGCCGAGCGCCTCGTACGCGGCCTTCTGCACATCGGGGTCGATCGTGGTCAGGACGTCGCCCGGGGTCGCCTGGTTGCGGGTCAACGCGTCCACCGGGTTCTTCAGCCGGTCGTCGGTGCCGTTGAGCACGGGGCCGTAGATCCCCTCCAACTGCGTGGTCCCGAACGCCTGGGAGCTGTAGCCGGTGACGGCCGAGTAGAGCGCGCCATCGGTGTAGGTGCGCTGGTACGCGAGGTCGCCGCCCTTCGTCCTCTTCGAGCCGGTGACCGGTTTCCCGGCCACGATGATGTCACCGAGCGGCTGCGCGTACTGCGCAATGACCTTCCGCCGGTTGTGGTCGTCGTCTGCGAGTGCTTGTGCCCGGTATGCCTGCAGCCACGTCGCCCGCACCAGCAGGGCGAGGACCAGGAGCAGACAGAAGACCGAGGTCCGCCTGATCGTTTTGTTCATCCCGGAGAAGGACGTGCGGGGCGTCGCGCATCGTTCCAGGTCGCGCCGATTCTCACCGATTCCTCATGAACGGTGCGACCGGTCGGAACGGACATGACGGGGCCGGGACGGGACGGTACGCATGCGACCGGACCGGACCGGACCGGGACCGGACCGGCCGCGGACGGGGCGCACGCGACGGGACCGCATACGACGGGGCCTCCTGCACCGTGGTGAGCGAGTGCATGCCGGGCCGTCCGGCGAAGTACTCCAGCAGTTCCACCGTGCGCACGGCGGACTTGACCTGTGCCCCACCCGATTCGGCGGCAGACCCTGCCGCCGCCGAGCGCGGCGAGCGGATCGGCGCCGGGCTCGCGGGCTCGATAGACCCTGGGCCTGGGCCAGTTCTGCACCAAGCCCGGACTCGTCCCGGCCCCGGCCGGGGAGAGCGGCGACGGGCTCCTCCTGCCGGAACTCCGCGAGAGCAACCCGCTGAACCTGCCCCGCAGCGTGGACGGCCACCGCGCGTGACCCTCGCCGTGCCGCCCGGCGGGCAGGAAGCGGAACCGCCGGCCGGGTGATGCGGGAGGCCGGGCTCAGACGGCGAGCCTGATCAACGCCCAGAGAATGACGAGGTCCAGCGTCATCACGCTGATGGCCCACAGCGGGTAGTACGGAATGAACATGAACTGGGTGACCAGGCTGATGGCGGCGAGCCCGATACCGGCCGAACGGCCCCAGTTCATGGACCGCAGCATTCCGAAACCCCCGACCAGCAGGGCGATCCCCACGATCAGATGGATCCAGCCCCAGGTGGTGAGGTCGAAGCGGTACTCGTAGTGCAGCGGCACGCCGTAGAGCCGGTCGCGGGCGATGCCGGTGATGCCCTGGAGAACGCTCAGCACCCCACTGAGGACCAGCGCCACGCCGACGAACATCGCCGGTCCGGCCACCCGCACGCCGCCCCGGGGGACCGTCGTGTCCTGCCGCACCCCGCTGGGCATGCTCGCCATGGCTGTCACCTTTCGTCGCTGGCGCGGTCGTCGCCGCACCTCGTGGCGCGGAAGCGGAAACCGGCGGCGCTTCCGCCACGATCACAGCGTGAACCCGCGACCACCGCGCGGCGACCGCACCAGGCCGGCCGAGTGACCCGGCCGCCCGGGCCGGTTGCTCGCCGTGGACCGGGGCGTGGCCCCTTGCCCGCCGTCCGGGAAGACCGTATGGGCCGAGGTCTGTGCCGTGACCAGCGGGGCGCGGGAGCGGGCCCTCAGCGTTTGAGACTCGCCATGAGGTCACGCATGTCACTGATCAGGGCCGAATGGTAGGCGGACGCGTTCGGGGTCTCCGGTCCGTCGTCCGGGGGCCGCTCGTCCGGGCTGCTGTTCAGGTAATGGGTGAAGACGGACAGGCTCAGGGAGAAGACCGCGCCGCCCTCCAGCACCCGGAGTTCCGAGGTTTCGTCGTCACTGGTCAGCAGGTACGCCCGGTCGCCGAGGTTCGGAACCGTCTCCAGCTTCGCCTCGGGCGCGATGCCCAGATCGGTGACGCGTCTCAGCGCCTCGAACTCGGCCCGGGGGTCCGTCTGCTTGTGGAGTGCCACCATGACTCCGACGCTGTACGCGATCGACCAGCCCCGGGCGGGCTGCTCCTCCCCGTCCGGTGATCGGAGCGGAATGTAACAGCGCACCTGGTCGAGGGCGGCATGGCTCACGACGCGCGGTCCGGTGTCGGTGGTGCTCTCCCTCGGTCCGATCGCCGCGCCGATCGACTTCAGCCGCAGGGACGGGCAGGGATCCTTGTCCAGCCGGTACCCGTGCATGTCCGGTCTCCGGTCGCCGAGTCCGTACAGGAAGAACGCCCCGGCCCAGAGGACGGTGGCCATGACGGCCCCGCCCAGCGCCCACAGCCATGGTCTGCGCTCCCCGGGCCTCCCGACGGGGTCGTTGCCGAAGCCGTCCATCACCTCGCGGGAGTCGGTGGGGCCGAAGTCCCCCGTCATCTCCGGCTCGGAAATCATCAGGCTCCCCCTCGGTCGTGACCTTCGCTCTCCGTGGGATCACATCACGTGCCCCAGCGCCCGCGCAGGTGTTTGATGCCCTCCGTCCGTGCCGTGATGGTTCAGGCGTTGCGCGTGGTGTGTCCGCGCACGCGCCGCCCGGGCCGGTTGCTCGCCGTGGACCGGGGCGTGGCCCCTTGCCCACCGTCCGGGAAGGCGGTACGGGCCGATGCGGCCCGCCGCGCTGCCGGCGGAGGCGGCGTCCGGCCGCGCACGACCCGCACGGCCCGCTGCTCTCGCCGGGCCGAGACCGCACCCGTACGGATGCGTGGGGCGGGCCGGGCCGAGGAGCCGGTCCGGCCCACGTCGTCACCGCGTCAGCGGTTGATCTCGACGAAGCGTATGCCGTCGTTGTTGAGCGGATCGGCGTCCGTCGAGCCGGCCGGCCGGATGCTGTACCGCACGGCCTCCGGGATGCCGGTGGCTCCCTCGGGGACCTTGACCTTGAACGTGAAGGTGGCCTGCGCCGGGATGTCGCCGAGATCGCAGGTGACGGTTCCGTCCTTCGCGGGCGTGGCACACTCCTTGGGCTTCCAGTGCACCGCGTATCCCGGGAACGGTTCCAGCCGGATCGTCCCCTTGGCGGGCTGCGAGCCCTGGTTGCCGTAGTCGAAGTCGTACGTGACCACTCCGTCGGCGTCCGGCTTCGAGGCACGGGGCGGCGGGAACATGAACAGGTCCACGTCGGCCTCCTCTTCCGCGGCCCTGGTCGCGCTGACGCTGTCGCCCGAGGCGGAACCGCCGGCCGCGCCCTTCTCGACCAGTTCGACGCTCAGTGCGGGCTTCGAGGCGTCCCATGCCCCGTCGGGCGCCTGCAGACGAGCCTTGGTCTTACCGGACTTGGGCAGGTCGTCGTAGGTGATGCTCACCGTCGACGGGTTCACGCGCGTGCCCCTGCTGGCGACGGCCGCCCAGGTGAATCCGTTCTTCGCGGTCATTCTCAGCTCGGCCCCCGCCGCTGGGCGCTCTCCCTTCCACCCGAAGGTCACGGGAACGGCCAGCCGGCCCCCGCGCGGTACGTTCAACGAGTCCGGGGTCTGTGCGAGGAGGCTCGTGCGGGCACCGGAGGAGGCGGAGGCAGCGCTCGGCGTGGCCTTCGCGGAGGAGCCGTCGGGCGACGAGCACGCGCTCAGCAGCAGGGCGGCAGAGGCCAGTGCGGCGGCGCAGGCACAGCGGGCGGCGCGTGTGCGGGACGGACGTGCGTGCAGGGCAGTCATCTGGTTCGGGTCAACTCCGCGTAGACGATGATGTTGTCGGGCCTGTGGCCGTCGGTGAGGGCGCCGCCGCAGGTGACGACGCGCAGGGTGGCTGTGCTGGTGTCGCCGTAGACCCGCTCGGTGGGAAAGCGGTCCTTCGGGACCTGCTGCAGCTCCCGGACGGTGAACTCGGCTTGCCTGCCGTCCGCCCGGTCGACCAGGATCGTGTCCCCGGGGCGCATGCGGGAGATGTCGCGCAGCACGGCGGGCCCCTCGACGGTGTCGAAGTGGCCGATGAGCACGGCCGGCCCACGCTCCCCCGGAGTGACCGCTCCGGTGTACCAGCCCATGCGGTCCGCCTGGGCGACAGAGGGCACCTGCACGCTCCCGTCGCTGCGCAGGCCGAGTCGCAGCAGTGGCCCCGTGTCCACGCCCGCGGCCGCCATGCGGACCCGGACCGGCTCGGACCGGGCCAAGGGGGCGGCAGCGGGCGTGGTCGTCGCGGGGGAGGTGTCCTGCCGGGACGCCGCCACCGGGATGTGCGCGCCCGTGTCGTCGGCGGGGGAGCCCAGGCCGCCGTACACGACGATGCCGATCCCGAGGGCGAGCGAGCCCGCCCCCGCAGCGGCGCCGGCGGGGCGCCGCGGACGCGAGCCCGCGACGCCCCGCCGGTATGCGTGCCTGCCGGTCATCAGGCGGCGGAGCCGCGGCTCCGCCGCCTGATGACGGAGTAGCCGAGGGCCGCGGCACCGAGGGCGGCGACACCGCCGCCTACGGCGATGAGGGAGGTCTTGTCCGTGGCACCCTCGGCGCCGGCGTCGACGCCGCCCTTGGGCTTGTCGGCGGTCTGCCCGGCACCATCGCCCTTGGCCGAGTCGGAGCCCGCCCCGCCCGTGGAAGCCTTGGTGGCGAGACGCTCACCGTCGGCGCCGACGAGGTACCAGGTGGTCCCGGCACCGCCCGGAGCGAGGCCGTGCCCCTTGACGTCGCCGGCCGCGGCGTCCTTGGCGAAGTAGTACAGCGGCTGGTCGTTGATGGTGAGCTGCTGCTTGCCCTTGGTCGGGGCCTGCACGGAGTCGATGTGTCCGAGCTTGCCGGTCACAGCGCCGTCCGCCTCCTGCTTGTCGCCCGCGAGTGCGGCCGGCCAGGCGGTCACGCACTTCTCGTCCTTGCAGGCGGAGGTGGACGCGGAGTCCTTCTCCCAGACGTAGAGGGCGTTGCCGTCCGAGTCGGCGAGCGCCTTGCCGTACTGCGTGTCGATCAGTTTGAGTTCGCCGGTCACGGTGGACTCGGTGAGCGCGAGCGCACCGGGGGCGCCGAGGCCGACGAGAAGGAAGGCGGCGGCCGTCGTGGTCGCGAGGCGCTTGCTGGTCATGCTGTCACTCCTGTTGGTGGTGTCGTGCTGTGCGATGGTCGGCAGGTCTGGGCCGAACTGCCGTACCGGAGGGGAGAAGCGAAGGAGACGCGGTACTAGTGCCGGGAGGGGTACTAGATACGGCGTTGCGTCAGATCTTGTTGTTCGGCGTCGAGAATGCTGATGCGGACGATGTCCTGGGCCTTGATGCCCGTCGCGCCGGTGACGTTGACCTTGCCGTTGCCGGGGCTGACCCAGGCCGCCGCCACTTCCTTGCGGCCGTCACGGTTCTCGGTCACGAGCGTCACGCGCTCGTGCGGCGGAAGATCGCGCAGAGTGAGGCGCACCTCGGTGCCCCAGGGCCGGGAAGCCAGCTCGGCGCTGCCGGTGACCTGGCCGGGGGCTCCGCCGAGAGCCATGTCGCGTACGACGGCGGCCTGCGGCGGCGCGTTGTCACCGGACGTGGTGGCACCGAGAGCGAAGCCGACACCTGCGGCGCAGGCAGCCAGGGCGACCCCGGCCGCGGCCAGCCGCCATCTCATCGGCCGTGCCACAGGCGGCACGGGCTCGACCCGGTCCTGAAGTGCCTGTGGGCCGCCCGCGGCCAGGGCCTCGGGAACGTCGAACAGCGCGTCGCAGGCACGGCTGCACTCGGCACAGGCCAGCAGGTGGGCGTCGGTACGGGCCTGGTCACGGGCGCTGAGCCCGCCGAGCACGTAGGCCCCCAGCCAGCCGCTGACCTGGGCGTGTTCGGACGATGGACGCAGCCGCGGGTCATCCGGGCCGGATGCGCTCACGGTACGAGCCCCTGGTCCTGCAGGGCGGCACGCAGGGCACGGGTGCCGTAGTAGGCGCGGGACTTGACGGTCCCCTCAGGGACACCGATGCGTTCAGCGGTCTCCGCCACGGTGCGCCCGTGGTAGTAAAGATCCACAACTACCTCTCGATGGATTGGGGTGAGCTGGTCGAGCGCCGCGCGCACGAGCCAGGCGTCCGCGAGCCGATCGGTCTCCGTGACCGGCAGGCTCGTCGCGTCGCTGAGGGCGGCCAGCTCCTCGTGGCCTCGGGGCAGTGCGGGGCGTCGGCTCTCGGCCCGGTGGTGGTCGACGAGCACGCTGCGCGCGATGGTGAACAGCCAGGACCGGATCTGGGCACGCGTGTACGGACCGTCGGGCTCGGGAGCGCCCGAGCGCCAGGCCCGCAGGAAGGTCTCCTGGAACATGTCCTCGGCCTGGTGCCTGTCCCGCCAGCGGGAATCGAGGTACGCGCGCACCGCAGGGCCGAACTCCTGCTGGAGCGCGTCGACGCTGCGGGTCGCCTCGGTCAACGGGCTGCCACAGCGGCCGCTGTCTGCTGACGGGTTGGGTTCCTGTGCATGTCGACTCCCGGATCACGGCATTTACCTTGCTCAGCACCTGGAACGATGTGCTTGGGCGCATGGTTCAACCGGAGACGGACTTTCTCTCACGGCCGGCCGACATGCTCGCGCGCGGTGGGCGGCGGGCCCCGCACCGGCCGGTTCGTGTTCCGGGAATGCGCGGGGCCGCCGTGGTGTTCGTCCCGGTGCGCGGAGGAGCGCTTCGCGCTGCTCGGGCCCCGGATTCCGGGGGCCGGGCCCCAGCCCCCCGACTCCCGGAGAGAAGAAGAGACATGCGCGTCGAGATCTGGAGCGACATCGCCTGCCCCTGGTGCTACATCGGCAAGGCCCGCTTCGAGAAGGGCCTGGCGGGGTTCGCCCACCGCGACCAGGTCGAGGTCGTGCACCGGTCCTTCGAGCTCGACCCCGGGCAGGCCAAGGGTGACACCGTGCAGGTGGTCGACATGCTGGCGCGGAAGTACGGTCGCACCCCCGAGGAGGCGCGGGCCATGGAGGAGAACGTCGCGGCCAACGCCCGGGCCGAGGGGCTCGGCTACCTCACCGAGGGCCGCGACCACGGCAACACCTTCGACATCCACCGGCTGCTCCACCTGGCCAAGGCCCGCGGTCGCCAGGACGAGCTGCTGACCCTCGCCTACCGGGCGAACTTCGCCGAGGAGCGTTCCGTCTACGACGCCGATGTGCTGGTCGAGCTGGCCGTCGAGGCCGGGCTCGACGCGGACGAGGCGCGGGCCGTGCTCGCCGATCCGGAGGCGTACGCCGACGAGGTGCGGGCGGACGAGCGGGAGGCGTCCGAGCTGGGGGCCAACGCGGTGCCGTTCTTCGTGCTCGACCGGCGGTACGGGATCTCCGGCGGCCAGCCCGCCGAGGTCTTCGCGCAGGCGCTCGAACAGGCGTGGAAGGACCGGCCGCTGACCGCGATCGGCGGGGACGCGGCGTCCTGCGACGCCGACGGCGCCTGCGAGGTCCCGCAGAACGGCGGTGGCGCCTCCTGAGCCCCGGCAGTCCCGACAGTTCCGGCAGTCCGGGCGCGTGGACGGCGGATCCGGCAGTCCCGACAGTCCCGGCGCGGGCCTTTGAGCGTCGGCGGTCTTCGCTGATCGTCACTGATTGACGGGCGATCAAGGCGGCTTCAGGCTGGACGCATGGAGACTGCCTCGCTCAGCCATGTGGTGGAAGACCAGTTCGCACCGGAGACCACGTACCTCAACACCGCCAGCTGCGGCCTGCTGCCCCGCCGTGCGGTGGAGGCCGTGAAGAAGCTCGTCGACGAACTCGCCACGGGACGCAGAGCCGGTTCCGGCGACTTCGAGGCGGTGGAGGCGGCCCGGGCCGGTTTCGCCCGCCTCGTCGGGGTCGACGCCGACCGGGTCGCCGTCGGCGGTTCCGTCTCCGTGCACGTCGGGCTGATCGCGGCCTCGCTCCCGGCGGGGGCCGAAGTCCTGGCGCCCGAGGGGGAGTTCAGCTCCGTCGTCAGCCCGTTCGCGGTCCGTGGCGATCTGAGGGTGCGGTACGTGCCGCTGGAGGCGCTGGCCGACGAGGTACGGCCCGGGACCGCGCTCGTCGCCCTCTCCTCCGTGCAGTCCGCCGACGGCCGGATCGCCGACCTCGACGCGGTACGGAAGGCGGCGGCGGCCCACGGCGCCCGGACTCTGCTCGACGCCACCCAGTCGGCCGGCTGGCTCCCGCTGGACGCCGGGGCGTACGACTACACCGTCGTCGGCGGCTTCAAGTTCCTGCTCGGTCCGCGGGGCACGTCGTTCCTCACCGTCACCGAGGAGGCGCAGCGCACCCTCCCGGCCCTCTTCGCCGCGTGGGTCGCCTCCGACGACCCCTGGAACAGCACGTACGGCCCGGTCCGGCGGCTCTCGCAGAGCGCCCGCCGCTATGACGAACCGCTGTCCTTCCTCTCGTACCACGGGGCCGAGCACTCCCTCGCGCTGCTGGGCGAGGTCGGTGTCGACGCCGTCCACGCCCACGTCACGGGGCTCGCGGCCCGCTTCCGGGAAGGGCTCGCCGGGCTGGGGCACGAGGCGGTGGCGGGGGAGTCGGCCATCGTGGCCGTGCCCGGACTCGGCGGACGGGCGGCCGAGCTGGCGCGGGCCGGGGTGGTGGTCTCGGACCGGGCGGGAAGTCTGCGCGCGGCCTTCCACCTCTACAACACGGAGGCCGACGCGGACCGGGCCCTGGACGTGCTCGCCCGCTGAGTCCACGGGGGCGACCGGGCCGCGTTCGAGCGCTTCCTGACGGCCGCGAGAAGGTGGCGCCCGGTCGCGTGAACACGGCCCGTCACGATGGCGGCGTCGGCGGACCGCCGCGTCACCCGTACCGGCCCGGAGCGGGTCCGGTCCCGTGGCCGCCGGACCGGCGCGGGCGGCGTCACGCCGGTCGCGTACCGAGGGGCCCCGGCCGCCTTCGCAGCACGCGCCCTCGACCCCGCGGTGTTACAAAGGGCAATGTGGTCAGTCGTCGCGGCCGATTCCGGAGCGCACAGCTTCGGTCACTCGTGGGCAAGTACCCCCGGAGCCTCGCGGGCCAGGTCTTCGCCCTCCAGGTGGCCGTGGTCGTGCTCCTGGTGGCCGCCGCGGTCCTGGCGCTCGTCGTGGAGTCCCGGTACGACAGCGAGACCGAGGCGAGACGCCGCTGCATCGCCGTCGCGCAGACGTTCGCGCACTCGCCGGGCGTCGTGGCCGCGCTGAGTGCCCCCGATCCCTCCCGGGTGCTCCAGCCGCTCACCGAGGCGGGGCGGAAGGCGGCCGATGTCGACTTCATCGTCGTGACGGACACGCGGGGGATCCGCTATACGCATCCCCGGCCGGAACTGATCGGGAAGAGGGCCGTCGGCAACATCGGCCCACCGCTGGCCGGCCACGTGTACACCGAGAGCGTCAACGGCCCGCTCGGCCGCGAGGTGCAGGCGATCGTCCCCGTCCACGGTTCCGCGCACAAGGTCGTGGGCCTGGTGGCCGCCGGGGTGAAGGCCAAGAACGTGACCGGAGCGGTGACACGGCAGATCCCGATCATCCTCGGCGCGGGGGCGACCGCGCTCACCATGGCCACGGCCGGGACGGCGCTGGTCGCCAGACGGTTGCGACGGCAGACCCACCGGCTGGGACCTGCCGAGATGACCCGCATGTACGAGCACCACGATGCGGTGCTGCACTCCGTGCGCGAGGGCGTGCTCATCGTCGGCAACGACGGCCGGCTGCTGCTGGCCAACGACGAGGCCAGACGGCTGCTGGACCTGCCGTTCGAGGCCGAGGGGCGGCACATCTCGGAAGTGGCCGGTCTCGACCCCGGCATGACGGCACTGCTCACCTCGGGGCGCACGGCCACGGACGAGGTGCATCTCGTGGGGGACCGGCTGCTCGCGGTGAATCAGCGGACCACGGACCGTCACGGCGGACCCAAGGGGACGGTCGCGACCCTGCGCGACTCCACGGAACTGCGGGCGCTGTCCGGCAGGGCGGAGAACGCCCGTGAACGGCTGCGGCTGCTGTACGACGCCAGTCTCGGTATCGGTACCACCCTCGACGTGGTGGGCACGGCCGAGGAACTGACCGAGGTCGCGGTGCCCCGGCTGGCCGACTTCGTCACCGTCGATCTCGCCGACCCGGTCCTGCGGGGGGACGAGCCGGCCGGTACGGAAGCGGACATGCGCCGCACCGCCGTCCACGGCGTCCGGGACGACCACCCCCTCTACCGCCCCGGCCGCCTGACCAGCTTCCTCCCCTCCACTCCGCAGGCACGGGCCTTCGCCACCGGCCGGCCGGAGCTGGTGCCCGACCTGTCCGCCGCGCCCGGCTGGCTCGCCCAGGACCCGGAGCGGACCCGGAGGATCGTCGATTACGGCATCCACTCCCTGATCACGGTGCCCCTCCAGGCACGGGGCGTCATCCTGGGCATGGCCGACTTCTGGCGCTGCGACAAGCCCCAGCCGTTCGACGAGGACGACCTGTCCCTGGCCGAGGAACTGGTCGTCCGGGCGGCCGTCAGCATCGACAACGCCCGCCGCTACACCCGTGAGCACGTCATGGCCGTGACACTGCAGCGCAGCCTGCTCCCGAGGGCCCTGCCCGAACAGAGCGCGCTCGAGGTCGCCCATCGCTACCTGCCGGCGATCTCCGGGGTGAGCGGCGACTGGTTCGACGTGATCCCGCTCCCGGGCAGCCGGGTGGCGCTGGTCGTCGGGGACGTCGTCGGCCACGGCCTGCACGCGGCCGCCACGATGGGACGGCTGCGCACGGCCGTGCACAACTTCTCCACGCTCGACCTGCCGCCCGACGAGATCCTCGGCCACCTGGACGACCTGGTCGCGCGCATCGACCAGGAGGAGGCGGAGACCGCCGTCGGCGCGGGCGTCATGGGAGCCACCTGCCTCTACGTGATCTACGACCCCGTCTCCCGCCACTGCGCCGTGGCGCGGGCCGGTCATCCCCCGCCCGCGCTGGTCCGGCCCGACGGCGGCGTGTCCATCCCCGACCTGCCGGCCGGCCCGCCCCTGGGCCTGGGGGGCATGCCGTTCGAGACAGCGGAACTGACGGTTGCGGAGGGCACGCAGTTCGTCCTCTACACCGACGGGCTCATCGAGGACCGGACCCGGGACATCGACGTGGGGATCGAGCTGCTGCGCCAGGCCCTGGCGGGCCACCCCGACCGGTCGCCGGAGGAGAGCTGCCAGGCGGTGCTCGACGCGCTCCTGCCCAGTCGGCCGAAGGACGACGTGGCACTGCTCATCGCCCGGACGCGGGCGGTCCCGCCCGACCGCTTCGCCGACTGGGACGTGCCGTTCGACCCCGCCGCGGTGGCGGGGATGCGCGCCGCCGTGGCCCGGAAGCTCGACGACTGGGGCCTGCCCGCGCTCGCGTTCCCGATGGAGCTGGTCCTCAGCGAGTTGATCACCAACGCCATCCGCTACGGCTCCGCGCCGGTCACCGTACGACTGCTGTACGACCGCACCCTGACCTGTGAGGTGGCCGACGCCAGCAGCACCTCGCCCCATCTGCGCGACGCCGCCGTGACGGATGAAGGGGGCCGCGGTCTGTTCCTCGTCGCCAGAGTGGCCGAACGCTGGGGCACCCGTTACACCCCGCACGGAAAGGTCATCTGGGCGGAGCTGTCGCTGACCCGGGCCGGCGGGGGCGCGGACGGCACGGTGTGGCCGGACGTCCTCGGCGCGGGACTCTGACCGCCCCGCCGACGAGCCCCGAGGGGCGCGCCTTCCCGCCACGGCCCGGTACGCCCCCGGCCGGTCCGGCCCGCCGGGGGACGTCACCCCACCGGCGTGAAGTCCCGTGCCCCGATGAACTCCGGACGCCGCGCCGGTGCCGCGAACGGCTCCTCGGCGGCGTTCTCCACGCTGTTGAAGACGATGAACACGTTGCTGCGCGGATACGGGGTGATGTTGTCGCCCGAGCCGTGCATGCAGTTGCAGTCGAACCAGGTCGCCGAACCCGCCGGTCCCGTGAAGAGCTTGATGCCGTGCCGGTCGGCCAGCCCGGTCAGCGCCTCGTCGGACGGGGTGCCGGCGTCCTGCATGCGCAGGGACTGCTTGTAGTTGTCCCGCGGGGTCGCGCCGGCGCAGCCGAGGAACGACCTGTGCGAACCGGGCATGATCATCAGCCCGCCGTTGGTGTCGTGGTTCTCGGTCAGCGCGATCGACACGGACACCGTCCGCATGCGCGGCAGACCGTCCTCGGCGTGCCAGGTCTCGAAGTCCGAGTGCCAGTAGAACCCCGAGGCGCCGAACCCCGGCTTCACGTTGATCCGGGACTGGTGGACGTACACGTCCGAGCCGAGGATCTGACGGGCCCGGCCCACCACCCGCTCGTCGGCGACCAGCCGGGCGAAGACCTCGCTGATCCGGTGGACCTCGAAGACCGACCGGACCTTCCGGGACTTCGGCTCGATCACCGAGCGCTCGTCGGCGCGCACCGCGGGGTCGGCGATCAGCCGGTCCAGCTCGGCGCGGCAGGTGGCGACCTCGTCCGGGGTGATCAGCCGGTCCACGCTGAGGAAGCCGTCGCGGTCGAAGTCCTGGAGGTCCTTCACGGCGATCGGTCCCGAGGTGCCTGGCGCGGACCAGACGACCGGGTCCTGGCGGGGGGTGACCATCTCGGCCGTGCCGCGCGTGGGGTAGAGGTCGGGGCGTGCGCCCGTGCGTACGGCCGCGTGCGCGTCGGTGGTCACGGAGCTCAGCCCTCCTCGGTCAGCAGAGGGTAGACGCCGTTCTCGTCGTGTTCCTCCCGTCCGGTGACCGGCGGGTTGAAGACGCAGACGCAGCGGAAGTCGGTCTTCGGCCGCATGGTGTGGCGCTCGTGGCCGTCCAGCAGGTACATCGTGCCGGGGGTGATCCAGTGCTTCTCGCCGGTCTCCTCGTCGGTGAGTTCGGCCTCGCCCTCGACGCACAGCACGGCCTCGATGTGGTTCGCGTACCACATGGTCGTCTCGGTGCCCGCGTACATGGTGGTCTCGTGGAGGGAGAAACCGACCTTCTCCCGCGCGAGCACGATGCGCTTGCTCTCCCAGGTGCCGGAAGCGGCCTTCACGTGCCGGTCGGTGTTCTCGATGTCGCTGAAGGATCGGACGATCACGGTAGGTGGGTCGCCTTTCTCTGTTCTCTGTTCTCTGTGCTCGGTTCTCTGTGCGGTGCTGCCCGGTGCGGGACTCGTCCTCGCGGCAGGGCCGGGGCGTCGCGGTCCGGTGCGGGCCGGTCGGGCACGGGCGGGATCCGACGCGCCCCGGCCCGGACCGGCCCGGGGTCAGGCCGTCTCGCGGATCGCGCGGGCCAGCGTGCGCAGCCCCTCGTCCAGTTCCTCGGGAGTGACGGTCAGCGGCGGCAGCAGCTTCACGACCTCGCTCTGCGGACCGGAGGTCTCGACCAGGAGGCCCAGTTCGAACGCGCGGGCGCAGACCGCGGCGGCGCGCGAGGTGTCGGCGAACTCCACCCCCCAGACCAGACCGCGGCCCCGGTACCGCGCCCCGAGCCCGGCGTGTTCGTCGCAGATCGCGAGGAGCGCCTGTTCGACCTGCTCGCCCCGGGCCAGGGTCTGCTTCTCCGTCTGGCCGTCCGCCCAGTAGGCGTCCAGCGCGGCGGCGGCCGTGACGAACGCCGGGTTGTTGCCGCGGAACGTGCCGTTGTGCTCGCCCGGCCCCCAGATGTCCAGCTCCGGCCTGAACAGGCAGAGCGACATGGGCAGTCCGTAGCCGCTGATGGACTTCGACAGGGTGACGATGTCGGGGACGATGCCGGCCTCCTCGAACGAGAAGAAGGCCCCCGTGCGCCCGCACCCCATCTGGATGTCGTCGACGATCAGCAGCATGTCGCGGCGCCGGCACAGGCCGGCGAGCGCCCGCAGCCACTCGGCGCGCGCCACGTTGATGCCGCCCTCGCCCTGCACCGTTTCGACGATCACGGCGGCCGGCTGGTTGAGACCCGACCCCTGGTCCTCCAGGAGCCGCTCGAACCAGAGGAAGTCGGGCACCCGGCCGTCGAGGTAGTTGTCGAACGGCATCGGGGTCCCGTGCACCAGCGGGATGCCGGCCCCGGCCCGCTTGAACGCGTTGCCGGTGACGGCCAGGGAGCCCAGCGACATGCCGTGGAACGCGTTGGTGAACGAGACGATCGACTCGCGCCCCTTCACCTTGCGGGCCAGCTTCAGCGCCGCCTCGACCGCGTTGGTGCCGGTGGGACCGGGGAACATCACCTTGTACGGGAGGTCGCGCGGACGCAGTACATGGTGCTGGAAGGACTCCAGGAAGGCGCGTTTCGCGGTGGTGGCCATGTCGAGGCCGTGGGTGATCCCGTCGCGCTCGACGTAGTCGATCAACGCGCGTTTCAGCACGGGGTTGTTGTGGCCGTAGTTGAGGGATCCCGCGCCGGCGAAGAAGTCGAGGTAGTCGTGGCCGTCCTCGTCCGTCAGACGGGAGCCCTGCGCACGGTCGAACACCGCGGGCCAGCCGCGGCAGTAGCTCCGTACCTCCGACTCCAGGGTCTCGAAGACGCTCAGCGCGGGCGGGGTGATGGTCACAGGGGGTTCTCCTGCTTGAGGGGGGTGGCGGGTGGCGTCATGCGTTCCGGACCGCTCAGGAGGGGAACGGGCCGATGCGGTACAGGACTTCGGGCAGATGCGTTCCCTCGGGGAACAGCTCGCCGTCGAAGAGCACCTCGCGCTCCAGGGCGGCCGCGTGGCGTCGCGCGTACGCGGTGAACAGCCGGTCCGACGCGGTGTTGTCAGGGGTGATGGTCGTCTCGACGCGGGACAGGCTCCGCGCGTCGGCGACCCGCGAGGTCAGCGCGTCCAGCAGCCTTCCCGCCAGTCCGGATCCGCGGTGGGCGCGGTCGACGGCCACCTGCCAGACGACGAGCGTGCCGGGGCGGTCCGGCCGGAGGTAGCCCGTCACGAAGGCGACGGGCGCGCCGGAACCGTCGCGGGCCACCACGGAGGTGGCGGCGAAGTCACGGCACCACAGCAGGTAGCTGTACGAGGAGTTGAGGTCCAGGACCTCGGAGTCGCGGGCGATGCGCCAGATCGCGGCCCCGTCCTCCACTCGTGGGGTGTCGATGGTGAGGAATTCGTTTCGGGCACGTGCAAAATCTGCTGGTGCGGCGGTCATGCAAATTGAATTTACCCAGCAAATTCTCAAATTGCATCGACGCGAGGGGTTGGGCAGACAGATCGCCCGTGTTATCACGCGGGCGCGCGCACTGGCGCGACCGGGCTGCGCTTTCCACCGTTTTGAGGCTATTTTATCCGGCATAGCGGTCGCGCTGTGGAGTCGGTCACAAGGTCATAACTCTCGGATCACGCAACGGAATTGTGTGGATCGACGTCGGGAGAAGCCCCTCGGAGGTCGGGTGTTTAGGGTTGGGGAAAGCGGGCAGAAGAATGCGGGAAGCTGCCCTGGATAAAGCAGCTCCCCGCATTTATGGAATATCGCGTGAACGGCGCGTATTTATGCGCTCGGCCAGGTTTCCGAAACGGCCTTGCGGGCAGTTTCGAAGTCGACCTGCCGGCCCGTGTCGGCCAGCGCCGCCCCCAGGGCCGCGAGCGAGGACTGCACCGCGCCCCGCGTCGCGTCCACACCGTAGTGATTGACCCGGATCATCTCCTTGGACAACGCACCCCCGCCCGCGATCAGCGGCAGCGAAGGATCGGCCGCCAGCGCCCGGGCGACCAGCTCCGCCGCGTCCGTGCCCTCGGGCGCGCGCAGGGTCGTCGCGACCGGCGCCGCGTCCCTCGCCTCGTGGACGTACGGCGTCAGCCCGCCGCCGAGCGCCAGCGCGCCCGCGCGCGTCGCCGCGGAGGCCGAGGCGTGCCGGGCCATCAGCGCGTCCAGCCCCTCGCTCTCGATCCGGTCCACGCACGCCTCCAGGGCCAGCATCTCCAGCTGGGCGGGGGCGTGCAGCAGCGCCTTGCGGCCACCGTCGATCCAGCGCTCCTTCCAGTCCAGGAGCGAGAGGTACGAGCGGCGCGGGGCCCTCGGGTTGGCCGCGATCCGCTCCCAGGCGCGCCCGCTCACCGACACCGCCGACACCCCGGCCGGGCCGCCCATCGCCTTCTGGGCGCCGATCACGCAGAGGTCGACGCCCCACGCGTCGGGCAGCAGCGGCTCGGCGCCCACCGAGGCGACGGCGTCCAGCATGAACAGCGCCCCGTGCGCGCGGACGACCTCGCCGATCTCCGCGACCGGGTTGGTGTTGCCCGTCGCCGCCTCGGCGTGGACCAGGGAGACGAAGTCGATCTCCGGGTGCTCGTCCAGCGCCCGCGCGACCTGGTCGGCGGTGACCGCGGTGTGGAACGGGACCGCCAGGTCGACGACCGCGGCGCCGCAGTCCCGCAGCCAGTTCCCGAAGGTCTGCCCGTACGGGCCGGTGACGACGTTCAGCGCGGTCGAACCGGGCCGGGCACCGCCCCGGATGCACCCTTCGAGCGGGAGCAGCGCCTCGCCCTGCATGATGACGACGTCCTGCTCGGTGGTCAGGAGGCCGGCCACCCGCTGCTCGATGGCCGCGAAGCGCGCGGCGGTGAGCGGGGCGAGGTCGAGGAACGGGTGTGTCACGGTGGTGCTCTCTTCGGATCGGGGGCCGTGCGCGGCGGTGCCGTGAACGGACGGGGCTACCGTCGAAGCGTACCGAGGGGCCCGGAAGGGGGCTCGTACAGTGCTGTTCATGAGTGATCGCAGAGCAGCGAGGGTGCTGCACGTGAAGGGGCGGGTGCTCGTCGGACCCGACGACGTCCGGGACGAACTCTGGGCCGTCGACGGGCGGATCACCTACGAGCGGCCGGCCGGGGCCGACGAGGCGGTGAGCGTCACCGGCTGGGCGCTGCCGGGGCTGGTCGACGCCCACTGCCATGTCGGGCTCGACCTGCACGGCGCCGTCGACGCCGTGACCAGCGAGAAGCAGGCGGTCGACGACCGGGAGGCGGGGGCGCTGCTGCTGCGGGACGCGGGTTCGCCCGCCGACACCCGGTGGATCGACGACCGCGAGGACCTGCCGAAGATCATCAGGGCCGGGCGGCACATCGCCAGGCCGCGCAGGTACACCCGGAACTACGCCCACGAGATCGAGCCGGAGGACCTCGTCGCGTACGTCGCGCAGGAGGCGCGCCGGGGCGACGGCTGGGTCAAGCTGGTCGGCGACTGGATCGACCGCGAGGTGGGCGACCTGGCCGCCTGCTGGCCCCGCGGGGCGGTCGAGGCGGCCATCGCCGAGGCGCACCGGCTGGGCGCCCGGGTCACCGCGCACTGCTTCGCGGAGGACTCGCTGCGCGATCTCGTCGAGGCCGGGATCGACTGTGTCGAGCACGCCACGGGACTGACCGAGGAGACGATCCCGCTGTTCGCCGAGCGCGGTGTCGCGATCGTCCCGACCCTGGTCAACATCGCCACGTTCCCCTCGCTCGCGGCGGGCGGCGACGCCAAGTTCCCGCGCTGGTCGGCCCATATGCGGCGGCTGCACGAGCGGCGCTACGACACGGTGCGCGCCGCCTACGACGCGGGGGTCCCGGTCTTCGTCGGCACGGACGCGGGCGGGGTGCTCGCCCACGGTCTGGTGGCGGACGAGGTCGCCGAACTGGTGAAGGCGGGCATTCCGCCCCTGGACGCGCTGTCCGCGACCACCTGGGGCGCCCGCGCATGGCTCGGGCGGCCGGCGCTGGAGGAGGGGGCCCCGGCGGACCTGGTCGTCTACGACGAGGACCCGCGGGCGGACGTGCGGGTGCTGGCGGCGCCGCGACGCGTCGTGCTGAACGGTCGCCTGATCGGCTGACGGCGGCCGGGGACGCGTGCCGTCTCGTCGAAGCACTTCCGCGTGCTCCCCGTCGCGGTCGGCCCCCGGGCCGTCCGCGCTCGGCGGAACGGGTGAGCCGGAGGAACGCGCGTACCAAGATATTCGAATAGAGGCACGGAAACGCCCCTTTAGGGTGAACTCGCTTCAGGTGTCTGCCGGTTCACCCTCTGTGCGCAAAGCTGTCGGGGTCGAGGCCGCCGGTGCCTGCGATGTCCCCCATTGGGCGGTACCGGTGGCTCCATGTCTCTTGTGGGGGTTCCACCATCTTGAACAGCAACACCTTCCGCCTGGCCGCCCTGGCGGTCGCCGCCGCTCCGGTCGCCCTGCTGGCCGCCTTCCCGGCGCAGGCCGCCGCCGCGACCGCCGCGACCGACGGCGACGGGAAGGCGAGCGCGGTCGTGCTCCGCGCCGCGCTCGACGTCTCTCTTCTGAACAAGGCGGTCGAAGTGCCGCTCAGGGCCTCGCTCAACGAGGTGCACGCACCGGCCGACGCCAAGCAGACCGCGCTCAGCGTGCGGCTCGACGGGGTGGACGGCGGCCGGCCGGTCAACGTGCTCAGCGCCGACGTGGCCACCTCGGACGCGACCGTCGACAAGCGCCGGGCCGAGGGCCACAGCAACGTGGTGAAGGCCCGGATCCACGTGCCCGGGCTGCCGGCGCTGCCGCTGGTCGAGGTCGAGAAGGTCACGTCCAGGGCGGTCTGCGAAGTGGGCCGCAAGCCGGTCGCCGAGTCGAACGTGCTGGGCCACGTGACGATCCTGGGGCAGCGGATCGACCTCTCCGCGGGCGGCACGACGCACATCGAGGTGCCGGCCGTGGGCGAGGTGACCCTCGACCTGTCGAAGAAGAGCACCACCTCGCGCACCGCGGCGGCGACCGCGCTGCAACTGAAGGTCTCCGTCAACCCGCTCAAGCTGAACGTCGCCGACGTGCAGGGCGAGGTCACCCTCGTCCAGGCGACCTGCGAGACCCCGAAGGACACCGGGACGGGCGGCAGCGACGGCGGCTCCGGCAACGGGGGGAGCGGAAGCTCCGGCGGTTCCGGCACCGGCGGATCGGGCAACGGCGGATCGGGCAACGGCGGCACGGACGGCGGTGGTTCGAACACCGGCGGCGCGAACAGCGGCGGCTCCGGGAACGGCGGGTCGGGCAACGGCGGCGCCGACGGCGGCGGTTCGAGCGACGGCGGCGCATCCGGGAACGGAGGCGGCAGCGCGGGTTCCACCGGCGGCGACGTGAAGCCCCAGACCGGCACCGGCCACGCCCCGGACGGCTCCAACCTCGCCGAGACCGGAGGCAGTTCCGCCACGCCGTACATCGCGGGCGGCGCCGCCGCGCTGCTGGCGGTGGGTGCCGGGGCGACGGTCCTGGCCAGGCGCCGCGCGCGGAGCTGAACGCGTCCGTGACCGAACGTGCCCGTGGCTGAACGGGCTCGCGAGCGATCCCGGGGCCGGTCGGTCCCTCCGGCCCCGGGGTCCGCGACGGACGTCCCCGTCCACGTGTGACGGTGGTCGGGTCCGGCTGTGCGTCGCCGCGGTCGGGTCCGTGCGCGACGGCGGTCGGCGCACGGACGTCAGCGCACGGACGTCAGCGACTGCAACGCCTGGTCGAGCGACTGGAGGAAGCAGTTGGTCGTCGTGCGCCCGCGCACCGCAAGCCGCAGCCACTGCGGCCCGAGCCCCGGGAACGTGTCCCCGCGACGTACCGCGAACCCCAGCACCCGCAGACGTTCGCGCACCTCGGCGGCCCGTTCCAGCCGCATCAGTACGAACGGGCCCTCGGCCGGTTCCGCGACCTCCACCTCGGTGAACTCCCGCAGCCCCGCCACCAGATGGGCCCGGTCCACCGCGATCCGCTCCGCCGCGGCGGCGGCCTCGGCCAGGGCCCGCGGCTCCATGCACGCCCCGGCCGCGGCCAGCGCCGGGGACGACACCGGCCACAGCGGCTGCGCCGCCTCCAGCGTGGCCACCGTCTCCGGGGCGGCCAGCACGTAACCGATCCTGAGCCCCGCGAGTCCCCACGTCTTGGTGAGGCTGCGCAGCACCACCAGGCCCGGCACGTCCGTCCGCCCGCACAGCGCCTCGCGTTCGCCCGGCACCGCGTCCATGAACGCCTCGTCGACCACCAGCGTCCGCCCGGGGCGCGCCAGTTCCTCCAGCACGGCCGCCGGATGCAGGACCGAGGTGGGATTGGTCGGATTACCGACCACCACCAGGTCCGCGTCCTTTGGCACGGCCGCCGGGTCCAGCCGGAAACCGTCCTCGGCCCGCAGCAGTACCCGCCGCACCTCGTGCCCGGCCGCGCACAAAGCCGCCTCCGGCTCCGTGAACTGCGGATGGACCACGACCGGGCGGCGGGCCGGCAGCGCACGCGCGATCAGCACGAACGCCTCCGCCGCACCCGCCGTCAGCAGGACCCGCTCGACGGGCAGCCCGTGCCGGGCCGCGACCGCCGCCCGCGCCGGACGCCCGTCCGGGTAGGCGGCGAGCGAGCCCAGCGCATCGGCGATCCGCTCCCTCAGCCAGGCCGGGGGAGTGTCCGCCCGTACGTTGACGGCGAGATCGGTCAGATCCCGGCCCCGTCCCCGTACCTCCGCGTCACCGTGGTGCCGCAGGTCGTACGTGCCCGCGCCTGTCGCGTCGGGACTTTCAGTGGGAGTGTGCATGACCGCCGTGGTGGTGGTGATGGTGGCCGTCGTCATCGGGGTGGAAGTGCGGCTGCTGTGGCAGCCCCACCTTGTCCTCGAAGCCCGGCAGCGCGATTCGGTACACGCATGAGTCGCAGTTCATCCGCAGATCGCCCTCGACCGCCTCCCCATAGCGCTCCATGACCAGGTCGTACAACTCCTCGGCCGCTCCGATGACCTCGGCGCAGCGGACGTCGAGCTCCGGGTGGGCGGCGGCCCACTCCTCGGCCTGATGACGGACCCGGTCCGGCAGGACACCCGTGAAGAGGAAGTACGGCAGAACGACTATGCGCCGGGCACCCAGCCTGACGCAACGGTCGAGACCCGACGGCACGTCCGGCGCCGCGAGCGAGACGAACGCCGTCTCCACCCCCGCGTAGCCACGGCCCTCCCAGAACAGCCGCGCCGCCTTGAACACCTCGGCGTTGGCGTCCGGGTCGGTGGAACCGCGCCCGACCAGCAGCACGGTCGTCTCGGAGCGGTCGGTGTCGCCCAGCACCTCGTCCACCCGGCGCTCCAGCACCTTCAGCAGCTCCGGGTGCGGGCCGAGCGGGCGGCCGTAGGTGTACGCGATGCCGGGGTGGCGGTCCTTCTCGCGGGCCAGCGCCGCCGGGATGTCCCCCTTGGCGTGCCCGGCCGACACCAGCATCAGCGGCACGGCGGCGAAGCGCCGGACACCGCGCTCCACCAGCTCGGTCACGGCGTCGCCGAGCGGCGGCGGGGACAGCTCGATGAAGCCGCCCGCGACGGGCAGTTCGGGCCTGCGGCGGCCCAGTTCGGCGACGAAATCGCGGAACGCGGCGGCGCCGCCGTCGTCCCTGGTGCCGTGACCGGCGACGAGCAGGGCGGGTCGGTCGGACGGGGTGGCGGGGGTGGTCACAGGCTCTCCTCGGTGCGATTCACGGTGGTTCATGGGGACTCGGCGGCGTTGGTGGCTTTCATGGTGTCCATGGGGGAGTGGTACAGCAGGGCGTTGAGCGCGGCCGACGCGACGGCCGAGCCGCCCTTCTCGGACACGTTGCTCACGGCGGGCAGACCGCTCGCGCGCAGCGCCGCCTTCGACTCGGTCGCGCCGACGAAACCGACCGGCAGCCCGATGACGAGCGCGGGCGCGGCATCGAGGACGAGCAGTTCCTCCAGCGCGGTGGGCGCGTTGCCGATCACCCAGATCGCGCCGGGCCCGACCTCCTCGTACGCGAGCCGGATCGCGTGGGCCGAACGCGTCAGGCCGGGGCCGGACCTGGCCCGACGCAGACGGCACACGGTCTCGCGCCGGGTGATGCCCGCCGCGACCATCTCCACGTCGGTGACGACCGGCGCCCCGGCGTGCAGCGCCGCGTGCCCGGTGACCAGCGTCGCCTCGTCGCAGACCAGGTCCGTCGCGTAGTCGAGGTCCGCCGCGGAGTGGACGACCCGCTCCACGACCGCCCGGGTCAGCGGCGGGAAGTGCGAGGTGTCCAGGCGGGCGCGCAGCCGCCGGTAGGACTCCTGCTCGATGGGGTGGACGGTCCGCTCCCAGGGACGGTTCATCGCCCGCCCTCCCCGGTCCCGGCGGCCGACTGCCAGCGGTAGCCGCGCGGCGTCACCATGCGGCCCGCGATCCGCCGGGTGGCCGTGTTGCCGACCGTCACCACCGTCATCATGTCCACGGTCGCCGGGTCCAGGGCGGCCAGGGAGGTCACCCGGGCGCTCTCGTCCGGGCGCGACGCGTTGCGCACCACACCGACCGGAGTGGCCGGGTCCCGGCGCTCCGCCAGGATCGACAGCGCCTCGGGAAGCTGCCAGGCGCGGCCCCGGCTGCGCGGGTTGTAGAACGTCACGACGATGTCGGCGTCGGCCGCGGCCCGCACCCGGCGCTCGATGACCTCCCACGGCGTGTGCAGGTCGGAGAGGCTGATCGACACGTGGTCGTGGCCCAGCGGGGCGCCCAGGACCGCGGCGGCGGCCAGCGCGGCCGTCACCCCCGGCACGCCGACCACGTCGATGTCGCCGCCGGCCTCGGCGAGCGCGGGCGACGCCATCGCGTACACGCCCGCGTCACCGCTGCCGATCAACGCCACCGCACGGCCCTCGCGCGCCTCGGCGACCGCGGTGCGGGCCCGCTCCTCCTCGGCGCCGAGCCCCGACTCCAGGACCGTGGTGCCGGGCCGCAGCAGATCCCTGATCTGGTCCACGTACTGGTCGAGCCCGACCAGCACCGAGGCCCGCCGCAGCTCCTCCCGGGCCCGGGGCGTCAGCAGGTCGCGCGCGCCCGGTCCGAGACCGACCACGGCCAGTCGCCCGCGCGGGGCACGGCGCACCACCGCGCACGTCGCCATCGCCGCCCGCCCCCCGGAGCCGGGAGGCGGCGTCGACTTCTGCTTCGGCACGAGGAGTTCGCCCCCTTCCGCGAGCGCGGCGGCCTCCGCGACCGACGGCGTCCCGACGGCGGCGAGCGGCGCGCCCGACGGGTTGGGCACCTCGACCCGGGCCAGCGCCTCGGCCGCGTACGTCCGCAGCGGAACGCCCAGCCGCGCGGCGGCGGCGACGATCCCGGGTTCGTCCGCCTTCGCGTCGACCGTCACCAGTTCGGCGACGCTCAGCGGCGAGAGCCCGGCCTCGCGCAGGGCGTCGTGGACCAGGCCCACGACCTCGTCCACCGGCGCCCCCCTGGACGCGCCGACGCCGACCGCGAGCGACGCGGGCCGCACCACGGCCCGCCGTGCCCCGGACTCCACGAGCCGGTCGGTGATGTGCAGCACCGCGGCGTCCGCCGGGTCCGGGAGCGCGGAACCGGGGGCCACGTTCGGCGGCAGCGCGGGCAGCGGCCACACCGCGTCCGCCCGCAGTTCCACCGGGGCCCCGTCGAGCATCGCCCGCGACACCCCGGCCACATCGCCCTCCACCGGGAGGCCCAGCATGTCCAGGCCCAGAAGTCCGGCCGCGTCCGTCGCGGTCGTCACCACCGGGGCCGCGCCCAGGACCTCGCCGACCGCCTCGGCCAGCGCGTTCGCCCCGCCGGCGTGCCCGCCCAGCAGCGCCACCGCGTGGCGGCCCGCCTCGTCGACACAGACGACGCCCGGGTCCGCGGACTTGTCGGACAGCAGCGGCGCGAGCAGCCGCACCACGGCCCCCGTCGCCAGGAAGCAGACCAGCTGCTCGCACTCGGCGAACGCCCGGTGCACGGCCTCGCGCACCGGCCCCTCGTAGACCATGGCACGACCGGGCCAGGCCGCGGCCAGCCGGTCGCGGGCGGCGGCGCCCGCCGCCGTCGCGGAAATCAGGCCGATCACTGGGTCGCTCCTTCACTTGCGCCGACACGCGCGGCAGCCATGCCCGCACGCTCGCCTGCCTGGGCCGCGGGGCGGGTGCCCCACAGCAGAAATACCGGATTGGTCGCGGCGAGCCGGGTCACCTCACCGGGCAGCGGCGCCAGCCGGGAGGACTGCAGCAGCACGCCCTCGGGCTCCAGCCCGGCACCGGCCAGCGCCGCACGCACCTGCGGCACCCGGTCCAGGGCGGCCAGCGCCACCACCACGGTGCGCCGCGCACGCCGGGCGCACGCCGTCACGACGGCGGGCAGTTCGCGCCCGCCGCCGCCGACGAACACGGCGTCCGGGTCGGCCAGATCGTCGAGCGCGGCCGGGGCCGAACCGTGCACCACGTCGACGTACACCCCGTGCGCGGACGCGTTCGCCCGGATCCGCCCGACCCCGTCCGCGGCCTTCTCCACGGCGACGGCCGCGGCGCCGAGCCGCGCGCACTCCACCGCCACCGAACCCGATCCGGCACCGATGTCCCACACCAGATCACCGGTGCGCGGGCCCAGCCGGGCCAGGGCCAGGGCCCGCACCTCGAACTTGGTGATCATCGAGTCGCGGTGCTCGAACTCGGTCTCCTCCAGCGCCCATCGGCCCGGCCCCGCGGACGGCCCCGCGAGGGTCCGCGCCGGGGACGGCGCCCGGGACTCGTCCAGGCACAGCACCACGCTCACCGGATCCGGCCAGTCGCGGGCCACCGCCTCGGCGGGGGTGAGCCGTTCGACGCGCTCGCGCCGCGGATCGCCGAGCGCCGTCGCCACGACGAGCGTGCGCCCCCCGGCCCCGTGGACCAGCCCGGCCGCGAGCTCCGCCGGTCCGGCGCCGGGGCCGGTCAGCACAGCCACCTTCGGGTGCGCCAGACACGCGTGGACGGCGGTGCGCGGGTCCCGTCCGTGCGCGCTGACCACGACCGCGTCGTCCCACGTCAGCCCGAGCCGGGCGAACGCGACCGCGACGGACGGCGCACCCGGCCGCACATCGAGCGCGTCCGCCCCGAACCGCTCGGCGAGCGCCCGTACGATCCCGAAGAATCCCGGGTCGCCGGAGGCCAGCACGACCACCCGTGCCTCGTCCCGGGCCAGGTGCTCGGCGACCCGGTCGAGCGCGGGCGCCAGCGGACCGAGCGCGATCCGTCCGACATGCCCGGCGTCCCCGGTGTCCGTGCCCGGGTACGCGGCCTCCAGGTGGCGCCGGGCGCCGATCACCAGCGTGGCCGCCTCCAGCGCCTCCCGGGCCTCGGGGCCGAGCGGCTCGCCCGTCCCCGTGCCGAAGACCCGGATCGGCGCGGCCGTCCGCGCTCCGGCCCCCCTGCCGTGAGCGCCGCTCACGAGCCGGACCGCTGGGCGCGCAACTCGGCCCGCGCCGCCCTGTCGGCCTTGCGGAAGCCGTGGAAGTGGCCCGGGTGGTAGAGGTGCGAGCGCGTCCCCGACGACGACAGCGCCGGGCCGACGAGGAAGAGGGTGTGTTTCCAGAGCCTGTGCTCCTTGACCGTCTCCTCCAGGGTTCCGACCGTGCAGCGCAGGATCAGCTCCTCCGGCCAGGTCGCCTGGTACGCGATCACGACCGGCGTCGACGTCGGGTATCCGCCCTCCAGCAGCTCCTGGGTGAGCTGGCCGGAGCGGGCCGCCGACAGGAACAGCGCCATCGTGGTGCCGTGGCGCGCGAACTCCCGCACCTCCTCGCCCGGCGGCATCGGCGTCTTGCCGCCGCCGAGCCGGGTCAGGATCACCGACTGCGCGACCTCCGGGATCGTCAGCTCCCGCTGCGCGATCGCCGCGACCGCCGAGAACGACGACACCCCCGGCACGACCTCGACCGCCACGCCCAGCTCGGCGCACCGGTCGATCTGCTCCTGGGTGCCGCCCCACAGCGCCGGGTCGCCGGAGTGGATGCGGGCCACCTTCAGCCCCTCGGCGGCGGCGCGTTCGTACACGGCGACGACCTGTTCCAGCGACATCCGCGCCGAGTCGAGGATCTCCGCGCCCTCCCGGGCGTGCTCCAGGACCTCCGCCTGCACCAGGCTCGCCGCCCAGATGACGACGTCGGCGTCCGCGATGGCCCGCGCCGCCCGGAAGGTCAGCAGATCGGCGGCACCGGGTCCGGCACCGACGAACGTCACCCGGCCTCGGGCGGCCGCGTCGACCGCTGCGGACGTGTCGGCCGGGTCGACGGCTGCGGCCGCGTCGGCTGCTTCGGACATGGGACGGGTCCTTTCAGAAAGGGAACATGCGGGGCCCACCGGGCGTACGGCGCCCATGGGGCCTGCGTGGCATGGGGGGTTTCAGGGGCGCGGGGGATCAGGGGCGGAGGGGAGAAGCCGGGGCAGGAGCGGCGGGAGACGGAGCGGGTCCGCCGGGACGCGCCCCACGGCGTCGACCGGCCGACGGGTACCGCGGGCGGTGCGCGTGGCACCCGACGGCGCCGACCGGACACCGCGACACCGCCCGCGCGCGCCTCACAGCTTCCCGCCCCGCCCGCCGTCGCGCGGCGCGGGCGCGATCAGCGTCGACAGATACGGCAACGGCCCCTCGTCCAGGTCCGCCGCCGGCCGGATCGACTCCTCGGGCAGCCCGAGCGCCGAACCCCACACCGCGTCCTCGGCGCGGCCGGTCTCCCGCAGCGCCGCGGCCACCTCCGCCGCCAGCCGGCCGAACTTGTATGCGACGACCGTCCCCGGGCCTTCGAGCGCCCGCCTCAGCACCGCCGCGCCCGCCGTCACCGGCACCAGCGTCAACGGCTCCGTGCCCTCCGTCAGCACCGCGCCGCTGCGGGCGGCCAGGTCCTGCATGGCCGTGATCCCGGGCACCGTCTCCACGGCCGTCCCCGGCAGCAGCGCGCCGATCGTCTGGGCCAGATACGTGAACGTCGAGTACACGTTGGGGTCGCCGATCGTCGCGAACGCCACCGAGCCGTGCGTCCGCAGCAGCTCCGCGACCCGCTCACCGGCCGCGTCCCACGCAGCCTCCCGGCGCGCCCGGTCGCTGCGCTCGTTGAGCGCGAACACCACGCGCACGACCTTCTCGGAGGGCACGTAGTGCAGCACGGTCGCCTCGGCCCGCCCCCGCTCACCGGTGTCCATCACCGGTACGACGACCACCGCGGCGTCCCGCAGCGCGTTCACGCCCTTGACGGTCACCAGCTCCGGGTCACCGGGCCCGACACCGACGCCGATCAGCCTGCTTTCACCCTGACCGTGGTTCATCCCTCACACCTCTCGACGAATCGTCGGGCCGCAGCGGGCGTGGCGGCCCAGTGCGTATGCAGATAGCTCGCGTGCACGCCCCGCCGTACGAATCCCTCCACGCGCCGCTCCGGCTGGTGCAGGCCCCACGCGGGACGCTCTCCCGCGCCCGGTTCCAGGACCGTGCGGTGGAACTCGTGCCCGCGCGTGCGCGTCCCGGACACCGCCAGCACGCTGTCGCAGACCGCCACGGCGTCCCGGTAGCCGAGCGTCAGCCGCTCCGACATCCGTGCCTCGGCGTCCAGCACCCCGCACATCGGCAGCCCGTCGAGCGAACGCGTCAGATACAGCAGCCCCGCGCACTCGGCGGCCACCGGAGCCCCGGACTCCGCCAGCCCGGCGACGGCCCCGCGCAGCGCCGCGTTGGCGGACAGCTCCGAGGCGTACACCTCCGGGAAGCCCCCGCCGATCACCAGCCCGCGCGTGCCCTCGGGCAGCGCCTCGTCCCGCAACGGGTCGAACGGGACCACCTCGCCGCCGGCGGCGGCGAGCAGTTCGGTGTGCTCGGCGTACGAGAACGTGAACGCGGCCCCGGCCGCGACGGCGACCCTGCGCGGACCCGGGGTGGTCCGGGCGACGGGTCCGCCGCACGCGTCCACCGCCGCCGCGGGGTCCCACGCCTCGCCGGGCACGCCGGGCGCGGAGCGGGCCAGCGCCCACAGCGCGTCCAGGTCGCAGCCCGCCCGCACCCGGTCCGCCATCGCCGCGACCGCGTCCAGCGCGTCGCGCCGCCGCTCGGCCACCGGCACCAGCCCCAGATGCCGTGACGGCACCGACACCTTCTCCGTCCGCCGCAGCACCCCCAGCACCGGCACGCCCGACTCGTCCAACGCCTCCCGCAACAGCGCCTCGTGGCGCGGCGAGCCGACCTTGTTGAGAACCACCCCGCCGATCCGTACCTCCGGATCCCACGAGGCGAAGCCGTGCACCAGCGCGGCCACCGAGCGGGACTGCGACGAGGCGTCGACGACCAGCACCACAGGCGCCCGCAGCAGTTTCGCCACCTGCGCGGTCGACGCCAGCTCGCCGTTCCCCGCGGCGCCGTCGTACAGGCCCATCACGCCCTCGACGACCGCCAGGTCGCAGCCGCGCGCCCCGTGCGCGAACAGCGGAGCCACCAGCTCCGGGCCGCACAGGTACGCGTCGAGGTTGCGACCCGGCCGGCCCGTGGCCAGGGCGTGGAAGCCGGGGTCGATGTAGTCGGGCCCCACCTTGTGCGGGGACACGGCCAGACCCCGCCCCGCGAAGGCCGCCATCAGGCCCGTGGCCACGGTCGTCTTGCCGCTCCCCGACGCGGGCGCGGCGATCACCAGACGTGGAACGTTCACCGGACACCACTCACCGCTCGCCCGGCGCCCGGCCGCCGCGCGCTCACCATTCGATGCCCCGCTGGCCCTTCTGACCGGCGTCCATCGGGTGCTTGACCTTCGACATGTCGGTCACCAGATCGGCGGCGTCCACCAGCTCCGGCGGCGCGTTGCGACCGGTGACGACGACGTGCTGGGTACCGGGACGGCTCCGCAGCACCTCGACCACCTCGGCGGTGTCGACCCAGCCCCAGTGCATCGGGTACGCGAACTCGTCGAGGACGTACAGCCGGTACGTCTCGGCGGCCAGATCGCGCTTGACCTGCTCCCAGCCCTCGCGGGCCGCCTCCTCGTTGTTCAGCTGCCGGTCGCGCTGCACCCACGACCAGCCCTCGCCCATCTTGTGCCAGGCGACGGTGCCGCCCTCGCCGCTGGCGCCGAGGACCTTCAGCGCGTTCTCCTCGCCGACCTTCCACTTCGCCGACTTGACGAACTGGAAGACCCCGATCGGCCAGCCCTGATTCCAGGCGCGCAGCGCGAGCCCGAAGGCCGCCGTCGACTTCCCCTTCCCGATGCCGGTGTGCACCACCAGCAGCGGACGGTTGCGGCGCTGACGGGTGGTGAGCCCGTCGTCCGGCACGCTGACCGGCTGTCCCTTCGGCATTACGCCGCCCTCCTGCCGGTTCCCCGGACGTCCTTGACCAGACCCGCGATCGAGTCGGCCCGCAGCTCGTCGAGCGTGACGGCGACCGAACCCAGATCGCGGGCGAGATTCGCCGCGAGGCCGAGCCGCACCGGGCCCGACTCGCAGTCCACGACGACGGAGGCGGTGCCCTCCGCCGCGTGCAGCCGCGCCGCCCGCGACGCCAGCGCCACCGGCTCCGGCCCGCCCGTCGCCCGGCCGTCGGTCACCACGACCAGCAGCGGACGCCGCGACGGATCGCGCATCCGCTCCACGCGCAGAACCTCATGGGCCTTCAGCAGCCCGGCCGCGACGGGGGTGCGCCCGCCGGTCGGCAGCGCCTCCAGCCGTGCCGCCGCCGCGTCCACCGACGACGTCGGCGGCAGCGCCACCTCGGCGTCCCGGCCCCGGAACGTGACCAGCCCGACCTTGTCCCGCCGCTGGTACGCGTCCAGCAGCAGCGACAGCACCGCGCCCTTCACGGCGCCCATCCGCTGCCGGGCGGCCATCGACCCGGAGGCGTCCACCACGAACAGCACCAGGTTGCCCTCGCGCCCCTCCCGGGTCGCCTGCCGCAGATCGTCCCGCCGCACCACCAGCCCCGGCCCCGACCGCCCGCGCGCCCGCTGGTGCGGGGCCGCGGCCCGCACGGTCGCCGCCAGATGCAGCTTGGTCAGCGCCCCGTGCGGACGGCGCGCGCCGGTGGTGCGCCCGTGCTCGGTGCGCGCCCGGGAGCGCCGCCCCGCCGCGCCCTCGCCCAGACCGGGCACGCTCAGCGTCTTCGCGCGGAACGGCTCGGCGGCCCGTACCGGCTGCTGCTCACCGCCGCCGGACGCCCGCCCCCGCTCCTGCTCGCCGCCCTGCTCGGGAACGGCGGGGTCGGGCGTGTCACCGGCCTCCGTGTCGGGCCGCGGCGGAGTGTCCGGGCCGTCGCCCCGCGGGGGCCGGCCGCCGCCGTCGGGGCCGTCCGGGTCCGGGTCGTCGTCCTCGCCGCCGTGCTGCTCCAGCGCCTCGTCGAGCTTGTCCTCGTCCAGGCCCGGAGCGTCGAACGGGTTGCGCCTGCGGCGGTGCGGGAGCGCGAGCAGGGCGGCCTGCCGCACGTCCTCGGCCAGCACGTCCGTACGCCCCGCCCAGGCGGCCAGCGCGGTGGCGGTCCGCGCCATCACGATGTCCGCGCGCATCCCGTCCACCTCGAACGCCGCGCAGGTCGCCGCGATCTGCCGCAACGCCCCGTCCCCGAGCCGCACCTCGGGAAGCAGCGCCCGCGCGGCGGCGATCCGCGCCCGCAGCGCCGCCTCCTCGTCGGCCCACCTCGCGGCGAAGGCGGCGGGATCGGCGTCGTACGCGAGGCGCCGGCGCACCACCTCGACCCGCTGGTCGGTGTCGCGGGACGCGGCGACCTCCACGGTCAGCCCGAACCGGTCCAGCAACTGTGGCCGCAGCTCGCCCTCTTCGGGGTTCATCGTGCCGACGAGCAGGAACCGGGCGGCGTGCCGGACCGAGACCCCCTCGCGCTCCACGTACGAGGCGCCCATGGCCGCCGCGTCCAGCAGCAGGTCCACGAGATGGTCGTGGAGCAGGTTGACCTCGTCGACGTACAGGATCCCGCGGTGGGCGTCGGCGAGGAGTCCCGGCTCGAACGCTTTCACGCCCTCGGACAGCGCCCGCTCGATGTCGAGCGCCCCGACCAGCCGGTCCTCCGACGCGCCGACCGGCAGCTCCACCGTCCGGGCGGCCCGTGCCGTCCCGGACCCGGCCTCGTGCGGGCCGTCCGGGCACGCGGGATCGGGCGCCGCGGGGGCGCAGGAGAACCGGCAGCCGGGAACCACCTCGACCTCGGGCATCAGCGCGGCGAGCGCCCGCACCGCGGTGGACTTGGCGGTGCCCTTCTCGCCGCGCACCAGCACGCCGCCGACCGCGGGCGAGACCGCGTTCAGCAGCAGCCCGAGCCGCAGATCGTCCTGCCCGACGAGGGCGGTGAAGGGGTACGGCGTGTTCACGGTGCCTCCTTGGATGAACGGCGTGATGTCACTGCCCCCGACGCGGGGGAGGGAAGCCCTCGGGCGCCCGCTCGTCGCTCTCCGGGAAACCTCCGGGTGCTCACTCGTCGCCCTCCAGATCGCCTTCGAGCTCCAGGTACGTGGCCCGCAGCCGTTCCAGGGTCTTTGCGTCCGGCTCCGCCCACAGCCCGCGCTCGGCCGCCTCCAGCAGCCGTTCCGAGATCCCGCGCAGCGCCCAGGGATTGGACTTCTTCATGAAGTCGCGGTTGGTCTCGTCGAAGACGTACTCGGCCGACAGCTTCTCGTACATCCAGTCGTCGACGACCCCGGCCGTGGCGTCGTACCCGAAGAGGTAGTCCACGGTCGCGGCCATCTCGAAGGCGCCCTTGTACCCGTGGCGCCGCATCGCCGCCATCCACCGCGGGTTCACCACCCGCGCCCGGAACACCCGGTGCGTCTCCTCGCCCAGCGTCCGCGTGCGCACCTGGTCCGGCGTGGCGCTGTCCCCGACGTACGCCTCGGGCGAGGTGCCGGTCAGATGCCGCACCATGGCGACCATGCCGCCGTGGTACTGGAAGTAGTCGTCCGCGTCGACCAGGTCGTGCTCGCGGGTGTCGACGTTCTTCGCCGCCACCGCGATCCGCCGGAAAGCCGTCTCCATGTCCCCGCGCGCCGCCCGCCCGTCGAGCCCGCGCCCGTACGCGTAACCGCCCCACACCGCGTACACCTCGGCCAGGTCCGCGTCCGAGCGCCAGTTCCGGGCGTCGATCAGCGGCAGCAGACCCGCCCCGTACGCCCCCGGCTTCGACCCGAAGACGCGGGCCGTGGCCCGGCGCCGGTCGCCGTGGACCGCCGTGTCCTCGTCGGCGTGCGCCCGTACGTAGTTGGACCCGGCCGGCTCGTCCAGCTCCGCCACCGCCCGCACCGCGTCGTCGATCAGCCCCACCACGTGCGGGAACGCGTCCCGGAAGAATCCGGAGATGCGCACCGTCACGTCGATGCGCGGACGCCCCAGCTCGTTCGGGGGCACCACCTCGAAGCCGGTCACCCGGCGCGAGGCGTCGTCCCATACCGGACGGCAGCCCAGCAGCGCCAGGACCTCCGCGATGTCGTCGCCCTGCGTGCGCATCGCGGACGTGCCCCACACGGTCAGGCCCACCGACTTCGGGTACTCGCCCGTGTCCGCGAGGTAGCGGGTGATCAGCGAGTCCGCGAGCGACTGCCCGACCTCCCAGCTCAGCCGCGACGGAATCGCCTTCGGGTCCACCGAGTAGAAGTTCCGGCCCGTCGGCAGCACATTGACCAGACCGCGCGTCGGTGAGCCGGACGGGCCCGCCGGGACGAAGCCGCCGCGCAGCGCCCGCAGGATGTGACCGATCTCGTCCGTCGTCCGGGCCAGCCGGGGCACGACCTCCTCGCACGCGAAGCCCAGCACGGCGATGGCGTCCGGGAGTTCGTGGCCCAGCGTTTCCCGCACCAGCCGCGCCGCGCCCGCCACGTCCCAGCCGCGCTCCTCCATGCCCTCCGCGAGGCGGCGGCACAGCTTCTCCAGCAGATCGATCGCGTCCGCGCCGGTGCGCGCCGGACCGTCGACCAGTCCGGTCAGCTCCGCCGGCACCTTCACCGGGGCGCCCGGCTCGGCCAGCAACTCCCGTTCGCTCAGCCCGAAGTGGGCCGCGATCGAGGCCCGCAGACCCGGCAGAGCGTTCGCCGTGCCGCCCCACACCTGGGACGCGCGCAGCACCGCCAGCACCAGGTTGACCCGCGCCTCGCCGACCGGGCCGCCGCCCAGGACGTGCAGGCCGTCGCGGATCTGCACGTCCTTGATCTCGCACAGGTAGCCGTCGATGTGCATGACGAACTCGTCGAACGCGTCGTCGTCCGGCTGCTCGTCGACATGCAGGTCGTGATGGAGCTCGGCGGCCTTCACCAGCGTCCAGATCTGCGCCCGCACCGCCGGGGCCTTCGCCGGGTCCAGATCGCTGACCAGCGCGTACTCGTCGAGCAGCTGCTCCAGCTTGGCCAGGTCGCCGTAGGTGTCGGCACGCGCCATCGGCGGCACCAGATGGTCCACCACCGTGGCGTGCCCGCGCCGCTTGGCCTGGGTGCCCTCACCGGGGTCGTTGACGATGAACGGGTAGACCAGCGGGAGTTCGCCCAGCACCGCGTCCGGTCCGCAGCCCGCGGACAGGCCCAGGCCCTTGCCCGGCAGCCACTCCATCGTGCCGTGCTTGCCCATGTGCACGACGGCGTCCGCGCCGAACGAGTTCTCCAGCCAGCGGTACGTCGCCATGTAGTGGTGCGACGGCGGCATGTCCGGGTCGTGGTAGATCGCGATCGGGTTCTCCCCGAAGCCGCGCGGCGGCTGGATCAGCACCACCACGTTCCCGAACCGGAGCGAGGCCAGGACGATCTCGTCGCCGTCCACGTACAGCGAGCCCGGCGGTTCCCCCCAGTGCTCCAGCATCGAGCCCCGCAACTCCGGGTCCAGCGTGCCGAACCAGGCCCGGTAGTCGGCCAGCGGCACCCGCGCGGGGGCGGCCGCGAGCTGCTCCTCGGTCAGCCACTCCACGTCGTGGCCACCGGCCTGGATGAGACGGTGGATCAGCTCGTCGCCGTTGTCCGGATATCCGCCGACCGTGTATCCGGCGCCGCGCAGGGCGTCCAGGACCCGCACCGCCGACGCGGGCGTGTCCAGGCCGACCGCGTTGCCGACCCGGGAGTGCTTGGTGGGATAGGCGGTGAAGACCAGGGCGAGCTTCTTCTCGGCGTTCGGCTTGTGCCGGAGCGCGGCGTGCCGCACGGCGATCCCGGCGACGCGCGCGGCCCGTTCCGGATCGGCCCGGTACACCGGCACGTCGTCCGGGCCCTGCTCCTTGAACGAGAACGGCACGGTGATCAGCCGGCCGTCGAACTCGGGAATCGCCACCTGCATCGCCGCGTCCATCGGGGACAGCGCGGCGTCCGACGCCTCCCACGCGGCGCGCGACGAGGTCAGGCACAGGCCCTGGAGCACCGGGATGTCCAGCTCCGCGAGCGCGCCGATGTCCCATGCCTCCTCCTCGCCCCCGGCCGAGGCGTCCGACGCGCGCGTGCCGCCCGCCGCCAGGACCGTGGCGACCAGGGCGTCCGCCCGGCCCAGCAGCTCGTACAGACCGGCGTCCGCGCCGCGCAGCGAACCGCAGTACACCGGCAGGGCGTTGGCGCCGCGCGCCTCGACGGCCTCGCACAGCACGTCCACGAACGAGGTGTTCCCGGACAGTTCGTGCGCCCGGTAGAACAGCACCCCGACGGTCGGACGGCCCTCGGCGAACTCCCGGTCGCCGCGCACGCCCCACTCCGGCATCCGCTGCGGTTCGGCGAAGCCGTGACCGGTCAGCAGCACCGTGTCGGAGAGGAAACGGGTCAGCTCCACCAGGTTCCCCGGACCGCCCTCCACCAGGTAGCGCAGCGCCTCCGCGACGACCCCGGCGGGCACGGACGACTCGGCCATCAGCTCCGCGTCCGGCACGGTCTCGCCGCCCAGCAGCACGGTCGGGATGCCGGACGCCCGCAGCACGGCCAGGCCGTCCTCCCAGGCACGCTTGCCGCCGAGCAGCCGGACGACGGCGACGGAGGCGCCCGCGATCAGCGCGGGCAGTTCCTCGTGCACGTCGACACGCGTGGGGTTGCCGATCCGGTAGGGCGCGCCGGAGGCGCGGGCGGCGAGCAGGTCCGTGTCGGCGGTCGACAGCAACAGCACGGTGCTCGTGGGGGCGTTCATACGCGTGCTCCAGGTACTCCGGGGGCGATGAAGGGAAGTCCGGACGGCGCGCCCGACTCGATGAGCCGGAGCAGCGCGCCGGTGTCGGCGTGTTCTTCGATCAGGTCGCCGAGGCGGTCGAGCTGTTCCTCGCGCAGCTCGGCGAAACGGGTGTCCGGGGAGGGGACGAAACGCCGGCCCGCGGCGCGCGCCACCTCGGTCAGGAAACGGCGGCGGAACACGTCGCTCTCCAGCGAGCCGTGCCAGTGGGTGCCCCACACGGCTCCGGCCCGGCAGCCGTCCAGGGCGCGGCCCCGGCCGTCGGTGAAGAACGGCTCGCCGCCGCGCACGTCGGCGACGCCGTGGTGGATCTCGTAGCCCTCGACCGGCGCGCCGAACGCCTCCCCGACGGGCCGGGCCAGGGTCTTCTCGCGGTCGAACCGGACACGCAGCGGCAGCAGCCCGAGCCCGTCGACGTGCCCGGCCCGGGATTCGACCTCGTCCTCGATGTGCTCGCCGAGGACCTGGTAGCCGCCGCAGATGCCGAGCACCGGCCGGCCCTCGGCGGCACGCCGGGCCAGGGCGTCGGCGAGCCCGCGCTCGCGCAGCCAGGCCAGCGCCCCGACCGTGCCCCGGGTGCCGGGCACGACGACGAGGTCGGCGTCGGCGAACTCCTCGGCGCGGTCCACGAAGCGGACGACGACGCCCGGTTCGGCGGCCAGCGCGTCCACGTCGGTGAAGTTCGACATCAGGGGCACGGCGCACACCGCGACCCGCAGTACGTCCTCGCCGTGCGGCGGCGCGATCACCGACTCGCGCACGGCGCCGCGCAGCGAGACCCGGAGCCCGTCCTCCTCGTCGATGCCGAGGCCGTGCGCGAAGGGCAGCACCCCGTAGGTCGGGCGGCCGGTGATCTCGCGCAGCATCTCCAGGCCCGGCTCCAGCAGCGACACGTCGCCGCGGAACTTGTTCACGAGATAGCCCGCGACCAGCGCCTGGTCCTCGGCGCAGAGCAGCGCCGTCGTACCGAAGAACGACGCGAAGACGCCGCCCCGGTCGATGTCCCCGACCACCACCACCGGGAAGCGCGCCGCCCGGGCGATGCCCATGTTCACGATGTCCGTGCGCCGCAGATTGATCTCGGCCGGGCTTCCGGCCCCCTCGCAGATCACCGCGTCGTACGTGCTCCGCAGCCGCTCCAGGCAGTCCACGACCGTGCCGAGCAGGGCCTCCTGCCGTCCGCCGTGGTAACCGCGCGCGCTCATCTCGCCCACCGGCCTGCCCATCAGGACGACCTGGCTGGAGCGGTCCCCGCCGGGCTTGAGCAGCACCGGGTTCATCAGCGCGGACGGCTCCACCCGGGCGGCCGCGGCCTGCATGGCCTGGGCACGGCCGATCTCGGCGCCCTCCCGGGTGACGTAGGAGTTCAGCGACATGTTCTGCGCCTTGAAGGGCGCCACCTTCACGCCCCGGCGCGCGAGCCAGCGGCAGATGCCCGCCGTGACGACGCTCTTGCCCGCGTCCGAGGTGGTCCCGGCGACCAGGAGTCCGCCGCTCATGTCCGTCTCCGTCCTGCGCTCGGGCCTTTCGCGGTCAGGAGCCGCGCGGCCCCCGCGGCGGCGCCGCCCATGCCCGCGGGCCGCGCGCCCGTGATCCGTCCCCGTCCCGTGCCCCGTACGTCCGCGAGCCGTCGCGCGGCGAGACCCGCGCCCAGCCGCGTGGCCACGCACACACCGAGGGCCAGCAGGCCCACCCGGCGCGAGAGCCGCACCGCGCGCTCGATGTCCGCGGTCTCCACCGCCCGGCCCGTCTCCCCGTTCAGCACCGGGCGGTGCTCCACCCGGCCCCCGTACGCCAGCGTTCCGCCCAGGCGCACGCCCAGCGCGCCCGCGAACGACGCCTCCACCGGGCCCGCGTTGGGGCTCGGGTGCTTCGCCGCGTCGGCCCGCCAGGCCCGTACCGCCTCGCGCGGCCGTCCGCCGGCGACCACGGCGAGCACGGCGGTCAGCCGGGCGCCCGGCCATCCCGCGAGGTCGTCGAGGCGGGCCGAGGCCCAGCCGTAGCGCCGGTGGCGGGGCGACTTGTGGCCGACCATCGCGTCCAGGGTGTTGACCGCGCGGAAGCCGACGAGGCCGGGCACACCGGCCAGCGCCCCCCACACCAGGGCGCCCACCACGGCGTCCGAGGTGTTCTCGGCCACGGACTCCACCACGGCGCGGGCGATCTGCGGCCCGTCCAGGGAGTGCGGGTCGCGTCCGCACAGATGCGGCAGGCGTTCCCGGGCCACCGCGACGTCCCCGACGGCCAGGGCGCCGCCGACGGCCCGTGCCTCCCGCCCCAGCGAGGTGCCGCCGACCACGGACCAGGTGGCGGCCGCGGTCAGCGCGACGGAGGCGGCGGGGTGACGGCGTGCGGCACGGCTGAGCAGCGCCGCACCGCCCACGGCGCCTCCGGCGCAGACGAGGGTGTGCAGCGCGCCCCACCCGCGGTGGTCGCGCCACAGACGGCGTTCGACGCCCGCCGCGGCCTGCCCGAAGGCGGCGACCGGGTGCCCCCTGCGGGGGTCACCGAGCAGCAGATCGCCGATCAGACCGGCCGTGGCGCCGTACGCGAATACGCGATCGGCACGCATGGCTCAGCCGGCCGTCGTGCCTCGGAGGACCTTCGTACGGGCGGCTCTCGGCGAGAGCGCCGGGGCAAGGGACGCACGGCTGCCAGGCATGGCGAAATGTCCTCACTCAGGGTCCGCGCCCTGGTTCGACGTGACCGGCGACGAGAGTCTCCTGGCTCCCGGATCCGCGATTCCCCCGGCCTTCCAGCCCGCTCGCGCGCGCCGTGACTTCCCGGTGTGGGGGACCGCTCCCCGGTGACAGTGGCGGGACCGCGCCGGATTCGCACCGGCTTCCTCTGCTGTCGCCGTAAATGGCTCCGGCAGTCCACCACGCTCTGCGAACGCCCGTCAACCCGCCGTTGACCTGCGGCGGGGCAGTGTGCTGAGGCCCACATCGGGACGGGGACACGTCGACGGGCCGGACACGCGAGGTGCGTCCGGCCCGTCGGGGCTGCGAAAAGGAGGTGCGAGGGGAAGGGCTCAGGCGACGATCAGATAGATCCCGTACGCGACCGCCGCCGCGCACAGCACGAAGCAGACGTACGCGCCCGCGCGCGCCAGTACCCGTGAGCCGCCGGAGCCGCCCTGGGCCGCCGCCTCGGGCTGCTTGGCGAGACCGACGATGCCGAGGGTGAAGACGCCCACCAGCGCGACGGTGACGACGAGGGAGACACCGAAGACGGAGCCGAGGGCTGCCCAGTCGATTTTCATGCTGCTTCCTTAGACGGTCTGCGGACGGTCCGCGTGACCGGTCCGGTGCCGGTCACGGCACTTTCGAAACACGCCCTAGACGGCGGCGGGACGCGCCGGGTCCTGGGCGGCGGCGGCCGCGGCGGCGGGCGTGGCCGGGATGATGGTCATGAGGTCCTGCGCTGCGGCGGTGGGCGGCGGGCTGACGGCGGCGATGGCCGTGGTGACGACGCCCGCGGGTTCGACGGCGCTCTCCGAGGGCGCGACGTCCCCGTGGCCGACCGGCTTGCGGCGCGAGATCAGCCAGATCGAGCCGGAGCCCACGACCAGCAGCGCCGCGACCACGACGACGCCCCAGGTGCCCTGCTTGGTCAGGAGCTCGGCGCCCGCGCCGACCAGGCCCGCGGCCGGCAGGGTCAGGCCCCACGCGACGAACATCCGGGTGGCGGTGGACCAGCGGACCACGCCGCCCCGGCGGCCGAGGCCCGCGCCCATCACGGCGCCGGAGCAGGACTGGGTGGTGGACAGGGAGAAACCGAGGTGCGAGGAGGCGAGGATGACCGTGGCCGCGCTGGTCTGGGCGGCGAAGCCCTGCGGCGGCCTGAGGTCGGTGAGGCCGCTGCCCATGGTGCGGATGATGCGCCAGCCGCCCAGGTAGGTGCCGAGCGCGATGGCCGTACCGGCGGAGACGATGACCCAGACCGGCGGGTTGGCGCCGGGGTGCAGCACACCACTGGTGACCAGGGCCAGGGTGATGATGCCCATGGTCTTCTGCGCGTCGTTGGTGCCGTGGGCGAGGGAGACCAGTCCGGCCGAGGCGATCTGACCGGCGCGGTAGCCCTTGGCGGTGGCCTTCTCCTGGGCCTCGTCACGGATCTTCCCGCCGATCCGGTACGTCAGCCGCGTGGCCAGCAGCGCGGCGAACCCGGCGACGATCGGGGCGGCGACCGCGGGGATCAGCACCTTGGTGACGACCGTGCCGCCGTTGACCGAGGACCAGCCGGCCGACATGACCGCGGCGCCGATCAGGCCGCCGAACAGGGCGTGCGAGGAGCTGGACGGCAGTCCGACCAGCCAGGTCAGCAGATTCCACAGGATGGCGCCGACGAGTGCCGCGAAGATGACCTCCGTGCGCAGCCCGTCCTCATTGATGATCCCGCCGGAGATCGTCTTGGCGACCTCCACGGACAGGAACGCGCCGACGAGGTTGAGAACGGCGGACATGGCCACCGCGGTCTTCGGTCTGAGTGCGCCGGTCGAGATGGTGGTGGCCATCGCGTTGGCGGTGTCATGGAAACCGTTCGTGAAATCGAACACTAGAGCTGTCACGATCACAATCGCGAGAAGCAGCGTGATGTGTTCCATTTACCCAGGCAATCGTTCGACGTCATTGGCAGGTTGACGGTAGGCAACCTTGGTGAACGGGAGATGAACTGAGCGGGGCTTCATGGTGTCCCTGGGGGCGCTTCGGGGCGGTTCGCGGCCATGGTGCCCGCCGCCCGCGCCCCGTCGTCACTCTTCGTGGTTCCTTCGGTCGGTCGTGTATACGTACGCCCGGCGGGCTGACAGGATCACGGTCATGAGCGATCAGCGACGGGACGTGAGCGATCAGCGACAAGGTGCGATCGAACAAGCCTGGGCCGATCTCGTCACCACCGCCCGCAGGACGGCGGCGGACGGCCTGGTCGTCGGCACCTCGGGCAACGTGTCGGCCCGGGTCGGCGACACGATCCTGGTCACCCCGAGCGGCGTGCCCTACGACCGGCTCGGCCGGCAGGACGTGGTCGGTGTCGATCCGGAAGGAAACCAGGTCCTCGGCGTACTGACCCCCACCAGCGAACTCCCGCTCCACCTCGCGGTCTACCGGAACACCGACGCGGCGGCCGTCGTGCACACCCACGCGGTGCACGCCACGGCGGTCTCCACCCTGGTCCCCGAGGTCCCGTCGATCCACTACGCCGCCGCCATGCTCGGGGGACCGGTGCGGGTGGCGGCCTACGCGCGCTACGGGACCGAGGAACTGGCCGCGAACATGCTGGACGCCCTGCGCGACCGCACCGGCTGCCTGCTCCGCAACCACGGCACCGTCACCCACGGAGCCACCCTGGACGAGGCGTACGACCGGACCGCGCAGCTGGAATGGCTCTGCCGGCTCTGGCTCGCCGCCGTCTCCGTGCCCGGACTGTCCCCGGCCCTGCTCACCCCGGCCCAGTTGGACGACGTACGGGAGGCGCTGAAGGGATACGGGCAGACGCGCTGACCCCGCCGGGCCCGGCGAACGGCCCGTTCCGCCCCCGCCGAGCGGCCGTTTCCGCCTTCCGTTTCGCCTTCCGCTTCCGCCTTCCGCTTTCGTCTTCCGCCGCGCGCCCGACGGCGGCCCGTGCCGTCCCCCGCCGGGCGCCGGGCGAACCCGTCCGGGTGGCAGGGCGCGACCCGCCCCACCAGACTGGAACAGTGCGCCCGGCAACAGTCACGGCAGCGGCCGTCACCACGATCCTCGGCCTCGGTGCGGCAGCGGTCGCGGCCGGCCGGTACGCGGGCGACGCCGCCCTCAAGGCACCGTCCGGGCGGCCGCTGCCCGCCGACCGGGGACTGACCGTGCACGCCACGGCGGCCGGCCGGGTCACCCTGACTCGTTCCTTCACCTCCCTGCGGCCCGGGACGTACGGACTGGAGGGCGACGGCCTGCACGCCGTCGTCGGCCCGGTGGTCGAGCGCGCCCACCACGCCCCCGACACCGTCGTGCGCAGACTGGAACGCGTCGACCGGGGAAGCCTGGAGCCCGGCGCCGAGGTCCGGATCACACCCCAGCTGCACAGTGGGGACCCTTCCTCGGCGCTCGGCCTCGACCACGAGGACGTCGAGATCCCCGGCGAACTCGGGACGCTGCCCGCCTGGTTCGTGCCGGGCGCCCGCGACACCTGGGTCATCACCGTGCACGGCCTCGGCACCACCAGGGAACACCCCATGAACCTCATGGCGTTCCTGCACGACCTGCACCTGCCCGTCCTCGACCTTGCCTACCGCGGCGACCCCGGGGCCCCGCGCTCCCCGGACGGACTCGCCCACCTCGGCGAGTCCGAGTGGCGCGACCTGGACGCGGCGATCCGCTTCGCCGTCCGCTACGGCGCGGAGAACATCGTCCTGCACGGCTGGTCCACCGGCGCCTCGATGGCGCTGCACGCGGCCGTCGACTCCGCGCTGCGCGACCGGATCAGCGGCCTCGTGCTCGACTCCCCGGTACTGGACTGGGCCACCACGCTGCGCGCCCTGGCCACCGCCCGCGGCGTCCCGGCCGCCCTGCTGCCGCTCGCCGTCCGGGCCGCCCAGGGACAGGCCGGACTGCACGGCGCCCGCCTCCTGAGCGGCTCCCTCGCGTCGGACCTGCGCGCCCCGACACTGATCTTCCACGGCCCGGACGACACCCTGGCGCCCTGGCAGCCGTCCCGCGACCTCGCCGCCCGCCGACCGGAACTGATCGCGCTGCGCACCGTGCCGCAGGCTCCGCACGGGGCGATGTGGAACGCCGACCCCGATCACTACGAGGAGACCCTGCGGCGCTTCCTGACGCCCCTCATGTGACCCGATGCGCGGGATCGGGTGATTGGTTCCGGGCCCCGTCACCACCCCGTCCACCGGGAATCCGGGTTCCGTTTGGGCTTTCGGGCCGTCAGGGGCAAGACTGCTCTCCGTGACGTCCCGTACCCCGCGCGACTCCAGGCTCCGACTTGTCCGCCCGCGACCCCTCGCCACCGCTCGCAAGGCCGTGACCACCCGGCGCACCAGGCCGGCGCCCCGCCCCCCGGAGGGCACCCCGCCCCGGGCGGAACTGGCCCGCCAGGCGAGGGTCGTCCTCGCCGAAGCCGTACGGATCGCCCGCTGGGCGGCCGACGGTGCGCTCCCGGGCGCCCCGCCCCCGGCCGCCCAGGCGCTCGAAGGGGCCGCGGCGGCCCTGGAACTCTCCCCGGCCCAGGTGTGCTCCGGCTGGGACCGGGCCCGCCTCGCCGGTCTCGTGGAACTGCACGGCGGCACCGCGCGCCCCGGCTGGCGCCTGCGCGCCTGGGACCGCGACGACTCCGCCGTGCTGCGCGGCTGGGTGGCGCTGTTCGACGCCTGGTCCCTCGTCCACCCGGCGCCGGACGACGTCGAGGTCACCGCGGTCGCCGAGACCGTCGAGGCGGTGCCCCAGGTGCTCTCGCTCCTCCAGCTGTCGGCCGGCCCGGTCGCCGTGCCCGCCCTCCTGGACCTGCTCGAACAGCGCGTCGCGGAACTCCACGAGGAGCGCTGCCTGGTGCCGTACGAGCCGTCGCCCGAACCGGCCGTCCCCGCTCCCGCCGCACACCCGGCCGCCCTGGTCGCGCGGCTCCTCGACTGGGCCCTGGAGGGACTGGCCGCCGTCGGCGCGCTCACCCTCGGCACCGGGCACGCCACCCTCACCCCGCTCGGCAACTGGGCGGTCTGGGTCAAGCTGGAACAGATCTGCGTCGCCGCCCAGAGCCCGGCGGGCAACATCGAGCAGTCCGCCGCCGACATGCTGCACGGCTGCGCCCGGCTCACCCCCGGCCCGGCCCGCGACGAGTACCGTGCCTGGCTCGCCGCCCGCCCCGTCGGCAGCGCCGTCGCCGAACTCCTCGCCGTCGCCCGCGGCGAGGACGCCCTGCTGCGCGGGCTCGCCTTCGAGGCGCTCCGGGTGGTCGGCGCGCCCGCCGAGCCCGAGGTCCGCTCCGTCCTCGACGACTCCTCGCTGCGCCCCTACGCGTTGCTGTGGCTGGCCGAGTACGAGGGCGCCGATCCCGAGGACGCCCAGGACGTCCTCAGCCGGGAAGAGGCCACCTGGCTCTGGGTGGACACCGCGGCGGCGGTCGCCGACCACGGCGAGACCGGGCTGCTGGTGCGCCACCTCGACTCGGCCGTCCAGGGCACCGTGCCCGCCCTCCTCGACGAGGTACGGGCCGTCGGTCATCCGCGCACCGTGCAGGTCCTGGTCGCCCTGGCCGCCGCCCACCCGGACCCGGCGCTGGCCAAGGCCGTGCGCCGGGCCGCGTTCCAGGTGCACACCGGCGGTGTCTGACGCGGACGGCCTCCCCGGTCCGCCGGGAAGGCCGTCCGGCCGCCGTCCCACGGGAACGGCGCTTCTTCGAGGAGGCGCCGCCCGACGGGGCGGGCCCCGCTCACCGGAAGGTCTCGCCCGGTCGAACCGTGCGGGGGAGCGGGCCGGGGCGGCTGCCGGACGGACGGCGGGCGCCCGCCCCGGCGCATGAGGAAAAGCGGTTGCACACCGCCAGTAGAATGAGCCGCATGGCAATTCTCCTCGTGCATGAGTAACGGCGTCGAGACGACTCCGCCCTCGCCCCGTCCGCCGTCCGTCCGCCCTGGAGTTTTTCCGTGATCACCGCTTCCGGCATCGAGTTGCGCGCCGGCGCCCGCATCCTCATCGAGTCCGCCTCCTTCCGCATCGCCAAGGGCGACCGCATCGGCCTCGTCGGCCGCAACGGAGCGGGCAAGACGACCCTCACCAAGTGCCTCGCGGGCGAGGGCGCCCCCGCCGGCGGCACCATCACCCGATCCGGCGAGGTCGGCTACCTCCCGCAGGACCCGCGCACCGGCGACCTCGACGTGTTCGCCCGTGACCGCATCCTCTCCGCCCGCGGCCTCGACGAGATCCTGCGCAAGATGCGGGAGAACGAGGACCGGATGGCGAACGGCAAGGGCGCCACCCGCGAGAAGGCGATGAAGAAGTACGAGCGCCTGGAAACGGAGTTCCTCACCAAGGGCGGTTACGCCGCCGAGGCCGAGGCCGCCACCATCGCCGCCGCGCTCAGCCTGCCCGACCGGGTGCTCGGACAGCCGCTCCACACGCTCTCCGGCGGTCAGCGCCGCCGCGTGGAGCTGGCCCGCATCCTGTTCTCGGACGCCGACATCCTGCTGCTCGACGAGCCGACGAACCACCTCGACGCCGACTCGATCGTCTGGCTGCGCGACTACCTCAAGAACTACCGCGGCGGCTTCATCGTGATCTCCCACGACGTCGAGCTCGTCGACACGGTCGTCAACAAGGTCTTCTACCTCGACGCCAACCGCTCGCAGATCGACGTCTACAACATGGGCTGGAAGCTCTACCAGCAGCAGCGCGAGGCCGACGAGAAGCGCCGCAAGCGCGAGCGGCAGAACGCCGAGAAGAAGGCCGCGGCCCTCAACTCGCAGGCCGACAAGATGCGCGCCAAGGCCACCAAGACCGTCGCCGCTCAGAACATGGCCAAGCGTGCCGAGCGGCTGCTGTCCGGCCTGGAGGCCGTTCGGGTCGCCGACAAGGTCGCCAAGCTGCGCTTCCCCGAGCCCTCCCCGTGCGGCAAGACCCCGCTGATGGCGGAGGGCCTGTCCAAGTCGTACGGCTCCCTGGAGATCTTCACCGATGTGAACCTCGCCATCGACAAGGGCTCCCGGGTCGTCATCCTCGGCCTCAACGGCGCGGGCAAGACCACGCTGCTGCGGCTCCTCGGCGGCGCCGAGAAGCCCGACACCGGCCAGATCGTCGAGGGCCACGGGCTCAAGCTCGGCTACTACGCCCAGGAGCACGAGACCCTCGACCCCGAGCGCACGGTCCTGGAGAACATGCGCTCGGCGGCCCCCGACCTCGACCTCGTCGACGTCCGCAAGACGCTGGGCTCGTTCCTCTTCTCCGGCGACGACGTCGACAAGCCCGCGGGCGTGCTCTCCGGCGGAGAGAAGACCCGTCTCGCGCTGGCCACGCTGGTGGTGTCCTCCGCCAACGTGCTGCTCCTGGACGAGCCGACGAACAACCTCGACCCGGCCAGCCGCGAGGAGATCCTCGGCGCGCTGCGCACCTACAAGGGCGCCGTCGTCCTCGTCACGCACGACGAGGGCGCGGTCGAAGCCCTCCAGCCGGAGCGCATCATCCTGCTGCCGGACGGGGTCGAGGACCTGTGGGGAGCGGACTACCAGGACCTGGTCGCCCTGGCCTGACCCCGGGCGGGCCGCCCGCGCGGCCCGTCCCTGATCCACTCCGCCTGGATCATTCGGCTCTTGTGTGATCCGTCATCTGCGTGAGTCCGTCTCGTACCGCGCCGGCGGAGCCCGGCGGACAGTTGTCCGATGCACCCATTTGGGGGGTACGACCCCCGTGTGGCCCTGACCTGGTCGTTCGTTTCCAGACCCGTCCTCACCCGGCTCCGCAGCCCTGAGGAATACGGGATTCCGAACGTACCGGGTCGTTACCCTGCCCGGAATCCCGTTGCGCAGACCTTGTCGAATGGGTGGCCAGGAAGCCCCCGAGGGGTGATCATGAGAGTCCAGAGCGCACTTCCCATGAGGAGGCACGGGTGGCCGAGACTCTGAAGAAGGGCAGCCGGGTGACCGGCGCCGCGCGCGACAAGCTCGCGGCAGACCTGAAGAAGAAGTACGACTCCGGTGCGAGCATCCGGGCGTTGGCCGAAGAGACCGGCCGCTCCTATGGATTCGTCCACCGGATGCTCAGCGAGTCCGGAGTCACGCTGCGCGGACGCGGTGGGGCGACACGAGGCAAGAAGGCCACCGCGGCCTGAGAGCCCGTCGTGTGACCTTCGACCGGAAAGCGGACGCGGCATGGTGCGTGCGATCCCAAGGCGCCGGGACGCCCCTGTAGTGGAGCTACCAGGGCATTTCGGCAACACCGGAGGGGGTCTCCCTGACCCTTGAGGCTCGGGGAGTGCGTGCCAGGACGTGGCCGTCCAGTCGGAGGTCGCCCGACAGGCCCTGAAGGGCTTCACGGATCGGGGCTGGTCGTCCGGACCTGCCCCGGGGTTCACCGGCTTCGGCGGTGGCCACCCGGTCGATCGTGATGTCGATCGGGTGGTTACTGTTCAGTCACTTAGCTCGGCATGCTGCCCGGCAAGCTGACTGACCGATCCGGAGGCCCCATGACCTCGCTCGACTCCGTGCTCGACAAGGACGGCGTACGACTCACCGTCGACGACGCGGTCGCCACGGTGACCCTCACCAATCCGGCCAAGCGCAACGCTCAGTCTCCCGCTCTGTGGCGGGCGTTGACGGAGGCCGGACGGGCGCTGCCCGGCACGGTGCGGGTCGTCGTGCTCCGCGGCGAGGGCAAGTCCTTCTCCGCGGGCCTCGATCGTCAGGCGTTCACCCCCGAGGGGTTCGAGGGCGAGCCGTCCTTCTTCGACATGGCGCGGGGCACGGACGCCGAGCTCGACGCGACCATCGCCGAGTACCAGGAGGCGTTCACCTGGTGGCGCCGCAACGACATCGTGTCCGTCGCGGCGGTACAGGGGCACGCGATCGGTGCCGGATTCCAGCTCGCCCTCGCCTGCGATCTGCGGATCGTCGCGCAGGACGTGCAGTTCGCCATGCGCGAGACCAGTCTGGGCCTGGTCCCCGACCTCACCGGCACCCACCCCCTGGTGCATCTGGTGGGGTATGCCCGCGCGCTGGAGATCTGTGCCACGGGCCGTTTCGTGCACGCCGAGGAGGCGGAACGCACCGGTCTGGCCAATCTGGTGGTGCCCGTCGGCGAGCTGGACGCCGCGGCCCGTGACCTGGCCGCAGCGCTGCTGGCCGCCCCGCGCGACGCGGTGGTGGAGACCAAGGCGCTGCTGGGTGGTGCCGTCTCCCGCGGTTACGAGGAGCAGCGCGCCGCCGAACGCGCCGCGCAGGGCCGCCGCCTGCGCGACCTGGCGGGCATCACCGACTGACCGCCTGCGTACGCGTTCCGGGCGGGCCGGGTCCTGAGGCCCGCCCGGATGCGTCGACGGCCACGGCACGTGAGTCGTCCACGAGCGGTTCACGGACCGTCACGTGCCGGATCGTCACGGGTCGGTGGGCGTGGCCGTCACCACCGCCGTGACCAGCACGGTCACCGAGGGCCGGCCCGGCACGGCGTCCGCCACCGCGCCCCGCACCGCACGCGCCACGTCGAGCACCCGGTGGCCCCGCTCCGTCGCCAACTCGACCCGTACCCGCCCGGGCGCCGTGTGCACGGCCTCACCCAGTACCCCGGTCAGCGTCGCCACACCGGGCACACCCGCGGCGACGGCCGCCACCTCCCCTCCGCCTTCGCCGGACACACCTCGTCCGCCCCGACCGCCGCGGTCACGCGCGGCGCGGGCGGCGCGTCCAGCAGCTCCGTCACCCGCAGGTCCACCCCGGACACCACCAGGCCCAGGTGCCGGTCGGCCGCCGAGAGCAGCGCCGTGCGCAGTGCCCCCGCCGCGGCGGGCAGCGGCGGGTCGGAGAACGCCGCCATGGTCGCCTCCATGCGCAGCGGGCCCGGCGGCAACGCACTCGGCGGCGGCTGCATCCGCCCCTTCGACACCGGGCGCGGATCGGCCGAACGGATCCTCAGTTCCCCGAGCGCCGGCATGGGCGTGGGCCCCGTCCCCGGCCCGCTCGCCGCCTCCCGCAGGACCGCGACCGCCGCCCGTTCCGCGATCCAGGCGCCGTCCTCCGGGCCACCCAGCGGAAGCAGCCGCCCCAGACCGGTCCGCCGCCGGATCGTCGCCGCCCATGTGTCGTCCCGGTGCGGGCCATCAGCCGTCGTCATCGGCCCAGACTGCCGTATCCATGGCGCGAGAAGGGGCAAGCACGCCTAATGTGGGCAAAGAAGCCCAATCCGCCCCCGAAGGGAAGAGTGGCGATGGCCGACACCACACAACGGGTCCGTCCCGGGAACCCCGACGAGGAACCGGGCACGCTCATCAAGCGCGGCGGCGGAGACCCCGCCACCCGTGGTCGCACGACCATCGCGGACGGCGTCGTCGAGAAGATCGCGGGCATGGCGGCGCGGGACGTGGTCGGTGTCCATGCGACGGGCAGCGGGCTCTCGCGCACGATCGGGGCGGTGCGCGACCGGGTACCGGGCGGCGGCAGGTCCGTCACCCGTGGGGTGAAGGCGGAGGTGGGCGAGTCGCAGACAGCGCTCGACCTGGAGATCGTCGTCGACTACGGGGTGGCGATCGCCGATGTCGCCCGCGACGTGCGGGAGAACGTCATCGCCGCGGTCGAGCGGATGACCGGCCTGGAGGTCGTCGAGGTCAACATCGCCGTGAGCGACGTGAAGCTGCCCGACGAACCCGACGACGAGCAGCCCGAGCCACGCCTCCAGTAGACCTCCGGGCGGAGAGTCCGCGCAGAGGCCCGGGTGGTCACCGAGGCAGTTGAGGAGCGCACGATGAGCATGGCGATGGTCGGCATGGTGGCCGGCATGGCACTCGGATTCGCCGGATACTTCGGCGGATTCGGGGCGTTCCTGCTGGTGGCGGCCCTGGGAGCGGTCGGTTTCGTCATCGGCCGGCTCCTGGAGGGCGACCTGGCACCCGGTGACTTCCTGCGGGGTCGCGAGCGCGGCGACCGACGGCGGTGAGGGCGTTGGCCGTGTCGTCCATGTCGTCGGGGGCGGGCGGCCGGGTGGCCGCGGGTGAGCGCGGAGAGACCAGGATCGCCGACCGGGTGGTCGCGAAGATCGCCGCGCAGGCGGCGAAGGAGGCGATCGGCGAGCCGCCGGAGCAGGGCGCCCCGCCGCGTGCCACGGTCGCGGTGCGCCGGGGTGCCGCCCGGGTGCGGATCGGCCTGGAACTCGCGTACCCCACGGACATCGGCCGCCAGTGCGGCGGCGTGCGCAGACACGTCACCGAGCGGGTGGGCGCGTTGGCGGGGATGGAGGTGCCGGAGGTGGCCGTGCGGGTCGAACGCCTGCACCCGACGGCGGTGCGCGGGAGAGTCCGATGAGCGGGCCCCCCGACCCTCGGTACGGCACCGGGCGCCCGCCCGAGGACCGCCCCGGCGCCGAGAGCGATGTCCCCGCCCCCGACCCGTCCGGCGCGTCCGCCTCGTCGGCCACGTACGACCCGGTGCCCGCGCGGCACCGGCGCGGTGCCCGGGCCGGCCGCTTCTGGTCGGTGCGCCGCGTTCCCGCGGCGCTGCTCGCCCTGGTGGTCCTCGGCGGTACGGGTCTGCTGCTCTACGACGTGGCGGCGGTACGGGCCGGCCGGCCCGCGATGCGATGGCGCCGGGTGCTGGCCCGCGAACTCGCGGACCGGCCGCTGCACGACGTGTGGGTGCTGACCGGCGCGGCGCTCGCGGTGGCGATCGGTCTGTGGCTGCTCGTGCTCGCGCTGTCCCCGGGGCTGCGCGGCCTGTTGCCGATGCGCCGGGACCGCCGGGGTGTACGGGCCGGCATCGACCGTTCGGCGGCGGCCCTGGTCCTGCGCGACCGGGCCCTGGAGGTGTCCGGGGTGCGGTCGGCCCGGGTCCGGGTGGGCCGCGGGCGGGTCCGGGTGCGCGCGGTGTCGCACTTCCGGGGCCTCGACGACGTACGGGCCGACCTGGACACCGTCATCGGCACCGGCATCGGGGAACTGGGACTGGCCGGGGCACCGCGTGTGAGCCTGTCCGTCCGCCGTCCCACGAGGAAGGGGTGAGCCCGTTGCTCAGGACCGCCAACCGGGTACTGCTCGGCCTGGCCGGATCCCTGCTGATCTGCGGCGGGGGCGCGGTGCTCGCCGCCGGGCTCGGCCTGTCCGTGCCGTCCTGGTGGCCCTGGCACGGCGGGGACGACGTGCTGCTCGGCGCGGCCGACCGGGTCCGTCGGCACGACGAGGGCTGGTGGTGGCCCGTGGCGATCGCGGCCCTCGCCGCCGTGGTCGTCCTCGCCCTGTGGTGGCTGCTGGCCCAGGCGCGCCGCGCCCGTCTCGCCGAGGTGCTGGTGGACAGCGGCGACGGCGAGGGGGCGCTGCTGCGGGGCCGGGCCCTGGAGACGGCGCTCGCCGACGAGGCGGCGGCCCTGGGCGGCGTGGCCCGCGCCCGGGTGGCGCTGACCGGCCGCCGCGACGCCCCGCGTGCGGCGGTGCGACTGCTGCTGGAGCCGCATGCGACACCGCACGAGGCACTCGGCCGGCTCACCGACGAGGCGCTGGCGCACGCACGGGACTCCGCGGGGCTGGCCGAGCTGCCCGCCGAGGTCCGGCTCGGGGCGGTCGGACACCGCGCGGAACGGGTGAGCTGACGGTGGCGGCCGTGGTGGCCGCCGCCGGCTCCGGGCCCGGACGGGTGGGACGACCGGTCCGGGAACCGTGCCGAAGGCCGCCGTCCGGGCGGACCGGGGCAGGAACCGCGCCGGGTCAGAAGCCGTGCCGGAAGCCGCCGTCGACCGGCAGCATGACTCCCGTCAGATAGGACGCCGCGGGAGAGAGCAGGAACGCCGCGGTCCGGCCGAACTCCTCCGGGGCCCCGTACCGGCGCAGCGGGATGAGCGCCGCGCCGGCGGCGCGGGCGGCCTCCGGGTCACCCGACAGGGCGTCGAGTTCACGGACCCGGTCGGTGTCGATCCTGCCCGGCAGCACGCCCACCACCCGGATTCCCCGGGGGCCGAGCTCGTCTGCCAGGGACTTGGCGAAACCGGCCAGGCCGGGGCGCAGCCCATTGGAGATCGTCAGCCCGGCGATCGGCTCGTGCACGGAGCCGGAGAGCACGAAGCCGATGACACCGCCCTCGCCGAGGGAGGCCGCCGCGGCCCTGGCGAGACGGACCGCCCCCAGGAACACCGACTCGAAGGCCGACCGCCACTGCTCGTCGGTGTTGTCGGCGACGAAGCCGGGCGCCGGGCCGCCGACGCTGATGAGGATGCCGTCCAGCCGCCCGAACCGTTCGTGCGCGCCGTCGACCAGGCGCTGCGCCGAGGACGGGTCGGCGTTGTCGGCGACGACTCCGACGGCGCCCGGCCCCAGTTCCGCGGCCGCCGCCTCGACACGCCTCTCGTCCCGGCCGGTGATGATCACCCGGGCGCCGTCCTCGGCCAGGGCACGCGCCGTGGCGTTGCCCAGCCCCCGGCTCGCGCCGGTGACGATGTACACACGGTCCTTCAATCCAAGATCCATGCGCCCTATCCTGCCTGGCCGGGCCCCATGCTGTCGGTCTCCGTCGTGTCCTCGCCGGCCAGGGTCATGGCGGTGCTCACCAGCCCGATGTGGCTGAACGCCTGCGGGAAGTTGCCGACCTGCCGGTGCGTGACGGTGTCGTACTCCTCGGCGAGCAGCCCCACGTCGTTGCGCAGCCTCAGCAGGCGTTCGAAGAGGTTCCTGGCCTCCTCGGCCCGCCCGGTCATCGTCAGGGCGTCGGCCAGCCAGAACGAGCACGCCAGGAACGTCCCCTCACGGCCGGGCAGCCCGTCGATCGAGGACCCGTCCGTGCTGTAGCGGCGGATCAGGCAGTCGCTGCCCAGCTCCCGCCGGACCGCGTCGACCGTGCCGATCACCCGGGGGTCGTCCGGGGGCAGGAAGCCGGTCCGGGGGATCAGCAGGGTCGCGGCGTCCAGGTTCCGGGAGCCGTAGGACTGGGTGAAGGTGTTGCGCACCGGGTCGAAGCCCTTCTCGCACACCTCCCGGTGCACGGCGTCCCGCATCGCCCGCCACCGGTTCGCGTCCCCGGCCAGTGCCGGGTTCTTCTCCAGGGTGCGCACGGCACGGTCGGCGGCGACCCAGGCCATGACCTTGGAGTGCACGAAGTGGCGGCGCTGCCCACGGATCTCCCACAGCCCCTCGTCCGGCTCGCGCCAGGTGGACTCCAGGAAGCCGAGCAGGCTCAGCTGGAGGTTCCAGGCGTGCGGCTTGTCGTCCAGACCGGCCTCGCGGGCGAGCCGCAGCGAGTCGATGACCTCGCCGTACACGTCGAGCTGGCGCTGGCGGACGGCGGCGTTGCCGATCCGTACCGGAGCGGAGTTCTCGTACCCGCGCAGCCACGGCAGCTCCGCCTCGGGCAGCCGGCGCTCGCCCGACAGGCCGTACATGATCTGGAGGTCGGCGGGGTCACCGGCGACGGCCCGCAGCAGCCAGTCCCGCCAGGCCGCGGCCTCCTCCAGGTATCCGGCCGAGATGAGGGCGCCGAGGGTCAGTGTGGAATCCCGCAGCCAGCAGAAGCGGTAGTCCCAGTTCCGTACGCCGCCGATCTCCTCGGGCAGCGAGGTGGTGGGCGCCGCCACGATGCCGCCCGTCGGGCCGTAGGTGAGCGCCTTCAGCGTGATCAGCGAGCGGATCACCGCCTCCCGGTACGGGCCCCGGTACCGGCAGGTGGCCGACCACTCGGTCCAGTCGGCCAGGGTGTTCTCCAGCGCCTCGAACGGGTCGACGAGGTCGGGACGCGGGGAGTGCGAGGGGTGCCAGGTCAGCACGAAGGCGACCTGTTCACCCGCGGCGACGGTGAACGACGAACAGGTGGAGAACTGCTGGCCCCAGGTCTTGACCGGCGGCTCGCTGCGCAGCCAGGTCGAGTCGGGTCCGGCGACCGCCACCCGGTGCCCCTGCGAGCGGCGCATCCACGGCACGACCGAGCCGAAGTCGAAGCGCAGCCGGATCACGGAACTCATCTCGACCCTGCCGCTGATGCCCTCGACGATCCGCATGACCTCGGGCTCCTGGTCGCGCTGCGGCATGAAGTCGATGACCTTGACCGTGCCCGTACGGGTCTCCCAGAACGTCTCCAGGACGAGGGACTCACCCGCGTAGCCGCGTCGGGTACAGACGTTGCCGCCCTGCGGCGCGATCCGCCAGTGGCCGTTCTCCTCGTCGCCGAGCAGGGCCGCGAAACAGGCGCCCGAGTCGAAGCGGGGCAGGCAGAGCCAGTCGACGGAACCGTTCCTGCCGACCAGGGCGGCCGTCTGCAGATCGCCGATCAGGGCGTAGTCCTCGATGCGTGGGGTCACGTTCTGGCGTGTTCCCGGACATGGGCCCCGTTAAGCAGTCCCGCCCCACGAGCGACGCTCCGCCGCCCACCGGCGACGCCCGGTCCGGGCCGGACGCGGGCGTCAGGCCGTGGCGGGTTCCGTCCGCTCCGGTTCGGACGCCGACCGCTCCTCGGCGGACCGGGCCGCCGCGGCCGTGGCCCGGTCGAGCTTCTCCCGGCGGGCGAGGATCACGAATCCGACCGGGACGGCGGCGGCGAACAGCCACCACTGCACGGCGTACGCCATGTGCGGGCCGATCGAGCTGTCGTCGGGGGCCGCGATCAGTTCCGGGGAGCCGCCGGAGGGCTCGGGCGAGATCTGCTCGATGTAGCCGCCGAGCACCGGCCGGGACAGCCGCTCGGCCTCCTGGGAGCTGTTGATCAGCATCACCTGGCGGTCGGGCAGGTCCGAGATGTCCTTGATGCCGCTGGTGCCCGTGGTCTCGTCGGCCTTGAGCCGTCCGGTGACGGTCACCTCGCCCCGCGGCGGGGGCGGGACCTCGGGGAAGTCGCGCTGGCTGGCGGCGGCGGGCACCCAGCCGCGGTTGACCAGGATCGTCCCGCCGCCCTTGAGGTCGAACGGGGTCAGCACATGGACGCCGACCCGGTCCTCGGTGGAGGTCCTGCGGCGCACGACCACCTGGTGCGCGGTGTCGTACGTGCCGGTCGCCGTCACCGTGCGCCAGTAGTCGGAACGAGGGATCGTGTGCCTCGGCGAGGTGAGCGAGGTGACCGGAACGGGGGCCGCCTTGAGGTTGCGCGAGATCAGGGAGTTCTGCGCGACCCTGTGCTCGTGCCGGTGCAGCTGCCAGAAGCCCAGCTCGACCATCGTGGGAATCAGGACGAGGGCGAGGAGGGCGAGGAACAGCCACTGCCGGGTCAACAGGAAGCGGTACACCCCACGACCGTACAACTGCGTCATGGGGCGCAACGCGCAGGGGTGGGGGAGAGGGGAGGGCCGAAGGGGCGAGAGACGAGGGACCGGGGACGAGGGCAGGGCCGAAGGGACGAGGGCCGGGGAACCGGGGACGAGGGGACGGACCGGTGAAGGGGAGCGGATGGCGGCCGGTGGTCAGACCTTGTCGATGATGCCCACCCTCCCCTCGGCGCGGGAGCAGTGACCGCCGCAGTACCAGTGGCCGCCGACCTCGACGCCCTGGCCGATGATCTGGACCCGGCAGTGTTCACAGATGGGTGCCATGCGGTGAATGGCGCAGGCGAAGCAGTCGAAGACGTGCACCGCGCCCTGCGCGTGCACCTCGAAGGACATGCCGTAGTCGTTTCCGCAAACCTCACAACGTGCCATGCGCCACAGGGTCGGATGCGGGGGCGGCGGTGGGCGAGCGGCGGGCGGGCGAGTCGCCCCCGGTTCACTCCGATGACGGCGCGTGCGGCCGCGTCGTCGCCGGGGCCACGTCGCGCAGCAGATGGGTGAACGCGCTCTCGTCCAGGATGGGCGTGCCGAGCGACTTGGCCTTCACCGTCTTCGAGGTCGCCGCGTCAGGGTCATTGGTCACCAGCAGACTCGTCAGGCGGGACACGCTGGTCGCCACGTGCAGTCCGGCTTCGACGGCGCGGTCCTCCAGCAGCTCGCGGTCTATGGAGGTGTCCCCGGAGAACGCCACCCGCATGCCCTGCATGAGCGGCTTGTCCTTCTCGTACCGGCCGGGGTTCGGATACGGGCACGCCGGGCGCTTGCGCGAGGGGCGCCAGCTGTTCTGCCCGTACGAGGGCTGGTAGCCGATCCGGGGCGTGACCGGGGAGTCCGACCACTCGGTCAACGGGCGGCACTCCAGCAACGGCAGCCGCACCCCGCCGTGCGCCGCCGCGTGCAGACTCGGCCGGAACGCCTCGGCCAGCACCCGGGCGTCGTCCAGCGCGTGGTGGGCGCGCTGCTGCACGACTCCGAAGTGCGCGGCCAGCGACTCCAGTTTGTGGTTGGGCAGTGGCAGCCGCAGTTCCTTGGCGAGCGCGATGGTGCACAGCCGCTGCTCGACGGGGGCGGTGACCGAGGCGCGTGCGTACTCCCGGGCCAGCATCGACCAGTCGAAGGCCGCGTTGTGTGCGACGAGCACACGGCCCGCGAGCCGTTCGGACAACTGGGCGGCGATCTCCGGGAAGAGCGGGGCGCCTTCGAGGACATCGCTGGTCAGTCCGTGGATCCAGACGGGGCCGGGATCACGCTGCGGGTTGACGAGGGTGTACCAGTGGTCCTCGACGTCGCCCCGCTCGTCCAGACGGTAGACGGCGGCGGAGACTATCCGGTCGTCACGAGCGAGGCCGGTGGTCTCCACGTCGACGACCGCGTACCCCCGGGGGTACGCGGTCGGCCACGGTGCTGCGGTCTGGCGGTCGTCGAGCATGGTCACAGAGAATACGGGCCGCGACTGACAGTCTCCTATTCCTGCTCCTGTTCCTGTGGGTACGCGATGGCCCCGCCGGCCGGGGGCGCCCGGGTCCGCCGGGCTTCCGCGACGGCGGGCCGGGTCGGTGCGCGACCGGCGGCCGGGCGGGGTGAGACCATCCCCCGATGACGGATATCCGGACGCATGACGAACCGCACGGCAACGGGCTCGGCGCCCGGCTGAACTGGCTGCGCGCCGCGGTCCTCGGCGCCAACGACGGCATCGTCTCCACCGCGGGACTCGTCGTCGGCGTGGCCGGCGCCACCGGCGACCGGGGCACTCTGCTCACGGCGGGCCTGGCCGGGCTACTGGCCGGTTCCATGTCGATGGCGGCGGGCGAGTACGTGTCGGTCTCCACCCAGCGCGACTCGGAACGGGCCGCGCTGGCCATCGAGAAGTATGAGCTCGCACAGACGCCCGAGGCGGAACTGGCCGAACTCACCGGCCTGTTGGAGGGCAAGGGGCTGAGCCACGAGGTCGCCCGCGAGGCCGCCCTCCAGCTCACCGCCCGCGACGCGCTGCGCGCCCACGCGGAGGTGGAACTCGGCATCAACCCGGACGAGCTGACGAACCCGTGGCACGCGGCGGGCGCGAGCTTCCTGGCGTTCACGGCGGGCGCGCTGCTGCCGCTGCTGGCGATCGTGCTGCCGCCCGCGTCGCTGCGCCTGCTCGTGACCGTGCTCTCGGTGCTGGCGGCCCTGGCGCTGACGGGCTGGTGGAGCGCCCGCCTGGGCGACGCGGCGCCGTGGCCCGCGGTGCTGAGGAACATGGGCGGGGGAGCGCTGGCGATGGCGGTCACCTACGCGGCGGGAGAGCTGCTGGGGGCGGTGGGGGTGTAGGGGCGCCATGGGCGCCCGGCGTACCGGGCAACGCGCTCATGGCCGGGCTGCGCCCGTTGTTCCTCCGGTACGCCTGATTCCTCCAGCACGCCTGAGAGCTGCCCGATGCGTGCGTTCCGGGCTCAGGAACGCCGGACGATGCGCTCCGGCGGGAAGAGTTCGGTGCCGGTGGCCCGGGTCTCGTGCGAGAGGGTGATGGTCAGCTCGTGCCGATCGCTCAGCGGGGACAGGTCGACGGGGTGGGGCAGCGCCGTCAGATCGAGGGAGGTGAGGCGGGTCAGCTCGCGCAGGGGGCCCAGCCCATCGGGTACCTCACACCCGGACAGGCTCAGCATGCGCAGTCCGGTGAGCGGTGACAGCAGTCGGAGGTCGAGCGGCGACAGCCGGTTCAGCATGAGCGATTCCAGGCCGGCGAGTGGTGACGCACCGGTGAGCTGCAGCAGATGCGTGTTGTCCCAGAGGGACAGTGTGCGCAGGGCCGTCCAGCACGCCAGTCCCTCCAGGCGCATGGGCCGGTTCTGGGTGCGAAGCGTCAGATTGGTGATCCGTTGGCCGACGGGAAGTTCGCCGATGCACTCGATGAGGGAGGCGTGCCCCAGGGTGAGTCTGCGCAGATCGGGCATGTCGCGCAGGGGGCCGGGGTCCAGGTCCGGATGCAGTTCGACCAGAGAAAGCCATTCCAGACCGGGGCGGGCCAGCGGACCGAGGTCCCTGACCCGTGGGCACATGCTGAGGCCCACCTCGCGCAGCCGGGGCATGGCCGCGATGTGGCTCAGCTCGTCGAGGGCCTGGTTACGGAAGACGAACAGCCGTTCCACATCCGTCCGGGAGGTGACGTCCGGGAAGTATTCGTGATCTCCCTGGACATGCACGCCTCGCGCGGTGGGGATGTGACGCAGTGCGGCCAACTGGGCCTCGGTCCGTACGTAGACATGCGATCCGGAGTCCCAGGACCGGTCGGCCAGGATCTCGCGGGCGTAGGTCTCCGCGTCGAAGGAACTCCACGCATCGGAGAGGGCGTCAGTCACCAAGAGCCGGTCGTCCGACCGGAAGCGGCCGATGACCTCGTAGGCCGCGTCACCCTTGATCTCCGCCGCCGTCCGCACGATCTCGGCCGCCTCGCGCTCGTTCACCTCGTCCGGGCCCGGCAGCAGTCCCAGCACCAGTTCGCCGACCTTCGCGAGCGCATCGGTGTCCTCGGACGTGGTCGGCGGCAGCAGGCTCCCGGTCCGGCGCTCCACCTCCTCCCGGACGTCCGGGTCCAGCTCCGGGGCGTGCTCCAGACTCGCCGCCGCGAGCAGCACCAGCCGGTGGCCGAGGCCGGGGTCCTGGTCCGCACGGCGAAGCAACCCGCGCAGGAGGTCGGTCCGTTCGTCCACCCGGGCGTGCCCCACGGCCATCTGCACCACGTCGTCCCAGCCGTCGTCGTGCGCGTTGCGCACCAGCACCCCGAAGTCCCGCGCCTCCACCGCGGCCTTCGCGCCCAGGTAGTCCAGGAATGTCCGGTGTACGAAGTCCACGGCGCCCGGGGCCGGTTCGCGCAGCAGACCGCTGCGGATCAGCAGGTGCGAGAACACCTGCTCCGCCGTGCCCCGCACCTGCGGCATGGCCCGCAGCCAGTCCCCGATCAGCGCCACCGCCTGCGCGCGGTCCGCCTCCACCTGGCCGTTGCGGATCAGCCAGTACGCCAGCCGCTGCAACAGCGCCGTCTGCTCCTCGCGGGTCAGGTCGACGCCCTCCACGCCGACGATCTCGCGCTCGGTGTCCCGGCGGACCAGCAGCATGTCCAGTGCGGCGTCGTACAACTCCTTGCGGGCGCGCGGAAGCTGCATCCGCCGGTCCCGGTTGAGGGCACACAGCAGCGCGCACATCAGCGGGTTCGTCGCCAGCCGGCCCAGGTCCCGGCGTGCCCCGACCGCCCGGTGCAGCGCCTTCTCGTACGTGTCGAGCCTCGTCCGCTCGTCCCCGGACGGGCACTCCGTCCGTGCCGCGTCGTGCCAGTGCCCGATGAAGGCGCGGATGTCCTCCCGTTCCATCGGCTGCAGGGAGTGCGCGACGAAGCCCTGTCGGTCCAGCCAGCCGTCCGGGACGGCGGAGGGCCGGGTGGTCACCACGTAGCGGGCCTGCGGGTAGGCCGCGATCAGGTCCTTGAGCCAGCGCTCGGTCCGGGTGCGCAGCCGCATCGGGACCTCGTCCACCCCGTCCACCAGGACCAGCGCCCGGCCCTCGGCCAGCAGCCGGTCCGCCCAGCCCGCCGGCGCCGCGCCATGCAGCGGGACGCCGGTCGCGCGCAGGAAGTCGTCGGGCACGGGCAGGGACTCGTACGAGGTGAAGGCACGCAGCCGCAGGACGAAGGGAACACAGCGGTTCCAGTCCGCGAGCCCGTCGGCGAAGGTGCGGCGCGCGGCGTTCACCGCCAGCCACTGCACCAGCGTGCTCTTCCCGGACCCCGCCGGGCCGCGCAGCAGCAGCCGGTTGGTGTCCGCGAGCGCCTGTTCGACGCTGACCGTCACCCGGTCCGGGGCGGGCAGCTCCCACCACTCCGGGCCGGAGGAGTCGTCGTGGGAACTCACCGTCAGGCTGATGTAGGCCGTCTCCAGCGGCCATTCGCCCGCCGAGCGCCCCAGCGTGAGCCCGAACAGTCCCATCCGGCTGTGCGTGGCGGCCACGAAGTCCGCGTACCGCTGCTCGAAGTCCAGGGCCGCCGCCTCCGGGCGCGGACCCGTCCGGGAACGGACGTCCTCCATCAGCTCCCTCGTCCGCGCGGCCGAACGGACCTGCTCCACCGCCGCCCGCGCCGCGAACGACGGCTCGGCGGTCAGCTGCTCCACGACGTGCTCGCAGCACCGGCCCAGCAGTTCCTCGTACAGGTCGGTTGCGCGCTCCCCGAGACCCGCGGCGGGCACCGGCAGTCCGGCGCGCAGCCGTGCCGGGTCCAGGTCCAGTGCGAACAGCCGGTCCGCCGTCAGCCCGTCCGCCGCCGCGAACGCGTCCCGTACCGCGTCCACGGCGGCCAGCCGCTCGTGCTCGGGGAGATCCGCGTACGACTCCGTCAGACGCTTTCCGAGCACCTTCGCCAGGCGGTCCGGCTTCGCCGGGCGGGGGAGCGGGCGCACCGGATCCGGGACCAGCCCCGCGCCGGTCCTCGGCCGCACCAACGACCTGGCGACCGCGCCGGCCACCGTCGTGGCCAGCCGGAGCACCGCAACGTCCAAACCCTGCACGGCAGTTCCCCCCGAGGTGGTTCCGTTCACAGGGATCGTACGACGCCCGCGCCGACGGGAGTGACCGGAGTCTTTGGTGGAAGCCACCAAAGACTGTTGACATCGTGTCTTGCATACTTGTTGGTAACAACGTCTGGTCCTCGGTGACGTGCGGCTCTACGGTGCTTGCATGCCGTCGAACCTGCCTGATGTCGTGCTCTGGTCCATACCGGCCTTCATCCTGCTCACCGTGCTGGAGCTGGCCCTCCACCGCTTCCATCCCGACGAGGACGCCGCGGGGTACGAGGCGAAGGACGCGGCCACCAGCGTCACCATGGGGGTGGGCAGCCTGGCCTTCGACCTGCTGTGGAAAGTGCCCATCGTCGCGATCTACACCGCGGTCTACGAGCTGACGCCGCTGCGGGTCCCCGTGCTGTGGTGGACCGTCCTGCTGATGCTGCTCGCCCAGGACTTCCTCTACTACTGGTCCCACCGGTGCCACCACGTCATCCGGATCCTGTGGGCCTGCCACGTCGTCCACCACTCCAGCCGGAAGTTCAACCTCACCACCGCGCTGCGCCAGCCCTGGACGTCGTGGAGCGTCTGGCCGTTCTATGTGCCGCTGGTGGCCTGCGGGGTCCACCCGGCCGCGCTCGCCTTCTGCTCGTCGGTGAACCTCGTCTACCAGTTCTGGGTGCACACGGAACGCGTCGGCAGGCTTCCCGGGCCGTTCGAGTACGTACTGAACACGCCCTCGCACCACCGGGTGCACCACGCCTCGCAGGGCGACTACCTGGACCGCAACTTCGGCGGCATCCTCATCCTCTGGGACCGGCTCTTCGGAACCTTCACCCCCGAGACGCAGCGGCCCGTGTTCGGCCTCACCAAGAACATCGACACCTACAACCCGCTGCGGGTCGCCACCCACGAGTACGCCGCCATCGCCCGCGACGTGCGGGCGGCGCACAGCTGGGGCGAGCGCGCCGGGCGGATCTTCCGCGGGCCGGGCTGGCAGCCGGCGGCGACCGCGACGGCCTCCCAGGGCCCCCGGGCCCGCACCGCCGAGGCGGCTTCGGCGGCCACCGAGCCCCGTGGCGCGCAGGCGCCGACGACCTCCACCACCCTTCGCACCGAGGAGCGTGCCCGATGAGCGCCGACATCGGAACGGACCGCCGGGAACGTCTCGCCCGGGCGCTGCTCACCGCCTTCCTGGTGGTCGCGGCCGTCGACCTCGTCGCCGTGCTCGCCGACATCCCGGTCGCCGGTCTCGTCGCCAAGCCGCTGCTGATGCCGCTGCTGGCCGGGTACGCCGCGGTCCGGCGCGGCCCCCGGCTGCTCGTCGCGGCGCTGCTGTTCGGCTGGGGCGGCGACGTGCTGCTGATGGCCGACTCCGACACCGCCTTCCTCCTCGGGATGGGCTCCTTCGCCGTCGGACACGTCTGCTACCTGTGGCTGTTCGGACGCGCGCGGAGTTCGCTGTCCGCGGCGGTCGCGTACGCCGTCGTGCTGACCGTCGCCCTCGTGCTGCTCTGGCCGGGGCTCCCCGCCGACCTGCGGATCCCGATGGCCGGCTACAGCCTGCTGCTCACGGCCATGGCCTACCGCGCCGGTGTCCTCGGCCGTTACGCGGCCGTCGGCGGGGCGCTCTTCCTGCTCTCCGACGCGCTCATCGCCGTCGGGGTCGCCGACGCGCCGCGCCTGCCGGCCCACGGCTTCTGGATCATGCTCACGTACATCGCCGCGCAGTTCCTGCTCGCGGTCGGGGCGCTCTCGCCCGGGACGCGGCCGTGGGCACGCGCCTCGGCCGTCCCCCTGGTGCCGGGGGCCCCGCGACCGTGACCCCGCCACCGGGGCCGCCGGGCGGTGGGTGAACGACCCGGCGGACGCGTACGGCCCGTTCAGCCCGCGTCCAGTGCTGTGAACGGGAGGGTTCGCCGGGCGCCGCGAGCCGGTGAATCTTCCCGGTCACGGCACCAGCCAGGCCGGCGCGTCCGAGCCCAGCGGGCCGGGCGGGCGCGACCAGTCGGCGGGCGAACCGTCGAAGCCGACCGGCGGCAGGGCGTGACGCAGGCGGCCGAGCGGACCGTCCGTCTCCGTCAGCCACTTCTCCGGATCGTACGGATCCGCCGCTCCGTCGCGGGTCCCGGGCCGGGTGTCCGCGGGCAGTTCGTCGAGCAGCCACGCGGCGGTACGGGCGAGCGAGAGGGTGACCAGCCGGGAGCCGCCCTCCTCGTGCTGTTCGGTCAACGCGCGCAGCAGGGCGGCGGCCAGCAGGTAGCCCGTGCCGTGGTCCAGTGCCTGGGCGGGCAGCGCGCCCGGTGGGTGTTCCGCCCCGCCCGGGGCCTCGGCCGAGGCGATGCCGGTCGCCACCTGCACCAGGCTGTCGAAGCCGCGCCGCCCCGCCCACGGGCCGTGCCCCCACGCCGAGAGCCTGCCGATCACCACCCCCGGCCTGCGGGCGGCCAGCGACTCGGGAGTCAGCCCGAACCGCTCGACCGAACCGGGCCGGTAGCCGATGACCACCACGTCCGCGCCGGCCAGCAGCTCGTCGAAGACGGCCCAGCCGCGGCGGTCGGCGAGGTCCAGGTCCACGGACCGCTTCCCGAAACCGGTGTCGCCGTGCGCGTCCGGGCTCTCCGGCAGCTTCGGGGCGTCGATCCGCAGCACGTCCGCGCCGAGCAGCGCGAGCGTACGGGTGGCGACGGGGCCCGCGATCACCCTGGTCAGGTCCAGCACGCGCAGCCCGGCCAGGGGCAGCAGGGGGCTCTCGCCGGTGAGCGGCGCGGTGCGGCGTACCGGCGCGTCGTCGAGGCGGGCCCGGTCCACCAGCGGCGAGTCCCGGACCGCGGCGCCCCGGGGACCGGCGGCCCACTCGCCGGGCGTACGGGCGGCGACGGCCAGGCCGCCCGCCGCGCACACGGTCTCCTCGATCTCGGCGCCCCGGCGTCCGGCGAACGAGGCCGCGACGGCGTCCGCGGCGGCCGGATCCGGGGTGTCCTCGGGCAGGCCCAGCGTGCCGAGCAACCGGGCCCGGTGGTGCGGGTAGTTGGCGTGCGTACGGACCCAGCCGTCCGCCGTGCGCCAGAACCGGGACAACGGGGCGAAGGAGGTCGGCGCGCGCCCGTCGATCCGCAGATGGCGTTCGCTGGTGAACGCCGTGGCGACCGCGCCGTCGTCGACCCGGACCCGGGGCACGGGGCGCGCGGTGCGGAGCGCGGCCAGTTCGGCGGCGGCCAGCGAACAGACCGCGACCGAGGAACGGGCCAGCTCCATGACCGGCAGCCGGGCGGGCAGCAGCCCCGCCGGGCCGCCCGGCACGATGTGCGGGAGGAGCGCGGGGTCCCCGCCCAGCGCCGCCCATGCCTGCCGCGTCCCGGACACGTGTGCGTGATTCATCTGGGCACTATGGCACCGAGTGCCACCGGCCGGGAAGGGAGGGCGGCGGCCGGTGCCGGCCGCCGCCCCGGGATCCTCGCTGCCGCTACCAGCGGACCGCGTTCAGCGCGTTGACGATTCCGGCCCCGTAGAAGCCGTTGCCCTTCTTGCCGCCCTCGCACACGGCGTCGATCTCGCCGTCGCCGTCGATGTCGTACGGCGCGCCGCACGCGGTGGCGTCGGCCTCGACCGCCAGGAGCGCCTTCACCGCCGCCGCCGAGGCGTACGGGTGCTTGGACTTGATCAGCGCCGCGACGCCCGCGACGTGCGGGGACGCCATCGACGTACCGGCCTTGTAGCCGTACCTGCCGCCCGGCAGCGTGGACAGGATCAGACCGCTCGTGGCGGGTGCCTCGGGCTTCTGGTAGATCGTCGAGTCACCGCCCGGGGCGGCGACGTCGATCATGCCCTTGCCGTAGTTCGAGTACGAGGACTTCAGGCCCTTGGCGCCGGTCGCCGAGACCGTCACGACACCGGGGAGCATCGCCGGGATGTCGAGGCACTGGCGCGGGTCGATCGTCCGGTCGACCGCCGTGGTGTCGTTCGGGCTGGTCGTGTCCTCGATCGTGTCGGCGGCCAGGTCGAAGGCGCTGTTGCCGGCCGAGGCCACGTTGACCGTGCCCCTGCGCTCCGCGTAACGGGCGGCGCGGGCGACGGCCTCGACCAGCGCGCCCTGGTCGAGGTCGTCCTTGCAGTTGAACATCCACGGGTCGGTGTAATAGCTGTTGTTGGTGACGTCGATCCCGTTCTCGGCGGCCCAGACGAAGCCGCAGACGATCGACTCGGTGTAGAAGAAGCCGTCCGGGTTCGCCACCTTGATGCCGGCGACCTTCACGCCCGGCGCGACGCCCGTGACCCCGACGCCGTTCTTCGCGGCGGCTACGGTGCCCGCCACGTGCGTGCCGTGGTCGCTCTCCCCGGTCTTCGGACGCCAGGCGCCGTCCGACGTGTCCGGCGCCCCGGACACGCAGCTGGCCGAGGCCCCGCGGTCGAAGTTCGGCGCCAGGTCGGGGTGGGTGTCGTCGACGCCCGTGTCGATGACACCGACCGTGACCTTGCTGCTGCCCAGCGATATGCGGTGCGCCTGGTCCGCCTTGATGGCGGGCAGGTCCCACTGCAGCGGCTCCATCGGGTCCTGCCCGGCGGTCGCCTCCGCCGCCGCGGCCTCGGCCTGCGCGGCGGTGAGCGGCTGCTCGGCCCCGGTGTCCGTGGTGGCCTGCGGAACGATGGGGTTGGTACGGGTGGCTCCCGCCGAGTCGACGCCCTTGGCACGGCGGATCGTCTTGGCGAAGTCCGGGTTCTGCGAGTGGACGACGATCACGCCTATCTGCTCGTAGGCGGTCACCACCGTGCCACCGGCCGCGGCTATCGCCTTCTTCACCTGCTTGACGGTGCCGTGATTGGCCCGAGTGTTGACCACGTACGAGAGCTTCGGGCCGTCCGTCGACACCGCCGCCGAGGGCTGCGCGTCCGCCGGAGCGGCGGAGGCGGCACCCGTCGGCAGGAAGCCGAGCGAAGCCGTGAGTGCCAGTCCGACGGAGATCGTCAGGGTGCGCGTCCGTCTGGAACCCAGCTGGGCCATGGGGTCTCCACATCATCAGTGCCGGGCGACCGGACACCGGCCGTACCCGGTCGCGTACATGACCAGTGAAGTTATCGCTGATCATCCCCGTTCATCAATGAGTAGGGCCGACCGATTTGACCGGACGGCCGCGCACGGACGCGTCCGGGGAGTGCGAACCGGCGGTGAACCACCGTCACACGCCGTCCGTGTCGTAGGCAGGGGCACCCGCCGTCACCCCGGGAGAGCGCACCACGCGTCCCCGGCCGGCCGCGGTTCCCCGGCGAAAACCCACCGTTCCCGTTCACCGCACCCGCGTCGCGAGGAGATTCCGTGACTACCGATGCAGCACCACCGCCCGAGAGCGTTACGGACACCCGCCCCGCCGAACCGACGACCGAGGCGTTCATCGCGACCCAGGAGAGCGCGGAATTCGGTGAACTGCGCCGCACCCACCGCTCGTTCGCCTTCCCGCTGACCGTCGCCTTCGTCCTCTGGTACCTCCTGTACGTCCTGCTGTCCAACTACGCGGGCGAGTTCATGGGCACCAAGGTGTACGGCAACATCAACGTGGCCTTCGTGTTCGGCCTCGCCCAGTTCGTCAGCACCTTCCTCATCGCCTGGCTCTACTCGCGCCACGCCGCCGCGAAGCTCGACCCGAAGGCCGAGGCCATCAAGTCCCGTCTGGAGGCCGACGCATGAGCGCCGCACACCCCTCGCCCGCCGTCCTCGACCTGGCCGCCGCCTCCTCGACCGCCGAGCACCGGCCACTGATCATCACGCTGTTCGCGGTGTTCGTCGCCGCGACCCTCGGCATCACCGTCTGGGCCGGACGGCAGACCAGGAGCGCCTCCGACTTCTACGCGGGAGGCAGGCAGTTCACCGCCTTCCAGAACGGGCTCGCGGTCTCCGGCGACTACATGTCGGCGGCCTCGTTCCTCGGCATCGCCGGAGCCATCGCCCTCTTCGGCTACGACGGCTTCCTCTACTCCATCGGCTTCCTCGTCGCCTGGCTGGTGGCGCTGCTGCTGGTCGCCGAGCCGCTGCGCAACTCCGGCCGCTACACGATGGGCGACGTCCTCGCCTACCGGATGCGGCAGCGCCCGGTCCGCACCGCGGCCGGCGTCTCCACCATCATCGTGTCGATCTTCTACCTGCTGGCTCAGATGGCGGGCGCGGGCGTCCTGGTCGCCCTGCTGCTCGGCATCACCAGCGACGCGGGCAAGATCCTCATCGTCGCGCTGGTCGGCGTGCTGATGATCGTGTACGTCACCATCGGCGGCATGAAGGGCACCACCTGGGTCCAGATGGTCAAGGCCGTGCTGCTCATCGCCGGTGCCCTGCTGATGACGTTCCTGGTGCTGCTGAAGTTCGACTTCAACGTCTCCGACCTGCTGGGCACGGCCGCGGCGAAGAGCGGCCACGGAGCCGCGTTCCTGGAACCCGGCCTCAAGTACGGCGCCACCGGCACCTCGAAGCTCGACTTCCTCTCCCTCGGCATCGCGCTGGTCCTCGGCACCGCCGGTCTGCCGCACATCCTGATCCGCTTCTACACGGTGCCGACCGCCAAGGCCGCCCGTAAGTCGGTCAACTGGGCCATCGGCATCATCGGCGCCTTCTACCTGATGACGATCGCGCTCGGCTTCGGTGCCGCGGCGCTGATCGGCCCGGCCGAGATCAAGGCGAAGAACCCGGCCGGCAACGCCGCCGCCCCACAACTCGCCGAATACCTCGGAGGCGTGGGCTCCACCGGCGGCGCCGTGCTGCTGGCGGTGATCTCGGCCGTCGCCTTCGCCACCATCCTCGCCGTGGTCGCGGGCCTCACCCTCGCCTCCTCGTCCTCCTTCGCGCACGACATCTACGCCAACGTCATCCGCAAGGGGAAGGCCACCGAGAAGGAGGAGATGCGGGCCGCCCGCTGGGCCACCGTCCTCATCGGCGCGGTCGCGATCGTCCTGGGCGTCTTCGCCCGCGACCTGAACGTCGCCGGGCTGGTCGCGCTCGCCTTCGCCGTCGCCGCCTCGGCGAACCTGCCGACCATCCTCTACAGCCTCTTCTGGAAGCGGTTCACCACCCGGGGCGCGCTCTGGTCGATCTACGGCGGCCTGGCCACCTCGGTGATCCTGGTGCTGTTCTCACCGGTCGTCTCCGGCAACGAGAAGACGTCCATGTTCAAGGGGGCCGACTTCGCCTGGTTCCCGCTGGAGAACCCGGGGCTGATCTCCATCCCGCTGGGCTTCCTGCTCGGCTGGATCGGCTCCCTCCTCTCCAAGGAGGAACCCGACAAGGGCAAGTACGCCGAACTGGAGGTGAAGTCCCTCACCGGCGTCGGAGCCCACTGAGCCGGGCGGGACACCAACCCCGTCGCCGTCGCACCGTCGTGGCCGCGTCGCAGGATCCGCGATACGGCCACGACGCTGCCGGAGTCGTACGAGTGCCATGCACGCCCCCTCCGATGTCACGGGTCTCGCGTAGTCTCGGAAGAACCGGCCGCAAGGGCCGGGCCGGACATCCCGCCCACGGGCTCCGCCCGGCGCCCGGCCGGAGCGGTGCCCGGGACGCCCGGCCGGTACCGCGAGCCGCGACAGCCGGAAACGGAAACCGGAGAACGACGGGGGGCGCCCACATGCTCATCGACACATACGGCCGGGTCGCCACCGACCTGCGCGTGTCGCTGACCGACCGGTGCAATCTGCGCTGCACCTACTGCATGCCCGAAGAGGGCCTGCAATGGCTGGCCAAGCCCGACCTGCTCAGCGACGACGAGATCGTCCGGCTCGTCGGCATCGCCGTCACCCGCCTCGGCGTCACGGAAGTCCGCTTCACCGGCGGCGAGCCGCTGCTGCGCCCCGGGCTCGTCTCCGTCGTCGAACGCTGCGCGGCCCTCACCCCACGCCCCGGGCTCTCGCTCACCACCAACGGCATCGGGCTGGGACGCACCGCGGGCGCACTCAAGGAGGCCGGTCTGGACCGGGTCAACGTCTCGCTGGACACCCTGCGCCCCGACGTCTTCAAGGCACTCACCCGCCGCGACCGCCACCACGACGTACTGGCCGGCCTCGAAGCCGCCCGTGACGCCGGACTCACGCCGGTCAAGGTCAACACCGTCCTGATGCCGGGACTCAACGACGACGAGGCACCCGAGCTGCTCGCCTGGGCCGTCGAGCACGGATACGAGCTCCGTTTCATCGAGCAGATGCCGCTCGACGCCCAGCACGGCTGGAAGCGCGAAGGCATGATCACGGCCGGTGACATACTCCGGTCGCTGCGCACCCGCTTCACCCTCACCGAGGAGGACGGGAGCGCGCGCGGATCCGCACCCGCCGAACGCTGGCTCGTCGACGGCGGACCCCACCGCGTCGGTGTCATCGCCTCCGTCACCCGGCCCTTCTGCCGGGCCTGCGACCGGACCAGGCTCACCGCCGACGGGCAGGTGCGCACCTGCCTCTTCGCCCGCGAGGAGACCGATCTGCGCGACGCGCTGCGCTCGGACGCGCCGGACGAGGAGATCGCCCGGATCTGGACGCGGGCGATGAGGGGGAAGAAGGCCGGCTCCGGGCTGGACGACCCGTCCTTCCTTCAACCGGACCGGCCGATGTCGGCGATCGGCGGCTGACTGCGGCCCTCAGCGACCGGCGGCCCCGGCCTCCCAATCGGCCAGCGTCACGACATCCTTGAGGAATCCGCGGACGCCCAGGAACGAGGAGAGGTGCTCGCGGTGCTCCTCGCAGGCCAGCCACGTCTTGCGGCGTTCCGGGCTGTGCAGCTTCGGGTTGTTCCAGGCCAGCACCCACACGGCGGCGGCCCGACAGCCCTTGGCGGAACAGATGGGTGCGGCGTTCTCGGCCGCGGTATCGGGGGAGTTCACGTGATCAACCCTAGTGCCGCATCAGGCAACGTTTGCCCCGTCGCGCCACCTGGCACTTCCCCGAGCTCTCGGCTTCGTTCGAGCAGGGGAGACCCCATTGCTCGCGGCGTTGACCAAAAGCTCACGTAGCCCTTCCCCAAGCTCTCGACTTCGTTCGAGCAGGGGAGGCCCCATCCGAGGGCTTCCGGCCGCCTTGCGATCGCACGCACCAGGCGCCGCTCCTTCCGGGCAAACATTGCCGGGCACGGCACTAGTGCTGTGACCGGGACAGATGGTCCGGGGCCCGGCGTCCGACCGGCACCCGCCCGTCGGCGTCCCCGCGCATCCCGCCTGTCGCGCATCCCGCCACGACGAACAAAAACGACGCCGAGCAGCCACGGGGGGAGCTGCCCGGCGTCGGTCCGTCGCTCCGACGGGGGATGCGGAGCGCGTACGAAGTATGTCACGCAGACCGGGGTGCGGTGCACCGTAACTCCAGGATTGATCTGACGTTTTCGCGAATCCCGGGTTCGACGCGGACTTCCCGGGGACCGAAACCGGTCTCCGGGGCGTTACTACCGTTTCTCGTGGTTCACACGGGGTCTCCGCCACGCTTTTCGTCGTCGACGGGGCCCGACGGTGTCGTACCGGACACGGAAGGGGCGTCGAGCGCCGGGCGTACCGGAGCGGGGATGAACGTCGGGGGGAGCGCGGGAGTGGTTTCCCGGCCCGCGTTGGCGATGACCACCGCCACGTACGGGAGCAGAGCTCCGAGGACCAGGGCCACGATCGCCACGTACCGCTCGACGTTCCACAGCGCCGCGGCCAGGATCACCGAGACCGTCCGCACGGACATCGAGATCACATAGCGCCGCTGCCTGCCGCGCACATCGTCCGCGAGCCCCTGCCTGGCTCCCGTGATCCGGAAGACCTCGACGGAGTTCTGCTTCCGCATCACGTCTCCACCACCCTTCCCCCAGTGCCCGGCGACCCGGGGGACACCTCGTTCCCGAGCCGGACATGTTCCGGTCCGGACCGCATCCACGGTACGCCCGGCGTCCGGAGGCTTCGAGGCCGGGGCGTGTCCCGTCCGCGCGATCGCGCATACGGACGCGTCCGGCATGCGACGCCGGACAGCCGCCCCGAGACTGGGCCGCAGATGCGACATCGCGTCGCACGAGGAGGCGACATGGGCTGGCTGTGGGCAATCATCGTGGGACTCGTGCTCGGCCTGATCGCGAAGGCGATCCTGCCCGGCAAACAGAACATCCCTCTCTGGCTGACGGCGCTCCTGGGTCTCATCGGCAGCATCCTGGGCAATGCCGTCGCCGCCGGGATCGGAGTCCATGACACCAAGGGCATCGACTGGATCCGCCATCTGTTCCAGCTGATCGGCGCGGTGGTCGTCGTCGCCATCGGCAGTGGTCTGTGGGCCAGGATCCGCGGCTCCGGGCCCACAGCCGCGAACCGTGACCGCGCGAGCCGCGATCACACGGTCTGATCCCGGACCACGACGCACCGCGGCCGGGCACGCGTCGACACGTACCCGGCCGCGGGACGGCATTCAGGAACCCCGGTGGTCCGAGGCCCATGGCCGTCGGGGGCCGGTCGTCCGGGCGGGCCCGGATGTCCACCGACCCCCGGACGGCGCGGGATCAGCCGGTGACCTCGACGGCGGCGAGGTTCTTCTTGCCCCGGCGCAGCACCAGCCACCGCCCGTGCAGCAGCAGCTCACGGTCCGGTGCGCTCTCGCCGTCCGTGACCTTGACGTTGTTCACGTAGGCTCCGCCCTCCTTCACCGTGCGGCGGGCGCCGGACTTGCTCGGCGCCAGGCCGACCTCCACCAGGAGGTCCACCAGCGGGCCGAGCTCGGTGACCCGCGCGTGCGGGACCTCGGACAGGGCGGCGGCCAGCGTCGCCTCGTCCAGCTCGCCCAGTTCGCCCTGGCCGAAGAGGGCCTTCGACGCGGCGACGACCGCGGCGCACTGGTCGCCGCCGTGCACCAGCGTCGTCAGCTCCTCGGCCAGCGCGCGCTGCGCCGTCCGGGCCTGCGGACGCTCCTCGGTGACCTTCTCCAGTTCCTCCAGCTCCGCAGGGGTGCGGAAGCTGAGGACGCGCATGTAACGGGAGACGTCGCGGTCGTCCACGTTCAGCCAGAACTGGTAGAACGCGTACGGCGTCGTCAGCGTCGGGTCGAGCCAGACGGCCCCGCCCTCCGTCTTGCCGAACTTGGTCCCGTCCGCCTTCGTCATCAGCGGGGTCGCCAGCGCGTGCACCTCGGCGCCGGGCTCCAGCCGGTGGATCAGGTCGAGACCCGCTGTGAGGTTGCCCCACTGGTCGCTGCCGCCCTGCTGGAGGGTGCAGCCGTAGCGCCGGTACAGCTCCAGGAAGTCCATGCTCTGGAGCAGCTGGTAGCTGAACTCGGTGTAGCTGATGCCCTCGTCGGACTCCAGGCGCCGGGCGATGGCGTCCTTGGTCAGCATCTTGTTGACGCGGAAGTGCTTGCCGATGTCGCGCAGGAACTCGATCGCGGACATGCCCGCAGTCCAGTCCAGGTTGTTCACCATGACCGCCGCGTTCTCGCCCTCGAAGGACAGGAACGGCTCGATCTGCCTCCGCAGCCGCGACACCCACTCGGCGACCGTCTCCGGGTCGTTCAGCGTGCGCTCGGCGGTCGGCCTGGGGTCACCGATCTGACCGGTGGCCCCGCCCACCAGGGCGAGCGGCCGGAGCCCCGCCTGCTGGAGCCGGCGCATGGTGAGCACCTGCACCAGGTGGCCGACGTGCAGACTCGCCGCGGTGGGGTCGTAGCCGCAATAGAACGTGACGGGGCCGTCCGCGAGAGCCTTGCGCAGTGCGTCCTCATCGGTGGACTGGGCGAACAGCCCACGCCACTTCAGCTCGTCGACGATGTCCGTCACGGTACTTTCTCTCCTCGCATGTGCATCGGATGTGTGTTCGGTCGCCCCGGGGGCGCCGGACGGCACCAGCCAGTCTAGGTCCTGTCTTCACATCGCCGTTCGCTGCGAGACGCCTGGCACGCACGGCCCGCCCGGGCGTCTCACACGCCCGGGCTCACGGAGCTCATGTTGAAGTCCGGGATCCGCAGCGCGGGCATGGCGGCCCGGGTGAACCAGTCGCTCCACTCGCGCGGCAGCGTCTTCTCCGTACGGCCCGCCTCCGCGGCCCGCGACAGCAGGTCCACCGGCGACTCGTTGAACCGGAAGTTGTTCACCTCGCCGACGACCTCCCCGTCCTCGACGAGATACACCCCGTCGCGGGTCAGCCCGGTCAGCAGCAGCGTCGCCGGATCCACCTCCCGGATGTACCACAGGCAGGTCAGCAGCAGGGCGCGGCCGGTGGTCGCGGCCACCATCTCCTCCAGGGACCGCTCCCCGCCGCCGTCGAGCAGCAGGTTGTCGATCGCCGGCGCGACCGGCAGCCCGGTCAGCTCCGCCGTGTGCCGGGTGGTCGTCAGATGTTCCAGCCGGCCGTCCCGGATCCAGTCCGTCGACGCCAGCGGCAGACCGTTGTCGAAGACGGAGGCGCTGTCCCCGGACGCGTGGGCGATCACGAACGGCGCCGACTCCAGGCCCGGCGCGTGCGGGTCGCTGCGCAGCGCCAGCGGCAGCTCGGTCAGCTTCTCGCCGAGCCGTGTCCCGCCGCCGGGCAGGGAGAACACCGTGCGGCCCTCTGCGGCGTCCCGCGCCGACGACGACCACAGCTGGTAGACCAGCAGGTCGGCCACGGCGGACGGCGGCAGCAGCGTCTCGTACCGTCCGGCGGGCAGGTCGACGCGGCGTGCGGCCCAGCGCAGCCGCCCGGCCAGTTCCGTGTCGAGTTCGAGGGGGTCGACGTCCCGGAAGTCGCGGGTCGAGCGGCCCGCCCAGGCCGACCGGGTGCGGTCGGGGGACTTGGCGTTCAGCTCCAGCGTCCCGTTCGGCTGGTCGTGGCGCAGGCGCAGCCCCGTCGACGTGCCGAGGTAGGTGGAGGTCATCTGGTGGTGGGCGAAGCCGTACAGCTCGCGGCCGCCCGACCGGGCACGGGCGAACGCGTCGCCGAGTGCCGGGGCGAACGCCGCGAAGACGTCCGGACCCGTCTCGGCCGGCGCGTCCGTGAAACCGGGGGACGGCGGCACGCCGTCGACCAGCGGCTGCGCGTCCTCCGCCGGACCGGCCCCGCGCGCGGCGGCCTCGGCCGCCCGTACCAGCGGCTCCAGGTCGTCGGCGGTGACGGCGGACCGCGACACCACACCGGACGCGGTGCCCTGCGCGCCGTCGACGGTCGCGACGACGGTGAGGGTCCGCCCCCGCGTCACCCCGTTCGTCGTCAGCGCGTTCCCGGCCCAGCGCAGATTCGCGGACGACTCCTCGTCCGCGATGACGACACACCCGTCGGCCGTGGACAGGTCGAGTGCCCGCTCGACGATCTCGTGCGGCTTGGTCACGCGGCTCATCGCCCGGCCTCCTGCGTCGTGTTGAGACTGTGCCCGCCCGGGGGACGCCCCCCGGACCCCCGGCCGGTTCCGTGGTGACCGCTCATCGCCCGGCCTCCTGCGTCGTGTTGAGGATGTTCACGCCCCGGAAGAGGGCGGAGGGGCACCCGTGCGAGACGGCCGCGACCTGGCCCGGCTGGGCCTTGCCGCAGTTGAACGCGCCGCCCAGGACGTACGTCTGCGGGCCGCCGGCCTTCTCCATCGAGCCCCAGAAGTCCGTCGTCGTCGCCTGGTACGCGACATCGCGCAGCTGGCCGGCCAGCCGGCCGTTCTCGATGCGGAAGAACCGCTGCCCCGTGAACTGGAAGTTGTAGCGCTGCATGTCGATCGACCACGACCGGTCGCCGACCACGTAGATCCCGCGCTCCACCCCGCCGATCAGGTCCTCCGTGGACGGCCCGCCCGGATCCGGCCGCAACGACACGTTCGCCATGCGCTGCACGGGGACGTGGCCGGGCGAGTCCGCGTACGCGCAGCCGTTGGAGCGGCCCAGCCCCGTCAGCTTCGCCATCCGCCGGTCCAGCTGGTACCCGACCAGCGTGCCGTCCTTGATCAGGTCCCAGGACTGCGCCTCGACGCCCTCGTCGTCGTACCCGATGGTCGCCAGCCCGTGCTCGGCGGTCCGGTCACCGGTCACGTTCATCACGGGGGAGCCGTACGCCAGACTCCCCAGCCGGTCGAAGGTGGCGAACGAGGTGCCCGCGTACGCCGCCTCGTACCCCAGGGCCCGGTCCAGTTCGGTGGCGTGGCCGATCGACTCGTGGATGGTCAGCCACAGGTTCGACGGGTCGACGACCAGGTCGTACGTCCCCGCCTCGACGCTCGGCGCCCGCATCTTCTCCGCCAGCAGCCCGGGGATCCGCTCCAGCTCGTCGTCCCAGTCCCAGCCGGTCCCGGTCAGGTACTCCCAGCCGCGGCCCACCGGCGGGGCGAGCGTCCGCATCGAGTCGAACTCACCGGTGGTTCCGTCCACGGCGACCGCGGTCAACTCGGGGTGCAGCCGCACCCGCTGCTGCGTGGTGACGGTGCCCGCCGTGTCCGCGTAGAACTTGTTCTCGTGGACGGTCGTCAGCGAGGCGTCCACGTGCGTGACGCCCTCCGCCCGCAGCAGCCGCGCGCTCCACTCGGCGAGCAGCCCCGCCGTCTCCTCGCCCGGCACGGAGAACGGGTCGATCTCGTACGACGAGACCCAGGTCCGCTCGCCGTGCACCGGCTCGTCGGCCAGCTCCACCCTCTCGTCGGACCCGGCCGCGGCGATCACCTTCGCCGACAGTTTCGCCATGGCGACGGCCTGCGAGGCCACCTTCGCCGCGGCGTCCATCGTGAGATCCACGCCCGAGGCGAACCCCCACGCCCCGCCGTGCACCACCCGTACCGCGTACCCGAGGTCGGTGGTGTCGGAGCTCCCGGCGGGCCGGGCGTCCCGCAGCCGCCAGGACGCGCTGCGCACCCGTTCGAAACGGAAGTCCGCGTGCGCGGCCCCGAGCGCCCGCGCCCGGGCGAGCGCCGCGTCGGCCAGCGAGCGCAGGGGCAGGGCCAGGAACGACTGATCTACTTCGTGGGCCACGAAGGGCTCCCCTCCTCGGATGGGGTCCGTCCTCTGACGGGTCCTGGCAGTGAATCATGCGGCGGGCCGCCGCCGGGCGGCCACGGGGCGCGCGTGGTGTCGGGGCACCGTACGCGGTCCCGGACTCCCTGGCCACGTACGAGAAACGGGCACCGGTGACCGCCGGGGGAGAGGGCCTGCCCGCGGGTGCCCCGGGAGCGACGGAACGAAGCCCGCCGGGCCCGAGACGACTGTAGGAACCCCACAGTGCCCGGGGGAAGGCGCTGTCAGGGGCCGATTCCTCGCGGGGCGGGTGGTACCGATAGGTTTCCGAGGTACCAGACCGCTATCGAAAGGGTGATCCGTTGAGCCGCTCGGTTCTCGTCACCGGAGGAAACCGGGGCATCGGCCTCGCCATCGCCCGCGCTTTCGCCGCCAACGGCGACAAGGTCGCGATCACCTTCCGCTCCGGCGAGCCCCCCCAGGAACTCACCGAGGCGGGCTGCCTCGCGGTCCGTTGCGACATCACGGACGCCGAACAGGTGGAGCAGGCCTACAAGGAGATCGAGGACAAGCACGGCCCCGTCGAGGTACTGGTCGCCAACGCCGGCATCACCAAGGACCAGTTGCTGATGCGGATGACCGAGGACGACTTCACGTCCGTGCTCGACACCAACCTCACCGGCACGTTCCGGGTCGTCAAGCGCGCCAACCGCGGCATGCTGCGGGCCAAGAAGGGCCGCGTCGTCCTCATCTCCTCCGTCGTCGGGCTGCTCGGCTCGGCGGGGCAGGCGAACTACGCCGCCTCCAAGGCGGGTCTGGTCGGCTTCGCCCGGTCGCTGGCCCGTGAACTCGGCTCGCGGAACATCACCTTCAACGTCGTCGCACCCGGCTTCGTCGACACCGACATGACCCAGGTGCTCAGCGAGGAGCAGCGCAAGGGCATCATGTCCCAGGTGCCGCTCGGCCGCTACGCGCAGCCCGAGGAGATCGCCGCCGCGGTGCGCTTCCTCGCCTCCGACGACGCTTCGTACATCACTGGAGCCGTCATCCCCGTTGACGGCGGATTGGGCATGGGTCACTGATCACCATGAGCGGAATTCTCGACGGCAAGCGCATCCTCGTCACCGGCGTGCTGATGGAGTCGTCCATCGCGTTCCACGTCGCCAAGGTGGCCCAGGAACAGGGCGCCGAAGTCATCCTGACCGCCTTCCCCCGGCCCACGCTGACCGAGCGCATCGCCAAGAAGCTGCCGAAGCCGGCCAAGGTCATCGAGCTGGACGTGACCAACACCGAGCACCTGGACCGGCTCGCGGACCTGGTCCGTGACGAGCTCGGTTCGCTCGACGGCGTCGTCCACTCCATCGGCTTCGCGCCGCAGGACGCGCTCGGCGGCAACTTCCTGAACACCCCGTTCGAGTCCGTCGCCACCGCGATGCACGTCTCGGCGTTCTCGCTGAAGTCGCTCGCCATGGCCTGCAAGCCGCTGATGAACGAGGGCGGCTCGATCGTCGGCCTCACCTTCGACGCGCAGTTCGCCTGGCCGCAGTACGACTGGATGGGCCCGGCCAAGGCCGCGCTGGAGGCCACCTCCCGCTACCTCGCCCGGGACCTGGGCAAGGACAACATCCGCTGCAACCTGGTCTCGGCCGGACCGCTCGGTTCCATGGCCGCGAAGTCCATCCCGGGCTTCTCCGACCTCGCCAAGGTGTGGGACACCCGCTCCCCGCTGGCCTGGGACATGGCGGACCCGGAGCCGGCCGGCCGCGGCATCGTCGCCCTGCTCTCGGACTTCTTCCCGAAGACGACGGGCGAGATCATCCACGTCGACGGCGGCGTGCACATGATGGGTGCCTGACCCCGTACGGGCCCTGAAACGCGACGGCCGCGTACCACCTGCGAACAGGCGGTACGCGGCCGTCGCGCGTGCCGGGCCGGTCCCGGTCCGCTCAAGTCGAGAAGGCCCGGACGGGCGCCCCGGTCGCGGCCCGCCCGGTTCCGTCAGGGCCGGTCCACCAGACAGCTCAGCGCGTGGCTCGCGGCCTCGGTCGCCGCCGTCTCGGCGTCCCCCGCCCGGATCGCCTCGACCAGACGGCTGTGGTCCATGTGGTTCTCCGGCCGCAGCTCCCGGCCCACATTGCTCCTGAGGCGGTCCCGCAGCAGGCAGCCCAGATCGGCGTACAGGCCGGTCAGCACGTCGTTGTGCGAGGCCGCGACGACGGCCAGATGCAGCGTCGCGTCCGCCTCGACGAACGCCTCGGCGTCGCCGTCGGCCCACCTCTCCTCGCGGCGCTCCATGAGCGTGTCCAACTGTTTCAGGTCCCGCTCGGTGCGCCGGGCGGCGGCCAGCCGGGCCGCGGACGACTCCAGGGTGGAGCGCAGTTCGGCGATGTGCTGCGGATCGGCGTTGGCGAAACGGCGGTGCATCACCCCGGCCAGTTCACTGGTGGCGACCACATAGGTGCCCGAGCCCTGCCGGATGTCGAGCAGGCCGTTGTGCGCGAGCGCGCGCACGGCCTCGCGGACCGTGTTGCGCGCCACGCCCAGCTGCTCCACCAGTTCGGGCTCGGTGGGAATGCGCGAACCCACAGGCCACTCGCCCGAGGTGATCTGATTCCTCAACTGGGCAATCACCTGGTCGGCGAGTGCCGAACGCCGGGGGGACGTCAGCGCCATGATGCTCCTTGCTCGGGTCGCTCGGTCGATCGGGGGGCGTTCCCGGGGGGCCGGGTCCGTGGGGCGTACGGGACACGCGTTGCGCGCGGGGCATCCCGGATGCTCCCGGCCGTTCCCCGGTGCTCTCAGAGCATTGGACAAGTAATCATCCCATGATTCTATGATGGGCTCATGCCCGACGAGCCCCAGCCGCAGAACCGAACCCGGACCCTGAGCCCCGCCGACGCCCCGGACGACCCGACCGGATGCCCGGCCCCCCGCCCCCTGCGGACCGCACCGGCCGCCAACCGGCTGCTCCCACTGGTCGCTGTCGGGCTCGTCCTCACCGCGCTCAACCTCCGCCCCGCCATCACCAGCCTCGGCGCCCTCCTCGAAGAGGTCCGGGACGGACTGCACATGAGCGGCAGCGTCGCCGGTCTCCTCACCTCGGTGCCGCCGCTCTGCTTCGCGGTCTTCGGCATCACGGCCCCGCGCCTGGCCCGTCGCTTCGGGCCTGCCGCCGTCGTCTGCGCCGGCATGGTCGCCATCACCGCCGGTCTGGTGATCCGGCCCCTGGTCGGCGGCACGGCGGGCTTCCTCGCCGCCAGCGCGCTCGCCCTCATGGGCATCGCCGTCAGCAACGTCCTGATGCCGGTGATCGTCAAGCGCTGGTTCCCGGACCGCGTCGGCTCCATGACCGGGCTCTACTCCATGGCGCTGTCCCTCGGCACCTCGCTGGCCGCCGCGGTGACCGTGCCCATGACCAGCGCGCTGGGCGGAAACTGGCGGACGGGCCTCGGAGTCTGGGCCGTTCTGGCCGCCGTCGCGGTCCTGCCCTGGATCCCGCTGCTGCGGGACCGCGGCGGCGCCGCGGGGCGGTCCGCGGTCCAGCACCGGGACACCCCGGAACTCAGGATCACCCGCAGCCGCACCGCCTGGGCCCTCGCCTGCTTCTTCGGCCTCCAGGCCACGGCCGCGTACATCACCATGGGATGGATGCCGCAGATCTTCCGCGACGCTGGGGTCTCGGCCGGCACCGCCGGAGTGCTGCTCGCCCTCACCATGGCGCTCGGCGTGCCGCTGGCCTTCGTCATCCCCAGGGTCGCCTCCCGGATGAGGAACCAGGGCCCCATCGTCCTCTTCCTCGGCAGCTGCGGCCTCGTCGGATACGCGGGCCTCCACTTCGCACCGGCCGGCGGGGCCTGGGCCTGGGCGCTGCTCCTCGGCATCTCGAACTGCGCCTTCCCGCTCGCCCTGACCATGATCGGGATGCGGTCGCGCAGCGGGGCCGGGGTGGTCCGTCTCTCCGCGTTCGCGCAGTCCGTCGGCTATCTCATCTCGATCCCCGGCCCGTTGCTCATCGGCGTCCTGTACCAGCACAGCGGCGGCTGGGGGCTGCCGCTCGCGCTGATGGCCGGCTTGATGGTGCCGCAGATGGCGGCCGGGTTCCTGGCCGGGCGGGACCGGACGATAGAGGACGAGTGCTGAGATGCGAGACTGACCCCATGTCTCCTGTGCTCGATCCCAATCCTCAGAACGGTCAGAAGAAGCTCCTCCTCGTGCTCGGGGCGATGCTTCTCGTCACGGTAATCGTCGGGGTGGTCGCCTCGATCGCTTCCCCCTGACCGGTCCGGGCCGCCCACCCGTACCGGTCGGCCTCGTACCGCTCGACCCGGGTCCGCACCGGCGCCTGCCCCGAGCAGCCCGATTCCCCGGCCGAACCTAAGGGCTGTCCCGTAATCCGTGGCGGATCAGCGTGCGGCGTCGGATGTGGTGCATCGCAAGGCGGAGGGGCGTCCGCATACCGAATGTATGCGGATGTTCCGACAACGCGGCGAGGTGCCGCAGCCGTCGTCGCGCGCCCGCCAGGGATTACGGGACAGCCCTCAGGGGATGGTGGGGTCTGCCCCACCATCCCCCAGGGGGCTGGGCCCAGGGGGAAGTGGGTGGATCGCCGGATGGGGCCGGCGCCCCGGCATCCGTAGGTTCGTGGGTGTCGGAACCAGCGATCCACGGAGGCGGACATGTCGGCTCCCGCACCCACTCGGCCCACGGCCGCGCCCACGGGCGGAGTCGACATGCGGCTGCCGTGGTGGGCCGTCGCGCTGCCCGCGGTCGCGTTCGTCGCGCTCCTGCTGATGATCGTGGGATCCGGTGATGCGCACGCGGCGCCGGCCGACCCCGCGGTCGGCCGGCTGCTCGCGCGGGCCCTCGCCCTGCTCACCGGCTGACGTCGCCCGAGGTCCGCGCTGGGGCCCGTCAACCCCCTGCGCCGGGCGGCACGTTTCATGCGAAGCTGAGGTGTATGAGCGTCGATACACCTCGCAGGATCGTCCTTCTCAGGCACGCGAAGGCGGAATGGTCGCAGGACTCCGACCACGAGCGGCCGCTCGCGGAGCGCGGCCGCAGGGATGCCCCCGTCGCGGGCCGTAAACTCGTCGACTCCGGGATCAACCTCGATCTGGCCCTCTGCTCCACCGCCGCCAGGACGCGCGAGACGTGGAAGCTCGCGGTGCACGAGATGCCGCGACGCCCGCGGACCGTGTACGAGGAGCGGCTGTACGAGGCGTCTCCCGGCGAGCTGATCGCCCTGATCAACGAGACTCCCGACGATGTGCGCGATCTTCTGCTCATCGGCCACAACCCCGGCATGCACGCGGTCGCCGACGCTCTCTCGGCGGCGGCCGAGGGAGACGCCCTGGCGAGGATGCACCGCGGCGGTTTCCCGACGGCCGCGTTCGCCGTCGTCGCGTTCTCCGGTTCCTGGAAGGGCGTGGAGCACGGCGTGGGCAGGCTCGTCGAGTACTGGACCCCCAACGACTGACCCGCCGTCCGGCCCACCGCCGTTCGTCCGGCCCGCCGACCGCCGTTCGCCAGGGCCACCGCCGTACGCCAGGGCCACCGCCGTACGTCCGGGCCGCCTCATGGGACGGGCCCCGGTACGGGAAGCTCGCCGCTTCCTTACCGGGGCCCTTCCCGTCGTCGGGGGACATCAGAGGCGACGGACGCGACGGACGCGTCAGTCCACCAGGCCGTCGGCGGCCTCGACCTCCTCGCGGGTGATGCCCAGCAGATACAGCACGGTGTCCAGGAACGGCACGTTCACCGCGGTATGGGCGGCCTCACGGACCACCGGCTTGGCGTTGAAGGCCACACCGAGCCCCGCCGTGTTCAGCATGTCCAGGTCGTTGGCACCGTCACCGATCGCGACGGTCTGCGCCAGCGGCACCCCGGCCTGCGCGGCGAAACTGCGCAGCAGACGGGCCTTGCCGGCCCGGTCGACTATGTCCCCGACGACCCGCCCGGTGAGCTTGCCGTCGACCACCTCCAGCGTGTTGGCGGAGGCGAAGTCGAGCCCGAGCCGTTCCTTCAGATCGTCGGTGACCTGCGTGAAGCCGCCCGACACCACACCCACCTGGTACCCGAGCCGCTTCAGCGTACGGATCAGGGTCCGGGCGCCCGGCGTCAGCCGTACCTCGGCCCGCACCTTGTCCACCACCGACGCGTCGAGCCCCGCCAGCAGGGCCACCCGCGCGTGCAGCGACTGCTCGAAGTCGAGCTCGCCGCGCATCGCCCGCCCGGTCACCTCGGCGACCTTGTCCTCGCAGCCCGCGTGGGCGGCGAACAGCTCGATGACCTCGTCCTGGATGAGCGTCGAGTCGACGTCCATGACGACCAGCCGCTGCGCCCTGCGGCTCAGCCCGGCCGACACCACCGCGACATCGACACCGATCTCGGCGGACTGTGTCGCCAGGGCCGTCCGCAACTCCTCGGTGCCCGTTCCGGAGACCGCGAACTCGACGGCCGTCACCGGGTACTTCGCGAGCCGGAAGATCCGGTCGATGTTGCCGCCCGTCGAGGTGATCCTGGCCGCTATGGCGGCGGTCGACTGCGCGGTCAGCGGGTGCCCGAGCACCGTCACGTGGGAGCGCCCGCAGCCGCGCGGACGGTTGTCGCCCGTTCCGGAGATGATCTCGGCCTGGAGCTTCAGCGACTCCGCCCAGCTGTGCACGGTCGCCCGCAGATCGCCCTCGGTGGTGCCGGCCGCGTCCGGCGTGGTGATCAGCGCGCACAGGACGATGCGGCCGCGGGTGACGACCTGCTCGATGTCGACGACGTCGACCGAGTAGGCCGCGAGAGTGTCGAAGAGCCCGGCGGTGATCCCGGGGCGGTCCTTCCCGAAGATCTTCACGAGAAGGGTGGGGGTGTCGGCGCCCTGGCGGAATTCCCCGGGCACGGGAGACGGCGAGGACTGAGGTGGCTGCGATGCGCTCATGGTGCCTCCACCGTATCTGCCCCCTCCCCGCCCCGGAGGCCCGTCCCGAGGACCGGACAGCGGGCCCGCGCAGCGTTCCCGGCCCTCGTACCCGCCGTACGCGCACCGCGGTGGAGCACGTACGCGGCCCGGCTTCCCCGGGCCGGGACCCCGGCACCCGGCGTCGCCCGTCCGGTCGCGGACCGGCCCCGTTCCCCCGCGTTCACGCCGACTTCGCCGACGTTCACGCAGATTTCGCGCACGTTCGGGGGACTCATGGCGGCTTGCCGTCCTCCGGACCGTTCGTCCCGCCCCGGTGGCGCCGCCCCGGGCCTCCGCAGCGTCTTCACCCCGCCCGGCTTTCGTATCCGGGACCGCTCCTGGAATAGTTCCCCACGATGTTCAGCATCCCTGGACCCCCTGCGACGGGGTCCATCGGGGGACAACAAGTGGGGCGCGGAGTGCCGGAACTCGTACTTGAATTGAATGGCAGGACCTGGGCGCTCGATCCGTCCAGGCCGTACACCGTGGGGCGCGATCCGCAGGGAGACCTGACGATCGAGGACGCCAGGGTGTCGTGGCGGCACGCCACGATCAGCTGGGGAGGCCGTGGCTGGTTCATCGAGGACCACGGCAGCACGAACGGCACCTACGCCCAGGGCCGTCGCATCCAGCAGCTGGAGATCGGCCCCGGCGTCGCCGTGCACCTGGGCAACGCCAATGACGGACCGCGGCTCAGCTTCACCGCCGCGGACACGGGTGCCGCCGCGGACGCCGGTGCGTACGGCGGACAGGGCGCGGGCACGCAGCAGCCTCCCGCCCAGCAGGCCCAGCAGGCGCCCGCCCACCAGCCGCAGCAGGGCGGCGCGGGCTGGCAGGGCGGCCAGGCGCCCGCTCGGCAGCAGCCGCACCAGGGCTGGCAGCAGGCTCCCCAGGGGCAGCAGGCTCCCCAGGGACACCAGCCGCAGCAGCCCGTGCAACCCCAGCAGCCTCAGGTCCCGCACCAGCAGGGCATGGGACCCGCACCCGCCGCGGCCGGGCCCGGCGGTGTCGCGGGGTCCCCGTCGGTGCGCGGTGACCGCAGCCCGACCACGTTCCACCAGCTGGCCCTCGGCCGCGTGATGCGCATCGGCCGCGCGCTGGAGAACGAACTGGTCGTCTCCGACCTCCAGGTCTCGCGGCACCACGCCGAGTTCCACGCGACGCCCGACGGCCGTTTCGAGCTCCGTGACCTCGGCTCCCACAACGGCACCTACGTCAACGGCCAGCCGCTCCCCAAGTCCGGTTCCGCGCTCATCGGCCCGAACGACATCGTCGGCGTCGGTCACTCGACGTTCCGCCTGGTCGACGACCGGCTGGAGGAGTTCGTCGACACCGGTGAGGTCACGTTCTCCGCCCGCCATCTCACCGTGACGGTCGACGGCGGGAAGCAGATCCTCAAGGACGTCTCGTTCGGCGTCCCGGAGAAGTCGCTCGTCGCGGTCATCGGCCCGTCCGGCTCCGGCAAGTCCACCCTGCTCAAGGCGCTCACCGGCTACCGGCCCGCCAACCAGGGCGACGTGCTCTACGACAACCGGAACCTGTACAAGCAGTTCGCCGAGCTGCGCCAGCGCATCGGTCTGGTCCCGCAGGACGACATCCTGCACAGGGAACTCACCGTCACCAAGGCCCTCAAGTACGCGGCCAAGCTCCGCTTCCCCGCGGACACCACCGAGGCCGAGCGCGAGGCCCGCATCCACGAGGTGCTCGCCGAGCTCAAGCTCGACATCCACAAGGACAAGAAGGTCACCTCGCTCTCCGGAGGCCAGCGCAAGCGCGTCTCCGTGGCGCTGGAGCTGCTCACCAAGCCGTCGCTGATCTTCCTGGACGAGCCGACCTCCGGCCTCGACCCGGGCATGGACCGTGACGTCATGCAGCTGCTGCGCGGACTGGCCGACGACGGGCGCACGGTCCTCGTCGTCACCCACTCCGTGGCCGAGCTGGCGCTCTGCGACAAGCTGCTCGTCATGGCACCGGGCGGGGCCGTCGCCTACTTCGGCCCGCCGGAGGAGGCGCTCAACTTCTTCGGCTACACCACCTGGGCCGACGTGTTCTCCGCGTTCGAGAACTACCGCGACTACGACTGGGCGGGCCGCTGGCGCGGCTCCCAGCACTACCAGATGTACGCCGCGGACATCGACGCCGTCGCCGCCCAGCCCGTCCACGCGCCGACCCCGCAGCAGATACGCCCGCCCAAGCCGCAGAGCTGGTCGGCCCAGCTGTGGACACTGATCCGCCGCTACCTCTCGGTGATCGCGTCCGACAAGGGCTTCATGGGCCTGATGGTGATCCTGCCCGCCGTGCTCGGCCTCGTCAGCGTGGTCATCCCGGCCAAGTTCGGCCTGACGGCGCCGGAGCCGCCGTCCCGGTTCAACGGAGCGGCCGGAACGATCATGCTGATCCTCGCGGTCGGCATGTGCTTCACCGGTGCGGCCAACTCCGTACGAGAACTGATCAAGGAACGTGTCATCTACGAACGGGAACGAGCCACCGGCCTCTCCCGCTCGGCCTACCTGATGTCCAAGGTGATCGTCCTCGGAATGATCACGGCCCTCCAGGGCGTCATCATCTGCGGCATCGGCTTCGCCACCCGCAAGCTGCCCGCCGAGGGCCTGATCATGCCGCCCGCCGTCGAGCTGTGCGTGACCATCATCGTGCTCGGCTTCACCTCGATGATGTTCGGCCTGGTGATCTCCTCGCTGGTGAAGACCTCCGAGAAGACCATGCCGCTGCTGGTCATGTTCGCGATCGTCCAGGTCGTCTTCACCGGCATCCTCTTCCAGGTGTACGGCTCGCCCGGCCTGGAGCAGTTCGCCTGGCTGATGCCGTCCCGCTGGGCCATCGCCGGCGCGGGTGCCACCCTCGACCTCTCGCACCTCATGGCACCGTGGGACCCCAACGACCCGACCGACCTGGACCCGCTGTGGGAGCACACGGCCGGTCAGTGGGCGATGGACGTCTCGGTCCTGCTGTTCCTCGGCATCGTCTGCGGCTTCGCGGTCGCGCGGCTGCTGCGCCGCCACGAGCCGGAGGTCATGCGCAAGTAGCTCCGACAGGCCCGTGCGCGGACGGCCGTGCCATGGCCGCCGCCGGGCATCGGCACGCACGACGCCGGAGGGCGGCACCCCAGCACTGGGGTGCCGCCCTCCGGCGTATGCGCGTCGGACGGGGACGTACGCCGTACGCCTTGATCCGGTCAGTACGCGCTGTTGACGTTGTCGATCGAGCCGTAGCGGTCGGCGGCGTAGTTGGCCGCGGCCGTGAGGTTGGCGACCGGGTCGTAGATGTTCTTCGAGGTGCCGGGCACGTGGTACGCGTCGAACGTGGGCTGGATGACCTGGAGCAGGCCGCGGGACGGGACGCCGTTGCGGGCGTTGATGTCCCAGTCGTTGACCGCGTACGGGTTGCCGGAGGACTCCCGGATGATGTTCTTGTGCAGACCGTGGTAGGTGCCGGGGATGCCGTGCGCCCTCATGACGTCCAGGGCCTCCCGGATCCACCCGTCCAGGTTGTTCGCGTAGACCGGGGTGCGGGCCGTGGAGCGGCTCGCGGGAACGTCCTCGACCTGGCTCCGGGACTTGGCCTCGGCGACGGCGGCGGCCTTCGCCTTGGCGGCGGCCTCGGTCTTCTTCTTGACCGCGACTTCCTTGGCACGGGCCTGGTCGGCGGCCTTCACCAGGTTCTCGGCGGTCGAGTTCTGCTCGATGAGGCTGGCCTGCAGAGCCTTGGCGTGCGGGTTGCCGACGACGGAACCGAACACCACGGGCGCGGTGGACGCGGCGGCCTCGGCCTCGGGCTTGGACTCGGCGTTGGCGGGGACGAGCGAGAACGAAAGGGACGCGACGGCAGCGGCCGCGATACCTGCGAGGGAGAACTTCTGGGCCTTGTTCAGACGACTACGACGGGCGGGGACGCTGGACACGGTCATGCAGAGATACCTCTTCGAATCGCGGAAGTCCTCACGGAGGACGAAGACGGGAAGCGCTGTGTGCGCACCTCCGTCGGGGACGAGAGCAATTCTTAGCGCCAGCAAAATTCGCTGGCAAAGGTGTGACGTACGACCCCGGGTAGTGGACCGGGGAGGATCTCGATCGGGAGGGCCCGCGCTCCTGCCCACTGATTTCGGGCTCAGAGGTCGCGCGGACAGGTGGGTCGGCGTCGCGTGGCGATGGGCGGCGCCCGGCGGCGTTGTCGTCGGTCGACGACTTCCCCCATGGCCCGAAAGGCATGGGAGGGGCCCCTTCGCGTCACCTCCCTCCTCCGCCTTGCCGGGCTTGCCCCTCGCCCCGCTCCTTCCTCCGCCCCACCTATGCGCGCGACCTCTTACCGGAGGCCGAGGAGTCGATCTGAACAATCTTGGCTTCCGCGCCGGCGAGGCTCACCTGGAGCCCTTCCGGTCCGCCGAGCCATCCTTCCTGTTCTGCCTCCGTTTCTGCCTCCGTGATACGGGCGATGAGGTTGTCGCGGATCTCGACGAGACGACCGCGCTGGGCGGGGTCGGGTCGCAGCAGTGAGCAGCGAACACAGGCTTCTCCGAACTTTGGGTCCGTGCCGTCCCCAAGCCTCTGATCTGTAGCTCTCTGAAACCGAATTGGTGATGCCAGGGGAATCACAGCGAGATGTTCCGGAGCGCGAGAGCCGATCCGCATGCTGCCTGACCCGGGGCGGTTCAGTCTCAGTACCATGACTTCGCATGACCGTCACCGAGATCGAGATCACCGCAGATCTGGTCCGCGACCTGCTGCAGGAGCAACATCCAGACCTTGCGGGGCTGGCCATCCGCGAGGTGGCGGGCGGCTGGGGCAACCAAATGTGGCGCCTCGGGGACGAGCTGGCCGTGCGCATGCAGCGCATGGACCCCACCCCGGAGCTCCAGCTCAACGAGCGGCGGTGGCTACCCGTGCTGGCCCCGCGCCTGCCGCTCCCGGTGCCGACCCCGGTGCGGCTCGGCGAACCGTCCGAGCGCTTCCCCAAGCACTGGACCGTGATGACGTGGGTTCCCGGCGAGCCGCTGGACCACAGCTCGATCAGCCGCGGCGCCCATGCGGCCGACACGCTGGCGGGCTTCCTCCAAGCGCTCCATGTGGAGGCGCCAGCCGAGGCGCCAATCACCACGGACCGCGGCGCCCATCCCAGGAACTGCACGGACGACTTCGAGAACTTCTTCCAGGCCGTTGTCCCCGACGACATCGCTGCCGACGTCCGGGCCGTCTGGGACGACGCCGTTGCGGCCCACGCGTGGGAGGGCCCGCCGGTGTGGGTGCACGGCGACCTCCATCCCGCGAACGTCGTCGTCTCGGACGGAACGCTCTCGGGCATCGTCGACTTCGGTTGCGTGTTCGCCGGCGATCCGGCGTGGGATCTCGCCGCCGCATGGGTGCTGCTACCCGCGGGCACGGCCTCACGGTTCTTCGACATGTACGCGCATGCAGACGAGGCGGCGATCCGGCGCGCCCGCGGGCTGGCTGCTATGAAGAGCCTCTTCCTGATGCTCATGGGGCAGAACGGAGATCGGGGCGTTCCCGGCGGCAAGCAGAGCTGGGGACCTGCAGGGCGGGCGGCACTTGATCGTGTTCTGAAGGGCTTTTGATGCAGGCATGGGGCGAGATGCCTCACTCGGGGGCTGTTACGACCTGGTGAACGATAGGGAGCGGATCAGTGAGCGGCGTCGTGCGGCTTCGAATCCAAGGCGGAGGAGGTCACCGACGCTCCTTCCCCGAGCTCTCAGCTGCTTTCGAGCAGGGGAGGCCCCATCCGCCTTGGGTTCGAAGCTGTCGGCGTACACGTGGGCGTGGGCGAGGAACTGGCCGTGGCGGATGTCGTCGTCGTTCTTCCGGACCTGGTCGGAGACCTCGCGGATCTCGCTGCGGGTGCACCAGGGCATCGGGTGGCCGGCCCACGTCCGGTCCTCGCCCCTGGCTTCCCGGAGCTGGGGGTGATCTCGGCGCTGATCCCGCCAGCCATCAGTTGCTGGGCTGCTTTCTCGGCCCAGTAGGGCTCCTCGTGATCGATACGGACCAGCACCAAGGCGTTTTCGGTCACGGCGGTCCAGCCGTCCGCTTCCAGACCCACGTGGGGGATGTGGGCCTGGGATCCGGCCAGGATGGCGGTCATGACGCTGGGGTGGGTGGGGGGTGTCGAGGCGAACGCGGGCGTCGATGGGTGGCGTGGTGGTCACGTTGGGCGTCGTCTCTCCTGCCGGTGGCCGAACTCACTGTCAGGCGTCGTGGAAGACGAGGCCGAGGGCGTGGCGGCGGCCGGTGCGCACGGTGCTGACGCCGTGGCGGACGGGGCCGGCGCGGTGACCGCGGGCGGAGGGGACGGGGCGGTCGCGGGTGGTGAAGACCAGGCCGTGGCCCTGGGGGAGGGCGGTGGCGGTGCCGCGGGACTGGGCGCGGGGGCGCTGTTCGACGAGGAGGAACTCACCGCCGGTGTAGTCGGTGCCGTAGGCGTCGAGGCCGATGACGACCTGGAGGGGGAAGACGAGGTCGCCGAAGATGTCGCGGTGCAGGGCATTCCAGTCGCCGGGGCCGTAACGCAGCAGGATCTGGGAGCTTTTGTCCTGGCCGGCGGCGTGGCACATGGCGGTCCACTCGGTGAGGGTGTCGGGCCAGGGGGCGGGGCGGTGGAGCTTGTCGGCCCAGGCGCGGGCGATGGTGAGCAGGGGCGGGTAGAGGGCCTCGCGCAGGGCGGCGACGGGCTCGGGCAGGTCGTGGGTGAAGTACCGGTACTGGCCGGAGCCGAAGCGGTGGCGGGCCATGTCGACGGTGGTGCGGAACAGTTCGGGCCTGTCGTACAGGGCGGCGATCTCCCGGCACTGCGCTGGGGCGAGCAGGCGAGGGGTCAGGGCGCATCCGTGGGCGTCGAGTTCGGCGGTCAGGGCGGCCCAGTCGGCGTCGGGGACGCGGGCGGTGGTCGGGTGGTTGGCGGTCCGGGTGTTCACGGTGGTGTCCTTGGGTGCGGGTCGTCCTGCGGGGTGGGCGGCGGAGTAGTGGTGGTGGCGCCGTGGAGAGGGAGGGGCCGGCGGGAAGCGGACGCATGGCCGGGGCTCGTCGTCAGCGGGCGTTGTGGAAGATCACACCGAGGGTGGTGCGCCGGCCGGACTCGACGGCGTTGGTGCCGTGGCGCATCGGGTGGCGCCGGTATCCGCGGCTGCCCGGGACGGGGCGGTGACGGACAGGGAAGATCACGGCCTGGCCGAGCTGCGGCCGCGCGACGATGGCGCGGGACTGGGAGCGGGGCCGCAGCTCGACGAAGACGTTCTCCCCGCCGGTGAAGTCCTCGCCGGGCCGCTCCAGCATGATCGTGGCCTGCAGCGGGAAGACGAGGTCGCCGTAGACGTCCTGGTGCAGGCAGGCGTAGTCACCCGGGCCGTAGCGCAGGATCAGCGGGGTGGGGCGGTGCTGCCCGGCCGAGGCGCACTCGGCGTGCAGTTCGGCGAGGGTGGCGGGGAAGGCGCGTTCGCCCAGCCGCGCGGCCCACTGGTTGGCGATCCGTGCCAGCGGCGGATACAGCCGCTCGCGCAGGGCGTCCAGCACCGGCAGGGCGGCCGGGTCGGCGTAGTAGCGGTACGTGCCTCGGCCGAAGCCATAGCGCTGCATCACCACGGTGGAGCGGAACAGGTCCGCGTCGTCGAAGGTGTCGGCGATCTCCCGGCACTGGGCGGGCGACAGCAGGGGCCCGGTGAGCGCGACGCCGTCCCGGTCCAGCTGCTCCCGCACGTCCTGCCAGTCGACCGCGGCGAGAGCGGGCAGGACGTGCGAGCTTTCGACGGGCATGGCGCCGGTGGGGACCGGGGCGGCGGTGGTGAAGAGGGTGTCGTTCACGGGAAGTCTTTCGGCGAGCGGAGGGTGACGGGTCTCATGCCCGGGGGCTGCGCGCCGGGCGGGGCGTTCGCGCCCGGCGGTTCGATCATCGCCCCTGGGCGGGTCCGGTGCTGGCGGCATTCGGACGGCGCGTCGGACGCCCTTGCGGCCGGGCGGGTCGGGCCGCCGATGCACTCGTCGAAGCGCTCGACCAGGTACGGATGAACGCGCGAGCGGGCCGTTTGGAGGTTCGCCGCCATCGCATTCATGAACGTGCGCCCTTCTCGGGGCCGGTCGTTGGTTCCGACGGGTGGACGGCGGCCGGACCGAGAACGTGAGCCGGGACAGGCGCAGACCGGCAGCGCGCCGCACGTGGACGGTCCCCTCACACGCACTGCCGCAGGGCGAACGTCCGGTCCGAATACCGCCAGCACTCGCCCGACACCCCCGCCAAGCTTGGAAATGCCGCAAAACGGTCGGAGGCGATCCCCTGGCCACTACTGCTGGCGCACCAGACGCGTGCACACGCGGCTGTCCACCCGACCGGACGAAGGAGCGCATCATGTCGATCCAAGAAAACAAGGCCGTCGTGGATCGCTGGTTCACCGAGTTCTGGGGTCCCGACTTCAATCCGGACGTCATCGACGAACTCGCCGCCCCTGACATCAAGTTCGAGTACTCGCTTCACGCCCCCTGCCGCGGCCGCGAAGAGGTACACGCCTTCGCCAAGAAGTTCCGGGCCGCGTTCCCCGACCTCGCGTTCTCCGGCACCGCCGACCTCATCGCCGAAGGCGACTACGTCGTGGGCCAGTGGATCGGGGGCGGCACCCACAGCGGAGACGCGTTCGACGACATGCCCATCGGCGCCCTGACCGCCAACACCGGCAAGACCATGCACTTCACCGGCACCACCATCCTCAAGGTCGAGAACGGCCTGATCACCGAGGAGATCGGCCTCGACGACGGCCTCACCGTCCTGCAGCAGCTCGGACTCATCGTCCCCGCCCGACAGTGAGGATGTGACGTGGTGACGCTCCCGGTGGGTCCGACCCTCCGCCCGACTGACGTCTCGACTGTCCTGTTGGGGATTTGTCGGCCCGCCGGGCGTCGCCACGCACGCGGCCGGACGGGCAAGTGTGACCTTGTAGGAGCTTGGTCCAGAAGCCCCGTCACTGTCTTGTCCACCCGTCCGACCGGCGCGTGCCGCCCTCGGATCGGACACGCGAGGACGGACACGCGAGGACGGACATGACCAGCGTGAGGCACGACGGCCCGGAGATCACCGGTGGTGTCGATACCCACGGCCTGACCCACCACGCTGCGGTGATCGACTCGGTGGGCCGGCACCTGGCCGACCGGGAGTTCCCCGCCACCATCCGCGGCTGCCGGGACCTGCTGGACCGGATGCGTTCCCGCGGCACGCCGGTCGCGGTCGGGGTGGAAGGCGCCGGTGCCTACGGCGCCGAGCTCGCCCGGGTGCTGACCGCCGCGGGCGTCACGGTCATCGACCAGCCGGACCGTAGAACACGGCGGATGAAGGGCGAGTCCGACCCGATCGACGCCTACGCCGCCGCCGGCGGCTACGTGCGCCACCGCGTCTTCTTCGCCGACGAACCCACCGCGATCACCGCCGGCTACCGGCCCTGCGCGGTATGCCTGCCCGAGCAGTACCGGCGGTGGAAAGACCTCCGAAGGACCCGCACCCCATGAACCCCCGCCGCGCACCCGCCTGCTCGCCCCTGCTGTCCGCACCCGAGCGCACCGCCTACGGCGACCTCCCCGAACCCGCCCCGCACACCGCCCCCGAACTCGCCGCCCTGCTGCGCCTGCTCACCGACCACCGCCGCCCGCGCCTGCACAGCGTCGCCATCGGCCACAGCCGTGACGACGCCTCCCGTGCCGCCGCCGCTGCGTTCGCCGACGCCTGGCACGCCGCCGACGGTGCCGTCCTCACCGTCGTCGACTGGCCCGAACAGGCCGCTTCCTGGCTGCGGCCCGCCCACCGCCTCACCGCCCAGGAACCCGACGCCCTCGTCATCGCAGCCGCCCCGCTCGGCTGGGCGCAACTCGCCGGGCGCCTGCGCCACAGCACCCCCTGGCGCCCGGACCGTACGTTCGGCTTCGCATCCCTCGCCGTACCGGCAGTCGCCGCGCTCGCCGGAACCGGCGTCCTCGACGGCGTGCGCGGCGCGAGCGCGGACGGCAGCACCTGGCGCATCGACCACGGCGGCTGGATCAGCACTCTGCCGCCCCTCGCCCCGGGCGGCACCGCATGAGCACCTCAGCAGTGCTCGAAGACGTAGGCCTTCTTCGTCGGGTGCGCCAGGTTGCGGTCGCGCAGGATCGTCATCGCTGGGCGGCTCTTCAGCGCGCACACCGAGGACCACTTCCGTCCGATGTTGTCCGAGTACTCGATGTCGATTACGTGCTTGCCGTACGTCTTCGTGTACGCGTCGCACTCCTGATACTTGACGCACTCCTCGGCGACGACGAAGTCGAATCCGGCGCTCTTCCGGCCGGAGACACCAAGCTGAGGGGTGTTCTTCTGGCCGGCGGCGAGCCCGTCGCGGTGCGCGAGCCGCACGAGCGACTTCGCCAGTGCGAGGTTCCCGGACCGTGTCAATGCCCCGTGCGACCGGGTCCACGAGTCGAGATTGTCGAACTCCACGGCGTCGAACCCGCGGTCGGCGCATCGGGCGATCGACTTCGCCAACACCTTCGTGATCGTGGCGCGCTTCGCTGCGGTCGTGGTGTCGAGGAGCATTTCATCCGGCCAGCCCGGGTCGGACACGGGGTTACCGGTGGAATCCCGCAGGATCGCGGCCGGGTACTTCGACTTCCACAGGTCAGCGTCTTCCGGCTGGGTCTGGAACCCGTTGACGTAGCAGATGTTGTACTTGCCCTCCGCCGGGCGCGCAGTGCTGTCCCGCTCCACGATGGTCACCCCGGCGGGCGGTGTGTACGACCCGCCGAGCTGGTAATCCGGTACCCCCGAGACGGGCAGGTTTGTGTAGGGGATGTCGGAATCTTCGGAGCCGGATGTGGCACTCTCAGCGGCACATCCGGCGATGCTGAGCGCTGCTACGAGCGATACCGCCACGGTCGGCAAGGAGGAAAGGGTTCGCACGTCGGTAAGCCTCGCATGTGCGATGGCCGAAGCCACACGCGGCCCGCGGACTGCGGTGCCCCATCTGCACTGGGCTCGTGGGCAAGGGCATGCCGGGCGTCTCGTCGGCCTTGATCCGGACCGTGCTGCCCTCGCCCGTACACGGCGCTGCGTGGATGTCGGGGACTCTGCTGCGTAATTCGGAACTCAGGCTGCGAGTTGGCGGCTGAGGCGGGTGAGCCTGCTGGTCCTGGGGTCGCGCCGATGCTGAACCGGTGCACCGCCGCGCCCGGCTTCTTCGCGCAGGTGCCGATGCACGCATCGCCAGTGGGAGTGGTGCCGCCGGGCAGCAGGGCAGCGAGCAGTGTGTAGTGCCGTCTGGGCGCGAGGACGGCGGTGCTTCGAACGGGTCTTCCGGCGGCGTTCCGGTGATCAGATGCTCCAGTCAGCCAGCTTCCGGAACCACCCGCAACAATATGGACGTACAGGTAGGTTGTGGCCATCGTTTGATCGTTTGTGGGGCTTGGAGGTCTTCATGAGTGAGCAGCAGACGTCCGTCAGTCGGCTCGCCACGCCGCTGTCGGAACGGATCGACACGACCAGGCCGCACTCTGCCCGCTTCTGGAACTATTTCGTCGGCGGCAAGGACAACTACGAGGTCGACCGTGAGATCGGCGACCAGATCAAGACGTTCTTCCCGGGCCTTGTCGACGTAGCGGTAGCGGGACGGCAGTTTCTGCGCCGCTCGGTGAGTCACCTGGTGGAGGATCAGGGCGTCCGTCAGTTCCTGGACATCGGGACCGGCCTGCCCACTGCGGACAACACCCACCAGGTGGCCCAGGGCATAGCCCCCGAGTCACGCGTCGTGTACGTGGACAACGACCCGCTCGTCCTCGCGCACGCTCGTGCCCTTCTCACCAGCTCACCGGAGGGAGTCACGGACTACATCGATGCCGACTTCTACGAGCCGGACGTCATCCTTGCCGAGGCCGCGAAGACACTCGACTTCGACCGGCCTGTGGCCCTGATGCTGCTCGGCATACTCGGTCACGCGGGCGACTTCTCGCGGGCGCGTGAGGTGGTGGGCCGGCTGATGGCGGGACTGCCGTCCGGCAGCTACCTCGTGGTGTACGACGGCACGCGTACCAGCCAGGGCATGATCGCCGCAGAGGAGGCATACATCAAGAGCGGCGCAGTGCCTTATTACGTCCGTGAGCCGAGCGAGATCGTCACTCTCTTCGACCGGCTGCGGATCCTCGACCCGGGCTTTGTCCGGCTCAGCGAGTGGCGGCCCGACGCCGAGAGCGCGAGGGTTTCCGCCGATGTCGATGCCTTCGGTGGAATCGGCGTCAAGGAGTGACTCGGCGCGGGCACTGTCGTCGGCCGACCAGAGCCGGGGAGAAGGCCATATGCCGGAGTACGAATCCAGTGCACACCGCATCGACGCCACCAGGACGCACCCCGCCCGGGTGTACGACTGATGTCTGGGCGGGAAGGAGAAATGCTCCGTAGGCGAGGAACTCGGCAACCGGGTTGCCGCCCTGTTGCCGGACACGAAGCGCATTGCGCGCGACAATTGGTTTTTTTGCTGCACGGCTGACGCATATCGAAGAGACACGGAGGGCCGCCCGAATCGTCCGGGCGGCCCTCCGGCCTGTCCCGAGGAGCAGGGTCGGACAGGCCGCCGCGGCCGCGCCCGCCGCGCCGGTCGTGCCCCAGCCCGCCAACTGCTGTTCGGCGGATCGCCACCGTGTCCACATAGCGTCGGTCTTTCGCAGTTCGGCGGACTCTGGAACACTCCAGTCGCATTCTCCCCCACAACTCCTCACCCCACAGAGGTCCTCATTCATGGCTGAACTCGACCGACGTCGCTTCATGCAACTCGCCGGAGGTGCAGCCGCCTTCACCATGCTGTCGAACAGCATCGCCCGCGCTGCCTCCCTCCCGGCGAAAGGCGCCACCGGCACGCTCGAGGACGTCGAGCACATCGTCGTGCTGATGCAGGAGAACCGCTCGTTCGACCACTACTTCGGCACACTGAGGGGTGTACGCGGCTTCGGTGACCCACGTCCGGTGACATTGCCCAGCGGTAAACCGGTGTGGCACCAGTCGTCCGGCATCAAGGATGTGCTGCCGTTCCGGCCGACGGCCGACAACCTCGGACTCCAGTTCATCCAGGACCTCAACCACGACTGGGCGGGCGGCCACTGGGCGTTCAACAAGGGCGCGTACGACAAGTGGGTGCCCGCCAAGTCGGCGACGACGATGGCCTACCTCACCCGCGAGGACATACCGTTCCACTACGCCCTCGCCGACGCGTTCACCATCTGCGACGCATACCACTGCTCCTTCATCGGCTCAACGGATCCGAACCGCTACTACATGTGGACGGGATACAGCGGCAACGACGGCGCCGGCGGTGGCCCCGTGCTCGGGAACGAAGAGGCGGGGTACGGGTGGACGACGTACCCCGAACGGCTGGAGAAGGCCGGGGTGTCCTGGAAGATCTACCAGGACATCGGCGACGGGCTCGATGCCGCAGGGTCCTGGGGATGGATCAGCGACGCGTACCGGGGGAACTACGGCGACAACTCGCTGCTGTACTTCAACAATTACCGCAATGCCAAGCCCGGCGATCCGCTCTACGACAAGGCTCGCACCGGCACTGATGCCAAGAACGGCGACGGGCTCTTCGACAGGCTCAGGGCCGATGTGAAGGCTGGGGCCCTTCCGCAGATCTCCTGGATCGCCGCCCCCGAAGCCTTCACCGAGCATCCCAACTGGCCCGCGAATTACGGTGCCTGGTACATCGCGCAGGTACTGGACGCGCTGACGTCCAACCCGGAGGTGTGGGGCAGGACAGCCCTGTTCATCACGTACGACGAGAACGACGGATTCTTCGACCACATCGTGCCGCCGTACCCGCCGTCCGGGGCCGCGCAGGGGCTGTCCACCGTGGCGACCTCCGCCGACTGGTTTGCGGGCAACATCAGATACGCCGCCGGCCCGTACGGCCTGGGGCAGCGCGTTCCGATGCTGGTCGTCTCGCCGTGGAGCACTGGAGGGTTCTCGTGCTCCGAGGTCTTCGACCACACCTCGATCATCCGGTTCATGGAGCGACGCTTCGGGGTGAAGGAACCGAACATCTCGCCCTGGCGACGCGCCATCTGCGGTGACCTCACCTCCGCGTTCGACTTCCGCCGTACGGACACCGCCCCCGTCGCCCTTCCCTCCACCGACGGATACCTGCCGCCGGACCGCAACCGGCATCCCGACTATGTGCCCGTGCCGCCCGCCGTCGGCAGTGTTCCCAAACAGGAACCGGGTACCCGGCCCACCCGGCCGCTGCTGTACGCGCCGTTCGTGGACGGCTCGGCGAATCCGGCGACCGGAAAGTACACCCTCACCTTCAGCGGAGGCGCCGCGGCCGGGGCGCAGTTCCTGGTGACGTCCGCGAACCGTACCGACGGACCGTGGACGTACACCGCCGAGGCCGGTAAGTCGCTCTTCGACACCTGGAACACGGCCTATTCGAACGGAGTGACCAACCTCAGTGTGTACGGGCCGAACGGATTCCTTCGTACCTTCAAGGGGCCCGGCAGAGCGGCAGGGCCCGAGGTGACCGCCCGCCACAACGCCACCAGTGGGAATCTCGACCTGACGATGACCCACAGTGGCTCTGGGGACGCTCATTTGACGCTGAGCGATGCCTACGGCGGTTCTGTCCAGACGTTCACGGTGCGGGCGGGCGCGACTGTGAACCACTCGGTGGACCTGCGGGGGAGCAGCCGCTGGTACGACATCTCGGTGGTCTCCGATACGGACACCACGTTCCTGCGCCGCTTTGCCGGGCACGTCGAGACGGGCGAGGCGGGTACGAGCGATCCGGCCCTGGTGGCAGGCTGAACCAGCGGGCCGGGGTGGGGGACCTGTCCCCGAGTGGTGGGCACCTCTGAGCCCGGCCCCGGCAGGGGCCGGGGAGGAGGGGTCCCCTATGGTGCGGAACCTTCCCCTGCACGACACCGCGCAGAACCAGGTCTGGCTGGAGATCGCCCGGATCGCGCTCGATCTGCTGGCCTGGATGCCCATGCTCGCCCTGACCGGCCGGGCCCGGCTCCGGGGACCGCGCCGCCTGCGGTTCCGCCTGTTCTCCGCCGCCGACAGCTCGTCACCAGCGGTCGACGTCGCATCCTCCGCCTTGCCCGCCACCGGCCCTGGACAGTCGAGATCAACACCGCCCTCGAACGGCTCGCACTCCCCGACCGCCAGGCAGCCGGGATGGTGGTCCGGGCGATCGACTGGAAGTACGTGCTCGGCCTGGAGCTGACCGATCCGGGGTTCGACTTCGCGGTGCCGGCGAAGTTTCGGGCCCGGTTGGTCGAGCACGGCCTGGAGCGCCTGATCTTCGACCGGCTGGTGGAACACTGCCGCCAGGAGGGACTTTCCGTGAAGCGTGCGGATGAGCGTTGGTTCGCGGGCTCGCTGATGGCCACGCAGTCTGCGGTGCCGGGCCTGGGCTGAGCGTGTCGGGCCGCAGCGCTCAGCGGCGGCATGTCCGTGGTCGTCGTGCGGTACGCCGGGCCGGCCGGCCGACGCTGGATGGAGGAGTGGAGCCGGTCGACGTGTTCAAGGAAGGACCACGACGGGCGGATGGACGGCGAGAGCGCCCTGTTCGCGTTGACCGTCACCGATGAGGGACGGCTGCTGCTGGACTCCCCGGTGCTTTCTGCATGCGCCTGGGCCACCGGCCGCGCCCTTGCGCCGGGGCCCGGCAGCAGGGGCTGGCTGGACGGCTTCGAGGACGAAGCGGCGATCTGGCTCGCCAGGGCCGCCGAACTCGGCGAGGATGACGCCGTGAACACGGCGAGCGGGGAAGAGTCCGCGCCCGGACCGGGATCCCCGGGCAAGGCGCAGCCGAGGCAGCTGATCGTGACGGTCTACGGGCTGTACGCGCGCGACACCGGCGGCTGGATGCCCGTGGCCTCGCTGATCCGGCTGCTCGCCGACCTGGGCGTCGAGGGGCCGACCGTGCGGTCCTCCGTCTCCCGGCTGAAGCGCGCCGGAATCCTCGAAGCGGAAACGGTGTCCGGGGCGGCCGGATACCGGATCTCGCCGGACACCGAACGCGTCCTGCGCGACGGCGATCCGCGCATCTTCGCGGCGCGGCGCGCCACCGTCGACGAGGGCTGGGTGCTCGTCGTCTTCTCCGTGCCCGAGTCCGAGCGCGCCAGGCGGCACGCGCTGCGCACCCAGCTGACCAGGCTCGGCTTCGGATCCGTGTCCGCCGGGGTGTGGATCGCACCGGGTCATGTGTACGAGGAGGCGGAGGACATGCTGGCCCGGCACGGGCTGCGCTCCTACACCGACCTCTTCCGGGCCGACCACCTTCCCGCGGCCGGGAGGACGGAGGCCGGGATCCCGGTCGGGAACGCGCCCGAGGGCGAGTGCGAGGCGAGCAGGGGCCGGGCGGGCCGCGCGGAACTGGCCGCGAAGGTGCGCATCTGGTGGGACACCGTCCGGCTCCAGCGGCTCTACGCCGAGTTCCTCGCGGCGTACCGGCCGGTGACCGAGCGGATCGCGAGCGGGGACCGGGTCACCGACAGCGAGGCGTTCACGACGTACATCAGGGTCATCACCGACTGGCGCCGGCTGGTCTACCTCGACCCCGGTGTCGCGCGGGAGCTGCTGCCGGCCGAATGGAGCGGAACCGAGGCGTCCGATCTCTTCGACGAGCTCCACGCCCGGTTGTCCGGCCCCGCCCGCCGCCATGTCGAACGGCTCCGGACCGGCTGACGCCCCGGCCTGGAGCCCGTCGGTTCAGAGCCTGTCGGGTGACCGCACGATCGTGAACACGGCGCCCTCGGGGTCCGCCACGGTCGCGATCCGGCCGAAGGAGCCGTCGCGGGGCGGCTGGAGGACGTACCCACCCAGGTCCACCACACGACGAGCGGTCGCGTCGGTGTCGTCGACCTCGAAGTACGTCATCCAGTGCGGCCCGCGGTCGCGGGGGAGGGCATGACCCACGCCGTGCAGCGAGGCGACCGGACGACCGCGCAGACGCAGCGTCTGGTAGTCGAAGCCAGCCGATACGATCGCCTCCGCCTCGTAGCCGAACACCGTCTGGTAGAACTTGCAGACCGTCGAGGTCTCACGGGTCAGCAGCTCGTTCCAGACCGGGGTGCCGTGGGTGCCTGAGAGCGCCGTGCCGAGATGCGCGGCGGCCTGCCAGATCCCGAAGACCGCGCCCCCGGGATCGGCGGCGACGGCGAGTCGTCCCGCCTCGCCCGTGTCGAGCGGCCCCACGGCGACCGTGCCACCGCAGGAGCGGATCAGCTCCGCCGTGGCATCGGCGTCGTCGGAGGCCAGATACGTTGTCCAGGCCACGGGCAGGAGGCGGTCGGACGGCAGCTGCCCGATGCCCGCGACCACCCTTCCGCCGATCGACGCGCGGACGTACGGACCCAGTTGGTCCGGGCCCGGCGCGAACTCCCAGCCGAACAGACCGGCGTAGAAATCCTCTGTGGTGCTCAAGCCGTGCACGATCAGACTCACCCAGCAAGGTGTTCCGGGTGTGCGCCGGGCGGGAGCCTCGGTCATCGTCACTCTCTCCTCGGACCATCGTGGTGGCCGTACGGGGGGAACAGGGCCGTGCGCCGTGGTGCGGCGCGGGTGGTGCGCGCCCCGTGCAGATGCTCGCACCACCCGGCGCTCCATGCGGCCCGGCCGCGCCGCATCGTCCGGGATCTCGACAGAGAGGCCGGAAACATGCGGTACGTCCGGTTCGGTGGTGTGACGGTGTTACGGGTGGGACCGCTCCTGCGCGAGGATGGTTCCCATGAAGCCGATCATCACCGCGCCCGAATGCGCGAGCGAGCTGGCGGGGCCACGTCCGCCGGTGCTCCTGGACGTACGTTGGCAGCAGGGCGGCCCGCACGGCCGTCCGGACTACGAGGCCGGACACATCCCGGGCGCGGTCTTCGTCGACCTGGACGCGGACCTCGCCGGTCCGGCGGGCAGTGGTGGACGCCACCCCCTGCCCGACCCCGAGGAGTTCGGCGCGACCATGCGCAAGGCCGGTGTCCGCGCGGACACCCCGGTGGTCGTGTACGACGGCGGCCAGAGCTGGGCGGCGGCCCGCGCCTGGTGGCTGCTGCGCTGGACCGGGCACGAGAACGTCCGGGTGCTGGACGGCGGCCTCGCGGCCTGGGAGGGGAAGCTCGACACGGAGATCCCCATGCCGGACGAGGGCGACTTCCGGCCGGTGCCCGGCGCCGTGCCGCTGTTGGACGCCGACGGGGCGGCGGCGCTGGCCCGGTCGGGTCTGCTGCTCGACGCGCGGGCCGCCGCACGCTACCGGGGCGAGGTGGAACCGATCGACCGGGTGGCCGGCCACATCCCGGGCGCCGTCTCGGCCCCGACCACCGAGAACGTGGAAGAGGACGGCCGGTTCCTGCCCGCCTCCTCGCTGGCGGCCCGCTTCGGTGAGCTCGGCGCCGACCGGGCGTCCGAGGTCGGTGTCTACTGCGGCTCGGGCGTCTCGGGCGCCCACGAGGTGCTGGCCCTGGCCGTCGCCGGGATTCCGGCGGCGCTCTACGTGGGCTCCTGGTCCGAGTGGACCGCCGACGGGACCCGCCCGGTCGCCACGGGCCGCGACCCCCGCTGACGCGAGGCGCGCCGGACTGAGCGCGGCGCGCGGCCGGGACGTGGTCCGGCCGCCCGCTGCTCCCGTCGTTCCTTCCGTGTCACGCGCTTCTTCCGGACCGTGTGCCGCTTGCGTGCGGTGCGTCGCTCCCGGGGCACACGTTTCTCCCGTGCCGCGCGCGGAGGACACGGCACGAGGGCCCGCACGCCGTGGCGTACGGGCCCTCGTCATGCTGCGATCGGCCCGTTCAGTCCTGTTTTTTTCGGCGCGTGCCGAAGACGATCTCGTCCCAGCTCGGCACCGCCGCCCGGCGGCCCGGCCGTACGCCGTCGGCCTCGGCCTGACGGTCCGTGGTCCCGATCAGCCGGTCGCGGTGTCCCGCCACCGCCCGCGGCATCAGCACATCCGCGTAGGCGGAACCGGCACCCGCGGAGGCAGCTGCCGCGGGTGACTCGTCGGCCTCCGGCTCCTCCGCGACCGGGTCCGGGACGGGGGGCTCGGGCCGTTCCGGGACGACCATGTCGCCGCGGAAGCTCGGAACCGCCTCCAGCAGGCTGGTCAGCGAGTCGCGTTCACCGGACGAGATGCCGCCCACGTGCTCCTCGGGGTCGGGCACGGGGGCCGGGACCGACGGGCGCTCCAACGGGCGGTCCAGGGAGCGGTCCAGCGGCCGGTCGCGGGGCAGCCGGGCGATCCGGGGCACGAACGGGAAGGTCGGCTCGGGCGCGGCGACCTCGTCGGTCTCGCCGATCAGCGAACGCGCCTCGTCGTCCACGGCCTGGACCAGCCGACGCGGCGCGTCGTACGCCCAGCTCGCCGAATGGGGTTCGCCCGCGACCCGGTAGACCAGCAGGACCTCCCAGGTGCCGTCGTCACGGCGCCACGAGTCCCACTGGACGGTCTCCTTGTCGGCGCCGCGCAGCAGCAGCCGCTCCTTCACCGCCTCGCCGAGCAGGGGGCCGGTGTTCTCGCCGGGACGGCGTACGGGGGTCTTGCGGGCGCGCTCGGCCATGAAGGCGCGTTCCGCGAGGACAGGGCCCTCGAAGCGGCGGACACGGTCGACCGGGATCCCGGCGAACTGGGCGACCTCCTCGGCGGAGGCGCCCGCCCGTATCCGCGCCTGGATGTCGCGCGGGCGGAGGTGGCTCTCCACCTCGATCTCGATCTGGCCCAGCCGCGCACGATCGTTGCGCACGGCGGCTCGCAGCCGCTCGTCGATCGGAAGCGTGTACTCCGTGTTGTCCGCAGCCTTGAGCACCAGTCGTGTGCCGTCGTTGGAGACGGCCACGACACGCAGTTCGGGCATGGGGACCTCCCGGGTGGTGCCTGCCGACGTCACGTGCGTCGCTGCTTCCGCTAGTCGAGTGTGGCCTGCCCGGGTGCAGCCTGCCACAACATTGCCGTGTTGCCCGGTGTGTCGAGCGTGAGCCCTTGACCGCCGGTATGACACGGTGACCCATTGTGCAACATGAAGTGGACTTCTGGTCACATCATGTAGTCGGTCCCCGTGCGATGCCGCGGCGCCGCCGGTTCGAGTGCCTCCTTGCGGCCCCCTTCCCGAAGATCCCGGACACCCGTGCGGGAATCCGGCTCAGGGCTCGTCACAGTACTCCATTCGGGCCACGTGAGTGGACCGCCGCGCCGTCGAAGTCGTCGTCGGGTGCGGCAGTTGAGCTACCCAGCCGGGGACCGTATGCCCCTTGCGCGTGTTCTGCTTCACAGAATCTCCCGAAGCGGAACTAATCACTTCGCTCAGATGTCCCTTTCTGTTGCATGGTGGGAGAGATGTCAATCAAGGGCTGGAAATGGTGCAGAAGCCGGAAAGTGACACGGATCCCAAGGAAAAGCGAATAGATCTGAGCCTGCCGCAGGTGGCGGGCAGTGCCGTGGCGGCGGTCGCCGCGGCGGTGGCGGCTTCCCAGCTGGGTGTCTACGGAACGATCCTGGGCGCGGGGGTGATGAGCGTCGTCGCCACGTGCGGCGGTTCCGTCTTCCAGCACTTCTTCCGTCGCACGGGGGAGCAGATCCGCGAGGCCACGGTCCAGGCGAAGCACCAGGGCCGCGAGGCGGCCGGGCGGAACCGGAGGGCGGGCGACGCGCGGGCCTCGCGGGGGGAACGGCGGTCCTCGCCGGAGCCGGGCCACGACGGGGCCGAGGACGCCACGACGGTGCTCCCCGCCATGGACGCGACAACCATGCTTCCCGCCGTGGATGCCACGACCGTGCTGCGCGCCGTGGACACCGATCAGGACCCCACCCGGCCGACCGGGCCGTTCGGTGCGACCCGGCCGCTCGCGGCGGTCCGCCCGGGCCGGGACGGGTCGCCCGACGAGGAGTTCTCCGAGGCCACCACGCACGGCACCCGGTTCCGGGGCTGGAAGCGTTCCGCTGCCGGGGCGGCCGTGGTCTTCGCCGTGGCCATGGCCGGGATCACCACGTACGAACTGGTCTCCGGGAGCGACCTGAGCGGTGGCCGGGGCACCACCGTGGGCTCCGTCGTACGCGGCGGCGCACGGGACTCCGGGACGAACGACCCCGCGCCGTCGACCGGCACCGGCACCGGCCCGGACCGGGACCGGACGCCGGGGCAGGAGAGCGGCGAGGCCCCCGGCACGGCCCCGGGCGGCGGGCAGACCCGGAACCCCGACTCCGGTCAGGACGGCCGCGCCCCGGCCGATCCGGCGCCCAGCGCCACGCGGCCCGGCGGCAGCGGCGAGGGGACCGGTCCGTCCCCGGCGACCACACCCGCCCCGTCGGCCCCCGGCGAGGACGGCGTCGCCCCGCAGCCCACGGATGCCGGGCAGGCCCCGGCGCAGGGCGGACAGGCCACCACCGGCACCGAAACCGGCCGATGAGACCGAGGGGGCGGTGCCCTCCGGCACCGTCCCCTCGGCCCGGCCTCCGGCCGCACGACGGCACTTCGACGACAGGGTCTGGCCAGGGCGTGTTTCGAAAGCCCCGTCCGGCCTGCGGCGTCTGGCGCGGCGCCTCGCCGCATTGTCGGGATCGTCCACGTACGCCCCCTACGAGGACGCCCCTCCGCCTTGCGATGCACCGCACCGGACGCCGCCTCCCTAGTGCCGTGACCGGCACTAGGGAGGCGGATGGGGCCCCTGCTCGAAAGCAGCTGAGAGCTTGGGGAAGGGGCGTCGGTGACCGACGACGACGCGGAAGGCGGAGTCGCAGGGCGTCGGGAGCCCGCTCCCTCTTGCTCCCCAGGTCGTCAGTCGCCCAGCACCCGGCGCAGATAGGCGTTGCCGAACAGCCGGTCCGGGTCGAGCCGGTCGCGTACGGCGGTGAACTCGCCGAAGCGCGGGTAGACCTCGGTGAAGTACTCCGCGTCACGGGTGTTGATCTTGCCCCAGTGCGGCCGGCCGGCATGGGCGGTCATGATCCGCTCGACGGCCGTGAAGTACGCCTGGTAGGGCGTGCCCCGGTACATGTGGACGGCGATGTACACGCTGTCCCGGCCCGAGGCCGTGGAGAGCGCGATGTCGTCGGCGGGTGCGGTGCGCACCTCCACCGGGAAGCTGATCCGCAGCGGAGAGCGATCGACCATAGCCCTGACCTCCCGCAGCACCTCCAGGGCAGCCTCGCGCGGCACGGCGTACTCCATCTCCACGAAGCGCACCCGGCGCGGACTGGTGAAGACCTTGTAAGGAATGTCGGTGTACGTACGAGCCGAGAGCGCGCGGCTGGAGACCCTGGCGATCGACGGGATCGTCGCGGGGAACGCCCGGCCGACCGCACAGGCCGCCTGGAAGACCCCGTTGGAGAGGAGTTCGTCCTCGATCCAGCCGCTGACCTTCCCGGGAGGCGCGGCCGGTCCCGCGCTGCGGTTGTTGCGCTTGGTGTTGCAGTTGCCGGTGTGCGGGAACCAGTAGAACTCGAAGTGCTCGTTCTCCGTGACCAGCTGGTCGAAGTCGGTCGTGACCCGGTCGAAGCTCATGGGCTCCTCACGGGCCGTCAGCAGGAAGACCGGCTCCACGGCGAAGGTGATCGCCGTGACGACGCCCAGCGCGCCGAGCCCGATCCGGGCGACGGCGAAGATGTCGGCGTTCTCCTTCTCCGAACAGGTCAGCACCCGCCCGTCGGCGGTGACCAGTTCGAGGGCGCGGATCTGCGCGGATATGGACCCCGAGTCACGGCCGGTGCCATGGGTGCCGGTCGATGTGGCGCCGGCGACCGTCTGCTTCATGATGTCGCCCATGTTGGTGAGCGAGAGGCCCTCCCGCGCCAGGACGGTGTTGAGCCGCTCCAGCGTCGTGCCGGCCCCGACGGTCACCGTCATCGCCTCGCGGTCGATCTCCCGGATGCCGGCGAGCAGGTCGGGGCGGATCAGCAGTCCGTCGGTGGCCGCCACCGAGGTGAAGGAGTGCCCGGAGCCGACCGGCTTCACCCGCAGGCCGTCCTCGGAGGCCCGGCGCAGCGCCTCGGCCAGTTCGGGCGCCGAGGCGGGGGTCACGGCCCGCGTCGGACGCGCCGTGACGTTCCCCGCCCAGTTACGCCACGCGCTCGTCGTCGTCCGTGCGCCGGTTCCGGTCATCTTCCCCACGCCCTCCCGTAGCGGCCGGCCCGCTGAGCCGGCGGTACCCCAGGAACGCCACCGCGGCCGCGAGCGCTCCCGCCACGGCAGGCACCGCGTACCCCGCCTCGGCCCCGGAGGCGTCGACCACCCAGCCGGCGGCCGAGGAGCCGAGTGCCACGCCGACGGCGAGCCCGGTGCTGGTCCAGGTCATGCCCTCGGTCAGTGCGGTGCGCGGTACGTGCTGCTCGACGAGGGCCATGGTGGTGACCATCGTCGGTGCGATGGCGAGGCCCGCGACAAAGAGCGCCACGGCCAGGAACGGCAGGCTCCCGGCCAGTTGGAGGGGGATCATACTCACGGCCATCGCGCACACACCCAGCAGCCACCGGGTGGACGGCTTCCCGCCCGGCCGCAGCAGGCCGAAGACGGCCCCGGCCACGCAGGACCCCAGGGCGTACACGGCCAGGACGAGACTCGCCGCCGCCTTGTGCCCCTGCTCCTCGGCGAAGGCCACCGTCACCACGTCGATCGCCCCGAAGATCGCCCCGGTCGCCATGAACGTCACCACGAGCACCCGCAGACCCCGGGAACGCATCGCGGAACCGCCGGTGTGCTGCTCGCGCGGGTGCGGGACGGGTTCGGTGGCGCGCTGCGCGGTCAGCCAGAACACGCCGGCCAGCAGGAACACCGCTGCGAGCAGCGGGCCCGCCTCCGGGAACCAGGACGTGGACAGGCCGATCGAGATGATCGGCCCGAAGATGAAGCACACCTCGTCGACGATCGACTCCCACGAGTACGCGGTGTGCAGCCGCTGCGGCGAACCGCGGTAGATCTCCGCCCAGCGGGCCCGGATCATCGAGCCCACGCTGGGCACGCAGCCGGCGCCCGCCGCGAAGACGAAGAGCGTCCAGTCCGGCAGCCGCTGCTGCGCGCAGACGAGGAGCCCGGCCACCGCCGCGAGCGCGACGAGCGTGGCGGGCCGCAGCACCCGGCGCTGACCGTGCCGGTCCACGAGACGGGAGATCTGCGGCCCGATCACGGCCGCCGACATCGCCAGCGTCGCGGAGAGCGCCCCGGCGAGCCCGTAGCGGCCGGTGAGCTGGGAAACCATGGTCACCACGCCGATGCCCATCATGGACAGCGGCATCCGGCCGAGGAATCCGGCCGCCGAGAACCGCTTGCTGCCGGGGGCGGCGAAGATCGCGCGGTAGGGACTGGGCAAGGAAGGCTCCGGGGCGATGCGATCGAACGTGCCTGTGACGAACGTGTCTGTTACGCCTGCACGCGGCCGGTACAGCTTAGAGGTCGCGCGCATAGGCGGGTCGGCGTCGCGGGGCGATGGGCGGCGCCCGGGAGGCCGGGGCGCGGAGGCGGTGCCGGGGATGTCGGTGGAAGCACTGTCCGAGGCGAGTGGGAGGATCGATGGCATGTCCGATCCGTGTGACCCCGCTCCCTACGACGCACTGCTGCTGCTCTCCTTCGGCGGCCCCGAAGGCCCGGACGACGTGGTCCCGTTCCTGGCGAACGTGACCCGTGGCCGGGGCATCCCCGAGGAGCGGCTGAAGGAGGTCGGCCGGCACTACTTCCTGTTCGGCGGCGTCAGCCCGATCAACGCCCAGAACAGGGCGCTGCTGGACGCCCTGCGCAAGGACTTCGCGGAGCACGGCCTGGACCTTCCGGTGTACTGGGGCAACCGCAACTGGGCGCCGTACCTCACCGACACCCTGCGCGAGATGGTCGCGGACGGCCGTCGCCGCATCGCCGTCCTCGCCACCAGCGCCTACGCCTCCTACTCCGGCTGCCGGCAGTACCGCGAGAACCTCGCGGAGTCGCTGGCCGCCCTGGAGGCCGAGGGGCTGCCGGTGCCCCGCGTCGACAAGCTGCGGCACTACTTCAACCACCCCGGTTTCGTGCGGCCCATGGTGGACGGCGTCCTCGCCTCCCTGGCCGACCTGCCCGAGGACGTACGGGCCGGGGCGCACCTCGCCTTCACCACGCACTCCATCCCCGTGTCCGCCGCCGACACCTCCGGCCCCGTCGAGGGACACGGCGACGGCGGTGCCTACGTCGCGGCCCATCTCGACATCGCCCGGCTGATCGTCGACGCGGTGCGCGAGGAGACCGGCAACGAACACTCCTGGCGGCTCGTCTACCAGTCACGCAGCGGCGCCCCGCACATCCCGTGGCTGGAACCCGACATCTGCGACCACCTGGAGAGCCTGCACGGCGAGGGTGTCTCCGCCGTGGTGATGGCCCCCATCGGTTTCGTCTCGGACCACATGGAGGTTCTGTACGACCTCGACACCGAGGCCACCGCGAAGGCGGCCGAGCTCGGACTCCCGGTCCGCAGGTCCGCGACCGTGGGCGCCGATCCCCGGTTCGCGGCGGCCGTGCGTGAACTGGTGCTGGAGCGGGCCGGGACCGAGCGGGGTTGCGCTCCGGAGCGCTGCGCCCTGGGCGCGCTCGGCCCGAGCCACGATCTGTGTCCGGCCGGGTGCTGTCCGGCCCGGGCACCCAGGCCCGCAGCCGCGGGCGCCGACAGCCCTTGCGCCTGATCCGCCCGGGGCGCACGGCGGCACCACCGCCCCGGGCGCCCGGCCCGGGACCGAGGGCCCGCCGTGGCTCCCGTCGCCCGTGCGACCCGCCTTCGCCCGCCGACATCCGTCGTCCGCCGAAATCTGGAGCGCCGTGACCGATCCGAACCCGTCCGAACTGCTCGACCTCGCCCTGGAGGCCGCCCGTCGCGCCGGTGAGCTGCTGCGCGACGGCCGCCCGGCCGACCTGGGCGTGGCCGCGACCAAGTCCAGCCCGATCGACGTCGTCACCGAGATGGACATCGCCGCCGAGAAGCTGATCACCGGCCTCCTCGCCGAACGCCGCCCCCAGGACGGCTTCCTCGGCGAGGAGGGCGCCAGCACGCCGGGCAGCAGCGGTATCCGCTGGGTCATCGACCCGCTCGACGGCACGGTGAACTACCTGTACGGCCTGCCCACCTGGGCCGTCTCCATCGCCGCGGAGCGGGACGGCGAGCGGATCGTGGGCGTGGTGGAGGCTCCGATGCGCCGGGAGACGTACTGGGCCGTGCTCGGCGGCGGCGCGTACGCCGGCGGGGCGCACGGCGCGAACACCGCTCTGCGCTGCCGGCCCGCGCCACCGCTCGACCAGGCGCTCGTCTCGACCGGTTTCAACTACGTCGCCCACGTCCGCGCGCACCAGGCGGACGTGGCCCGGCGGCTGATCCCGCGGCTGCGCGACATCCGGCGCGGCGGCTCGGCGGCCGTGGACCTGTGCGACGTTGCGGCGGGCCGCCTCGACGGCTACTACGAGCGCGGGCTCCACCCGTGGGACCTGGCGGCCGGTGACCTCATCGCCCGCGAGGCGGGGGCGTGCACCGGAGGCCGCCCCGGGCGGCCCGCCGACGGAGACCTGACGATCGCCGCGACGCCGGGCGTCTTCGAACCGCTTCAGGCCCTCCTGGAGGAATACGGCGCCTGGCACGACTGAGGGCTGTTCCGTAATTCCCGGCGGCGCACATCGACAGCTGCGGCACCTCGCCGCGGCTGTCGGGACGCCCGCGCACGTCCGGCATCGCAAGGCGTCCCCGCGCCTTGCGATGCACCACATCCGACGCCGCGCGCCGGTCCGCCACGCGCTGCGGGGCGGCCTTCATGGCCTGTCGTCGACGCGCCGTCGTCCGACCGGAGGCCGGCCGCGCGGCGGAGGGGCGGGGGAGAGGCCGCAGAGGCCCGCCAGAGGCCCCTGGAGCGGCAGAAGGGCCCCGACCACCGCGAACGGTGGCCGGGGCCCTCCCACGACGGTTCAGACGCCGGTGGTGCCGATCTTGACGCCGTGCTCGGCGGCGAGGCGGTGCAGGTCGTCCAGTTCGCCCTGCTCGACATCCGCGAGGAAGTCGTCGCCCGTCTCCCGAGCCCTTGTGAGGTCGGATTCGGTCGTCCTGATCCGCTGCAGCAGACCAGCGGTGAAAGCGTCCATAATGCGCCCCCTCATCGTGGGTCGGTGGCACGGGGGTGTGCCCGGGGTTTCCCTCCGCGCGGTGGCGGTAGGGCGGTGATCACGCACTCTCCGGGGACGGAGTGGCCTGTGGCACACCACATTCGAGGCATGATCTCGGGTGTGAATGCGTCCTCCCCGGCCCGAACCTCAGAGAAACCTCAACTGGCCCGGAAATCCCGTGAATTCCTGGGGGTCCGGGCCGGTGAACGCCGTCTTACCGCCGGTTTATGCGCGTTGCGGGCAGGATGGAGCAGCGCATGACCGTGTCGATGAGCGGTCCGCTTCACGGACCGTGTGCGCATCGGCACGTTCTGCGTTTTCGACGTGGTGAAGCCTGAACGTGAAAACGTGAAATCTCTGAGGAAGGACAGCGCCGTGCGCGTACTCGTCGTGGAGGACGAGCAGCTGCTCGCCGATGCGGTGGCCACCGGATTGCGCCGAGAGGCCATGGCCGTCGATGTCGTGTACGACGGCGCGGCGGCCGTGGAGCGCATCGAGATCAACGACTACGACGTCGTGGTGCTGGACCGGGACCTTCCCCTGGTGCACGGTGACGACGTCTGCCGCCGGGTCGTCGAGCTGGGCATCCCCACGCGGGTGCTCATGCTCACGGCGTCCGGGGACGTCAGCGACCGGGTGGAGGGGCTGGAGCTCGGCGCCGACGACTATCTGCCCAAGCCGTTCGCGTTCACCGAGCTCACCGCCCGCGTGCGGGCGCTGGGGCGGCGCACGACGGTGGCGCTGCCGCCCGTCCTGGAGCGTGCCGGCATCAAGCTGGATCCCAACCGGCGGGAGGTGTTCCGCGGCGAGACCGAGATCCAGCTCGCGCCGAAGGAGTTCGCCGTGCTGGAGGTCCTGATGCGCAGCGAGGGCGCGGTCGTCTCGGCCGAGCAGCTGCTGGAGAAGGCGTGGGACGAGAACACCGACCCGTTCACCAACGTCGTCCGGGTCACCGTCATGACGCTGCGCCGCAAGCTCGGCGAGCCCCCGGTGATCGTCACCGTGCCCGGCTCCGGCTACCGGATCTGAGCGCCGATGCCCAGCGTCCCGGCGCCCCCGACGGCGCCTCCGAAGCCCACCTGGGAGCCCAAACAGCCGGAGCCGCCGTACTGGCTGCGCCCGACCATCCGCATACGGCTCACGCTGCTCTACGGCGGCATGTTCCTGATCGCGGGCATCCTGCTGCTCTCGATCATCTACATGCTGGCCGCCCAGGCCCTGCACGTGGGCAGTGAACTGCCGTTCAGGATCGTGAGCGGCCGGATCGTCAGCGACGTGTGCAACTTCGGCACGAACCCCACGCCGGACGCCATCAACGCGGCGATAAACTCCTGCGTCAACCATCAACGGCAGCAGGCGCTGGACACCCTGCTGAACCGGTCGCTGCTGGCCCTGGTCGGCCTCAGCGTCATCGCGTTCGCCTTCGGCTACGCCATGGCGGGCCGGGTGCTCTCCCCGCTGGGCCGGATCACCCGCACCGCCCGCCGGGTGGCCGGAACGGACCTGTCCCGCCGGATCGAGCTGGACGGCCCGGACGACGAGCTGAAGGAGCTCGCCGACACCTTCGACGAGATGCTCGACCGCCTGGAGCGCGCCTTCACGGCCCAACAGCGGTTCGTCGGGAACGCGTCGCACGAACTGCGCACGCCGCTCGCGATCAACCGCACGCTGCTGGAGGTGCACCTCTCCGACCCCCAGGCGCCGGCGGAGCTGAAACAGCTGGGGAAGACCCTGCTGGCCACCAATGAGCGCAGTGAGCAGCTGGTGGAGGGCCTGCTGCTGCTGGCCCGCAGCGACAACCAGATCGTCGAACGCAAACCGGTCGACCTGGCCGAGGTCGCCTCGCGCGCCATCGACCAGACGCGTGCCGAGGCCGAGGAGCGGGGCGTGGAGATCCGTGGCGAGTGGTCCCCGGCCGTCATCCAGGGCAACGGCGTCCTGTTGGAGCGGATCGCGCTGAACCTCGTGCAGAACGCCGTGCGCTACAACGTGCCGGAGAACGGCTGGGTGGAGGTCACCACCACGCTGCAGTCCGGTCACGCCGTGCTGGTGGTCGCGAACACGGGGCCGGTGGTGCCCGCCTATGAGATCGACAACCTCTTCGAGCCCTTCAGACGGCTGCGTACGGAGCGGACGGGGAGCGACAAGGGGGTCGGGCTCGGCCTGTCGATCGCGCGGTCCGTGGCGCGCGCCCACGGCGGCCGTATCGTCGCGGAACCCCGCGAGGGAGGGGGCCTTGTGATGCGCGTCTCACTGCCCGTCTGAGCGCGCCGACGCGGCGAATCGTACCCTAAGCGCTTTGTTCGCTTTGGGCGGAATTTTCGTGACCTGTGACCGAGTCGCTCATGTGTGATCGATCACAGAAGCGAATTTCTATGCGTCAACGCTCCGTGATGGGCGCCCGCGTCGGAAATCCGGCAATAGCCGGGGTTTTCGGGTCCTGATATCACGGGAAGTACACGGGGTGGCGCCTGTGAAGCGCGACGCGAGGGCCGTGTACGGTCCCCATCGCCACCCAGACCGATCACTCACGAGCGGTCCTTTTGGGTGTCGATTGAGTAACAGACCTTGATGTGAGGCAAAATCTCCGCCTCGGGTCGGGCACAAGTCCGGCCTCTCACGCGTTACGTGCGCTGAGACACCGCAGACACCCAGAGGGGGAGAGCGACATGGCAACCGATTACGACACTCCACGCAAGACCGACGACGACGTCGATCAGGACAGCCTCGAAGAGCTCAAGGCGCGCCGCAGCGACAAGACGGCCTCCGCCGTCGACGTCGACGAGTTCGACGCCGCCGAGGGCCTGGAGCTGCCCGGCGCGGACCTGTCCAACGAGGAGCTGGCCGTCCGGGTCCTGCCGAAGCAGGCCGACGAGTTCACGTGCATGAGCTGCTTCCTCGTGCACCACAGGAGCCAGCTGGCACGGGAGAAGAACGGTCAGCCGATCTGCCGCGACTGCGACTAGGTCGAGTCGGCCGTGACAGGCGACAAACCGTTCCGGAGGCGACGCCTGCGGCGCAAGAAGTCGTCGGAGGCGGACCAGGGCGGAACAGGCCCGGCGAAAGGCGTGGTGACGCCTGCCGGGCGGTCCGCCCTGTCGCCCTCCCCGGGCGAGCGGTACGACGAGCGAGGCCGGTCGGCCTCGCTCGAAGCAGCCGCGGCACTCGAAGCGGTGACCGCGCAAGGGAGACATGAAGGAGCCGGCCCGGCCCACGGGGCCGGACAGCTCGACAGGACGGGGCCCCGGACCGCAGGGGGCCGTCCGAGCTCGGTGAAACGGGGTGTGCGCAAGGGCGGGGAGGCTGCCAGGGTCGCGATCGGCCATATCGCCGACCTGATCATCGAGTCCGCTCCCCGCATCCCCGTGCGCGACCTCGCGACGCTGCGCAAGCAGTTCCCGGGCCTCGGGCCCGAGGACCTTGCCGACAAGCTCGTCTCGGGCGCGAGCAGGGCGAGCGCCACCGTCGGCGCCGGTATCGGCGCGGCGGCCATGATGCCCGTGCCGCCCGCGATGCTCACCGAACTGACGGCGGAGATCACCGGCGTGGCCGCGATCGAGCTGAAGCTCGTCGCGGAACTCTACGAGGTCTACGGGCTGCGCCCGCCGGGCGGGCTCACCCAGCGGTCCACCGCCTACCTCATGTCCTGGACGGAGGAGCGCGGCATCGACGTCGCGCAACCCACGACGATCAACGCGGCGCTGGGCGGCCGGATGAAGCGCGAACTGCGCCGGCAGATCACGAAGCGCATGACGCGCGATCTGCCGAACCTGATCCCGTTCCTGGTCGGCGCCGCCGTCGGCGCGGTGATGAACCGGCGCGACACCCGGAAGCTCGCCGACAAGATCAGGAAAGACCTGCGCGAGCGCCAGGTCCCCTGGGACCGGCTGCCGGAGCTGCCGCCCCTGGGACGGGCGCGCGGCCCGCGCAAGGGGCCGCGGAAGGACCCGGAGAACTGATCCGCGGGCCCGGAGAACGTCGAAGCCCCGGACACAACCCCGCGCGGGCCGCCGACGCGGGAGCCCCTGATCAGGAACGCGCCGAGCCGAGGGCGGCGACCAGCGCCTGTGGTTCCCGGGTCGAGAGGTAGACGTACGGAGTCGGGTCCTGCGGGTCGGTGACCTCCACCCGGACCGCCGTCGGGATGTAGCTGCGCAACAGCATGAAGGCACGGGTGTCGGCCTTGTACGAGCGCCAGGCGCGCGCCTCCTCGCCGTCCAGCACCTCGGCCTCGCCCAGCGCCGAGACCGGGATCCGTGCGTCCCCGGCCACCAGGGCACCGGCCACCACCCGGATCCTGGCCGAGCCGTACGAACTCACCGCGATCGCCGACAGCACGCTGCCGCCCGCCAGACCGGCCAGCAGGGGCACGGTGCCGAGCGGCAGCAGCATCAGTGCGCAGGCGATGCCGATCAGGAAGGCGATGAGCCACCACGAGCGGGGCGCGGTGAGGCGTTCGTCGAAAGGCGGGGCGGAAGGCTGCATGCACCCAAGCTTGGCACGGTGCGCCCCGGCATCGGCCGCGCGGGTAAGGTCTGCGCCTGTGAGTGGAACATCTGCGGCTCTGAATCCCCCCGCCGACGCGGTGGAACCGGTACGGCACCCCGAGGCCCCGGCCCCCGGCGAACTCCTCGGCGCGCACTACGAACACTGTTTCGGCTGCGGTGGGGCACAGCCGCACGGGCTGCACCTCCAGGCGAGGGCCGGTGAGGGCGTGAGCGTCACCGCCGAGTTCACCGTGCAGGCCGCTCACCAGGGCGCCCCGGGGCTGGCGCACGGAGGTGTCCTGACCACCGCACTGGACGAGACGCTGGGCTCGCTGAACTGGCTGCTGCGGGTGATCGCGGTGACCGGGCGGCTGGAGACCGACTTCGTGCGCCCGGTGCCGGTGGACACCGTGCTGCACCTCGACGCCGAGGTCACCGCGGTGCACGGCCGGAAGATCTACTCGCGGGCGACGGGACGGATAGGCGGCCCGGACGGACCGGTCGCGGTCCGCGCCGAGGCCCTCTTCATCGAGGTGAAGGTCGACCACTTCATCGAGAACGGCCGTCCGGCCGAGATCCGCGCCGCCATGGCCGACCCGGACCAGGTCCGGCGCGCCCGTGCCTTCGAGGTGAACCCCTGATGCGACGGCCCGTGGACGTCCTGATCCGCCGCCTCGACCCGGAGGTGCCGATTCCGGCCTATGGACACCCCGGGGACGGCGGGGTCGACCTGGTGACCGCCGAGTCCGCCGAACTCGCCCCGGGCGAGCGGGCGGTGCTGCCCACCGGAGTGTCGATCGCGTTGCCCGACGGATACGCCGCGTTCGTGCACCCGCGCTCCGGTCTCGCCGCGCGCTGCGGAGTCGCCCTCGTGAATGCTCCGGGGACGGTCGATGCCGGGTACCGTGGAGAGATCAAGGTGATCGTCATCAATCTCGACCCCCGCGAGCCCGTGCGGTTCGAGCGTTTCGACCGGATTGCCCAGCTGGTCGTGCAGCAGGTCGAGAAGGTGCGCTTCCACGAGGTGGCCGAGCTTCCGGGTTCGGCCCGCGGCGAGGGAGGCTTCGGATCCACCGGAGGCCATGCCTCCGCCGGAGCCGATGGTGTCGGGGACGGGATCATCCAGGGCCGGAACAGCTACGCTTCGGTCGTACCCGACCGGGAAGGACAGTGACGTGTTCGGACGTCGCAAGAAGAGTGGTTCCGCCGAGGACGTGGCGGACGAAGCGCGCGAGGCCGAGCAGGTCGTCGACGAGCACGATGGCACCGGCGCGGCCGACGGCGGCCCGCGCCGGGTGAATCTCCCGCCGGCGCCGCGACCGGACGGGCCGTGGGACGTCACCGAGGTCTCCCAGCCCGGTGAGGGCCGGGTCGATCTGGGCGGCATGTTCGTGCCCGGCGTCGAGGGCATGGAGCTGCGCGTCGAGGTGGCCGGCGACGCGATCGTCGCCGCGACGGTGGTGCTGCGCGACAGCGCCGTCCAGCTCCAGGCGTTCGCCGCCCCCAAGAAGGAGGGCATCTGGGGCGAGGTCCGTGAGGAGATCGCCACGGGCATCACCCAGCAGGGCGGGATCATCGACGAGGTCGAGGGGCCGCTGGGCTGGGAGCTGCGCGCCCAGGTCCCCGTACAGCTCCCGGACGGCACGAGCGGCGCGCAGCTGGTGCGCTTCGTCGGTGTCGACGGCCCGCGCTGGTTCCTGCGCGGAGTGATCTCCGGTCAGGGTGCCGTGCAGCCGGAGGCCGCCGGGCTGCTGGAGACGATCTTCCGGGACACCGTGGTCGTCCGCGGCGACGGCCCGATGGCGCCCCGGGACCCGATCGTCCTCAAGCTTCCCGACGATGCCCAGATGGTGCCCGAGGGCGTCCAGCAGGAGGACCAGGAGAGCTCCCGGTTCTCCGGCGGCATGGGCCAGCTCCAGCGCGGCCCGGAGATCACCGAGGTGCGCTGAGCGGACTCGGCGACGGGGCACGGCGGCACGGGCCGCGGCCCGTGCCGGATCGACCCGGGGCCGGTGGGCCGTACCCCCTTTGCGGAGAGGGTGCGGCCCACCGGCCTCTTCGCGTTGGGGAGAGAGCCGGGGGCGCGGGACGCGTGAGGCGGCGGGATACGTGTGAGGCGGGGCGCGAGTCGGGCCCGGAGGGCGCGCGAGAGGCGTGCGTAGGGGGCGCGTATGAGGCACGTATGTGCTCCGTCAAAGGCCACCCGAACGCCGTAAGGAAGCCATCAACGCACCTCGGAACGGCGCCGATGCCGGGTTTGCTCAGGAGGTCAGAAAAACCCGTACCTCATCCAGGAGCACACGATGGCTGATCTGGCCTTCGTCGTCACCACGATCGCGGTGTTCGCGCTGGTGGCCCTCGTCGCCAAGGGGGTGGCCAGGCTGTGACCGCCGAGAACGTCGTCGGACTCGTCGTGGCCGTCGCCCTGCTGGGCTATCTCGTCCTCGCCCTTCTGTACCCGGAGAGGTTCTGAGCCCGATATGAGCCCCGTCCTCGCCGGAGCGCTCCAGGTCCTCGCGCTCGTCGTGGCGCTGGGCCTGGTGTACCGCCCCCTGGGCGACCACATGGCCCGCGTCTACTCCTCCCGGAAACACCTCCGGGTCGAGAAGTGGATCTACAAGGCCATCGGCGCCAACCCGGACACCGAGATGCGCTGGCCCGCCTATCTGCGCGGTGTGCTCGCCTTCTCCGCGGTGAGTGTCCTCTTCCTCTACCTCCTCCAGCGGCTCCAGGGCAGTCTGCCCGGATCGCTCGGCTTCGCCTCGATCGACCCCGACCAGGCGTTCAACACCGCCGCGTCGTTCGTCGCGAACACCAACTGGCAGTCGTACGCGGGCGAACAGGCCATGGGCCACGTCGTCCAGACCGGCGGCCTCGCGGTGCAGAACTTCGTCTCGGCGGCCGTCGGCATCGCCGTCGCGGTCGCCCTGGTTCGCGGCTTCGCCAGGTCCCGCACCGGCGAACTCGGCAACTTCTGGGCCGACCTGGTGCGCGGCACCGTACGCATCCTGCTTCCGATCTCCGTGGTCGGGGCGCTGGTGCTGGTCGCCTGCGGCGCCGTGCAGAACTTCTCCGGCGTCCACGAGGCCGGCCAGTTCCTGGGCGGCTCGCAGCAGTGGCGCGGTGGCGCGGTGGCCTCGCAGGAGGTCATCAAGGAGCTGGGCACGAACGGCGGCGGCTACTTCAACGCCAACGCGGCCCACCCGTTCGAGAACCCCAACGGACTGTCCAACCTGTTCGAGATCTTCCTGATTCTGGTCATCCCGTTCGCGCTGACCCGGACGTTCGGCCGGATGGTCGGTTCGCCCAAGCAGGGCTACGCGATCCTCGGGGCGATGGGTGCCATCTGGCTGGGCTTCACCGCCCTGATGATGTGGACCGAATTTGCCCACCACGGGCCCGCGTTCGACATCGCGGGGGGCGCGATGGAGGGCAAGGAGACCCGGTTCGGCATCGCCGGGTCGTCGGTCTTCGCCGTCGCCACGACGCTCACGTCCACCGGCGCGGTGAACTCCTTCCACTCCTCGTACACCGGCTTCGGCGGCGGGATCACGCTGCTGGGCATGCAGCTGGGCGAGGTCGCGCCCGGCGGTGTCGGGTCCGGTCTCTACGGCATGCTGATCATGGCGATCATCGCGGTGTTCATCGCGGGGCTGATGGTCGGCCGCACACCGGAGTACCTCGGCAAGAAGATCGGCACCCGCGAGATGAAGCTCGCCGCCTGCTACATCCTGATCACCCCGACCCTGGTGCTCTGCTTCACCGCCCTGGCCCTCGCCCTGCCCACGCCGCCCCACTCGATCCTGAACCCCGGCGCGCACGGGTTCTCCGAGGTGTTGTACGCGTACACCTCGGGCGCCAACAACAACGGTTCGGCGTTCGCCGGGCTGAACGCGGACACGCAGTGGTTCAACACGACGATCGGCCTCGCGATGCTGCTCGGCCGGTTCCTGCCGATGGTCTTCGTCCTCGCGCTCGCCGGCTCCCTCGCCGGGCAGCAGCCCGTACCGGCGACCGCGGGAACCCTCGCCACGCACCGGCCGCTCTTCAGCGGTCTGCTGGTCGGCACGGTCCTGATCGTCACCGCGCTGACCTACTTCCCGGCCCTGGCGCTGGGACCGCTGGCCGAAGGGCTGGCGTCATGAACTCCCGTACGAAGCAAGAGGACCCGATGTCCCATGTCACTCCGGCCCGGGCACCGCACCGGGACACGCCCACGGGCCGCACGGGCGAAGGACGCGTCGGCGGGGGACTCTTCGACCCCCGGCAGCTGCTCACCTCGCTCCCGGACGCCGTGCGCAAGCTCGACCCGCGGTCGATGGCCAAGTCCCCGGTGATGTTCGTGGTGCTGGTCGGTTCGGTGTTCACCACCGTGCTGGCCTGCCTGGACCCGGGCGACTGGTTCGGCTGGGCGATCGCGGCCTGGCTCTGGCTGACCACGATCTTCGCCAATCTGGCGGAGGCGGTCGCGGAGGGGCGCGGCAAGGCGCAGGCGGACACCCTGCGCAAGGCGAAGACCGACACCGTCGCCCGGCGCGTCACCGACCACGGCGAGGAGCGGGTGCCGGGCACGGACCTGCACATCGGCGACCTGGTGGTCTGCGAGGCGGGCGACATCATCCCCGGCGACGGTGACGTCGTCGAGGGTGTCGCGAGCGTCGACGAATCCGCCATCACGGGCGAGTCCGCACCGGTGATCCGGGAGTCGGGCGGCGACCGCAGCGCCGTCACCGGGGGTACCAAGGTGCTCTCCGACCGCATCGTCATCAAGATCACCACCAGGCCCGGCGAGACCTTCATCGACCGGATGATCGCCCTGGTCGAGGGGGCCGCCCGGCAGAAGACGCCCAACGAGATCGCGCTGAACATCCTGCTCGCGTCCCTCACCATCGTCTTCCTGCTCGCCGTCGTCACTCTCCAGCCGTTCGCGGCCCACGCAGGCCGTGAGCAGTCGATCATCGTGCTGACCGCGCTGCTGGTCTGCCTCATCCCGACGACCATCGGCGCGCTGCTCTCAGCGATCGGCATCGCCGGCATGGACCGACTCGTGCAGCGCAACGTGCTCGCCATGTCGGGGCGTGCCGTCGAGGCCGCCGGAGACGTCTCGACCCTGCTGCTCGACAAGACCGGAACGATCACCCTCGGCAACCGGCAGGCGTCCGAGTTCGTCCCCGTCAAGGGCACGACGGCAGCCGAGGTGGCCGACGCCGCCCAGCTGTCCTCACTGGCCGACGAGACGCCCGAGGGGCGCTCGGTCGTCGTGCTCGCCAAGGAGAAGTACGGCCTGCGCGAGCGCCACCACGGCGAACTGCGACAGGCCACCTGGGTCCCGTTCACCGCCCAGACCCGCATGTCCGGCGTGGACATCGACGGACGCAGCGTCCGCAAGGGCGCGACCGGTTCCGTCGTCGGCTGGGTCGAGGCACGCGGCGGCACCGTCTCCCCGGAAGCGCGGGAGCTCACCGACAAGATCTCCGAGGCCGGCGGCACCCCGCTGCTGGTGGCGCTGGAGGACGAGAAGGGCGCCCGCGTCCTGGGCGTCATCCACCTCAAGGACGTCGTCAAGGAGGGCATGCGGGAACGGTTCGACGAACTGCGCCGGATGGGCATCCGCACCGTCATGATCACCGGCGACAACCCGCTGACCGCACGGGCCATCGCCGAGGAGGCGGGCGTCGACGACTTCCTCGCCGAGGCCACGCCCGAGGACAAGATGGCCCTCATCAGGCGGGAGCAGTCCGGCGGCAAGCTCGTCGCGATGACGGGCGACGGCACGAACGACGCCCCGGCGCTGGCCCAGGCGGACGTCGGCGTGGCCATGAACACCGGCACCTCGGCCGCGAAGGAGGCCGGGAACATGGTGGACCTGGACTCCAACCCGACGAAGCTGATCGAGATCGTGGAGATCGGCAAGCAGCTGCTCATCACTCGCGGCGCGCTGACGACGTTCTCCATCGCCAACGACATCGCGAAGTACTTCGCGATCATCCCGGCGATGTTCGCTGCGGTCTATCCGGGCCTGGACAAGCTCAACATCATGCAGCTGTCCTCGCCGCAGTCCGCGATCCTCTCGGCGGTCGTCTTCAACGCGCTGATCATCGTCGCGCTGGTCCCGCTCGCCCTGCGGGGCGTGCGCTACCGGCCCAGCAGCGCCGACTCGATGCTCCGCCGCAATCTCGGGGTCTACGGCCTCGGCGGCCTGGTCGCCCCGTTCCTCGGCATCAAGGCCATCGACATGATCATCTCCCTCATTCCCGGGCTGCACTGAGCCCTCGTCCGGGTCGGACCGAGCCGTCGTCCCCCGGGACGGGTTCCCTCTCCCGGACCCAACCGAAATCAGGAATCGGCTGAGCTGCCATGAACGAATCCGTAGCGAACACCGCCCGGCTGCTCTGGGCCGGGCTGCGCGCCCTGCTGGTCCTCACAGTCGTCTGCGGTGTGCTCTATCCGCTCGCCGTGACGGGCATCGCCCAGGGCGTCTTCCCCCATCAGGCCAACGGATCCGAGATCACCGAGAACGGCAGGGTCGTCGGCTCCGAGCTCATCGGACAGCGTTATGACCTGCCGCTGAAGAAGGGACAGGCCGCGGCGGCCCCGGACCTGCGATGGTTCCAGCCGCGTCCGTCCGCCGGCCTCGGCACCAACAGCGTCAACACCCAGTACCGGCTGCTCGTCTCCGGCGCGACCAACCTGGCCGGCGACAACGAGAAGCTCGTCGAGCAGGTGAAGGCCGCCAAGGCGGCCGTCGTCAGGGACAACTCGGTCCCCGGCCACCCCGTCGACCCCGCCGACGTGCCGCCCGACGCGGTCACCTCCTCGGGCTCCGGCCTCGACCCGGCCATCTCCCCGGCGTACGCCCAGCTCCAGGTGCGGCGCGTGGCCGAGCGCAACCACCTCCCCGTCGCCGAGGTGAAGAGGCTGGTCGAGCGGAACACGGAGGGCAGGATTCTCGGCATCGCCGGGGAACCGACGGTCAACGTCCTCCAACTCAACATCTCTCTCCGGCAGTTGGTGAACGACCGCTGAGAGGGAGAGGGGGGCCGCGTCGTCTCCTCCCCGACGACGCAGCCCCCGCCCGCTCCGGCGTACCCGGCCGGTCCGGTGCCGTGCGGCTGGTTCAGTGCCGTGCGGCCGGTCCGGCGAGGCTGCCCGGGTAGAGGTACCGCTCCGCGGGGATCACGGTGCCGTCGACCCAGGCCGAGAAGAAGCCCCGGAGGTCCTGGCCCGAGACCTTCGCCGCCAGCGCCTCGAACTGCCGGAACGAGGCATTGCCGTAGGCGTGGTCGTGGGTCCAGGTCCGCAGCGTGCGGAAGAACGCCTCGTCGCCCACCGTGCGGCGCAGGGCGTGCAGCATCAGCGAACCCTTGAAGTACAGCGCCCCGTCCAGCTCCCTTCCCGGGCCCGGGTCGTAGAGCCGGACGGACCAGAACGACGGGTCGTCGCGGTAGTCCTCCACCTCGGACCGGTAGAAGCCCGCGTCAAGGTCGGCGCCCTTGTGCTCCTCCCACAACTGCCCGGCGTACTGGGCGAAGCACTCCGCGAGGCAGCCGTCCCGCCAGTCCTTGAACGAGACGCTGTCGCCGAACCACTGGTGGGTGTTCTCGTGGACCATCGAGGCGTCGAAGGGCATCGCGCCGTATGTGGGGCGGCTCTGCGTCTCCAGGGCGTTGGATCCGTCGCTGGGTTCCTTCTCGGCGCCGACGACGATGGCACCCGCCGAGGAGAAGGGGTACGGGCCGAACTTCGCCGTCAGGAAGTCCAGAATCTCCGTCTGCTCCGCCTCCGTATCCGGGTCGATGACGTATTCCGGGCTGTAGGCCGTGATGACGGGCGTCCCCGCGGCGGTCTTCCCCCGGTGGACGGTGAACCGGTCGATGGCGACCGTGCTGGCGTACGTGACCATCGGCTTGTCCTCGGACCAGCGGAAGGTCCTTCTGCCGTCCTTGACGCTCTCCGGGCCCGGCAGGCCGTTGCCGACGACCGTCCAGCCGTCGGGCACCGTCGCGGTGAGGGCGAAGGTCGCCTTGTCGGACGGATGGTCGTTCGCGGGGTACCAGGAGGTCGCGGAGTGCGGTTCGCCCGCCACGTACGCGCCGCCGCTCTTCAGGGTGTGCCAGCCCTCGGCGTCGGGCTTGCCCGCGTACCTCACCCGGACCGTGAACGTCGAGCCCTTCGCGACCGGGCGGGCCGGGGTGATGACGAGTTTGTGGGCGCCGGCCCGGGAGAACTCCTTCGCAGGGGTGCCGTTCACGGCGACCGACGCCACGGTGAAGCCCTTGAGGTCCAGGCCGAACCGGTCCAGGCCGGTCAGGGCGCGGGCGGTGACGGTGGTGTCGCCGTCGAGCCGGTCGGTGCGTGCCGGGTCGTAGCCGATCCGGACGTCGTAGTGGGAGACGTCGTAGCCGGGGTTGCCGTCGTCGGGGAAGTACGGGTCGCCGACGCCCGGACCGCCGGTGGCGGCCGAGGCGGGGACGGCGGTGAGCACGACGGCGCTCACCACGGCGGCGGCGAGGGCGGTGGTGGTCCTGCGGGGGTGGTTCGGCGGTCTGCGCATGTCTCGATTCCTTCGAGCGGCCGGTCAGTTCCGGGGAGGGGTGGCGGCGAGCTTCCACACCACGCCGGCGATGGCGTTGGTGCTGGTCGTCTCCGTCTTCGGATCGACGTTGGCGAGGTTGTCGCACGCCTCATGGATGCAGTCCGAGATGCCGGTGCTGAAGCCGGACGACGGGATGCCCGCGTTTCCGAACGACTCGTGGTCCGAGCCGCCGACCCCGATGTCGAACGTGGGGATCTTCCGTTCGGCGAACCACGCCTCGAACGCCTGCTGGGCCTCGGTCTCGCCGCGTTCGTCGTCGTGGACCACGAGCCACTGGTCGGTGTTCCTGCTGCCCGCCTGGTCGAAGTTGAGGTAGACGTCGATGCTGCGGCGGTCGGCCTCGGAGAGCCTGCTGACGTAGGCCTGCGAACCGATCAGCCCCGGCTCCTCGGCGCCCCACCAGGCGAACCGGAGATGCCGCTGAGGTTTCAGCCCGGACTCGGCTACCTGGAGAGCGGTGGCCAGGACCGCGGCCGACCCGGACCCGTTGTCGTTGATCCCCGGTCCCTCCGGCACGCTGTCCAGGTGGGCGCCGGTCAGCAGCACGTGGTCCGGATCGCCGCCCGGCCAGTCGGCGATCAGATTGTGGCCGGTGGTGCCGGCATGGGTGAAGGGGACCAGTGTGGTGCGGAAGCCCGCCCGGTCCAGGGCGCGCTTCACGTACGCCACGGACTCGGCGTACCCCTTCGTACCGTGTGCGCGGTTGCCGCCGTTGCGGTCGGCGATGCGTTGCAGGGCACGCAGATGCGGCATCACCTGCTGCTCGGTGACGGTCGGGGCGGCGGGCGTCGGGGCGGCGGCGGGCGTCCGCGAGGAGGCGGGGGCCTGCGCGGGGGTGAGGGCCTGCGAGGCGGCGGGGGAGACGGGCCCCAGGGGCCGGGCGGCGGCTGATGTGGCGGGGACCGCGGCCAGGGCCAGGGCCAGGGACATCATGAGGGCTCGGGCGGCGGTGGGGCCGGGACGGCCCTTGCGTGTCGTCATACGTACCTTTCGAGGACGGGGTGGCGGCCTTGCCCGTCGAGAACGGCGGTGGCGGCCTCGCCCCGGAGATCCGGCGGAGCAGAGCTCCGGCGAACCGGAGGCCGGTGGACCGGCTGACCCCGGCAAGGCTGGCCGCCCGTTGTCAGGAAGTTGTCGGGAAGCCGTCGGGCAGTGGTTTCGCCCCGATGAGGGAATCCGCCGCGGAGGCGGCGGGGCAGCGGGCGGCGGGGCGTCGCGGTGCGGGGCGATGAGGCCGGGGCAACGTGGTGCGCGGCGTCAGAATCCTGTCAATTCGGCCCCCAGCCCCACCCCCTGCCCTATTCGCCGGGAATCGGAGGGGTAGTTTTCGAGATGGCTGCCGCATCGGCCGCAGCCGGGTTTCGAGAAGACAATGGGGCCATGGCACGCGGCAAACTTCGGATCTACCTGGGCGCGGCACCCGGCGTCGGCAAGACGTACGCGATGCTCTCCGAGGCACACCGCCGCGTGGAGCGGGGCACCGACTGTGTCGTCGCCTTCGTGGAGCACCACGACCGCCCGCGCACCGAGGTGATGCTGCACGGTCTGGAGCAGGTCCGGCGCCGCGAGATCGAGTACCGCTCCGCCCTCTTCACGGAGATGGACATCGACGCGGTACTGGAGCGCGCCCCGGCCGTGGCCCTGGTGGACGAACTGGCGCACACCAACGTGCCGGGCTCCCGCAACGCCAAGCGCTGGCAGGACGTCGAGGAACTCCTGAAGGCCGGCACAGACGTGATCTCCACCGTCAACATCCAGCACCTGGAGTCGCTCGGTGACGTCGTCGAGTCGATAACCGGGGTACGGCAGCGCGAGACCGTTCCCGACGAGGTCGTCCGCAGGGCCGACCAGATCGAGCTCGTCGACATGTCGCCCCAGGCCCTGCGCCGCCGGATGGCCCACGGCAACATCTACAAGCCGGACCGGATCGACGCGTCCCTGTCCAACTACTTCCGCCCCGGCAACCTGACCGCCCTGCGCGAGCTGGCCCTCCTCTGGGTCGCCGACCGGGTCGACGAATACCTCCAGCAGTACCGCGGCGAGCACAACATCCGCACCACCTGGCAGGCCCGTGAACGCATCGTCGTCGGACTCACCGGCGGCCCCGAGGGCCGTACGCTCATCCGCCGCGCCGTCCGGATGGCGGCCAAGGGCTCCGGCAGCGAGATCCTCGCCGTCTACATCGCCCGCAGCGACGGACTGACCTCCGCCTCGCCCAAGGAACTCACCGTCCAGCGCACCCTCGTCGAGGACCTCGGCGGCACCTTCCACCATGTCGTCGGCGACGACATCCCGTCGGCACTGCTCGAATTCGCCCGCGGGGTGAACGCCACACAGATCGTCCTGGGCTCCAGCCGCCGCAAGACGTGGCAGTACATCTACGGACCGGGCGTGGGCGCCACCGTCGCCCGCGACTCCGGCCCCGACCTCGACGTCCACATCGTCACCCACGACGAGGTCGCCAAGGGCCGCGGGCTGCCCATCGCCCGCGGCGCCCGGCTGGGCCGGGTCCGCAGCATCTGGGGCTGGCTGGTCGGCGTGGGCGGCCCGGTCCTGCTCACCCTGCTGCTGCACGAACTGGGCAACGGCCCCGGGCTCGCCAACGACGTCCTGCTGTTCCTCTTCATGACGGTCCTCGCGGCCCTGCTCGGCGGGCTGCGGCCCGCCCTCGCGTCGGCCGCCGTCGGCTCGCTGCTGCTGAACTACTGGTTCACACCGCCCACCCACACGCTGACCGTGCAGGACCCGGAGAACATCGTCGCCATCGTGATCTTCTTCGCGGTCGCGGTCTCGGTCGCCTCGGTCGTCGATCTGGCGGCCCGCCGCACCCATCAGGCGGCCCGGCTGCGCGCCGAGTCGGAGATCCTCTCCTTCCTGGCCGGCAGTGTGCTGCGCGGCGAGACCAGCCTGGACGCGCTCCTGGAGCGGGTGCGCGAGACGTTCGCCATGGAGTCCGTCGCGCTGCTGGAGCGGCGCAGCGACGTCGACCCGTGGACCTGCGCCGGGAGCGTCGGGCCGGGGCCGGTGGCCAGGCCGGAGGATGCCGACGTGGACATGCCCGTCGGTGACCACATGGCGCTCGCGCTCTCCGGCCGGGTGCTGCCTGCCGAGGACCGCCGGGTGCTCGGCGCGTTCGCCGCCCAGGCCGCCGTCGTGCTGGAACGGCAGCGCCTGGTCGACGAGGCGGAGGAGGCGCGGCGGCTCGCCGAGGGGAACCGGATCAGGACGGCGCTCCTCGCCGCCGTCAGCCACGACCTGCGTACCCCGCTGGCCGCCATCAAGGCGGCCGTCAGCTCGCTGCGCTCCGACGACGTCGCCTGGTCCGACGAGGACGAGGCCGAACTGCTGGAGGGCATCGAGAACGGGGCCGACCGGCTCGACCACCTCGTCGGCAACCTCCTCGACATGTCCCGGCTGCAGACGGGCACCGTCACCCCGCTGATCCGCGAGATCGACCTCGACGAGGTGGTGCCGATGGCGCTCGGCGGCGTCCCCGAGGGCAGTGTGGACCTGGACATCCCGGAGACCCTGCCGATGGTCGACGTCGATCCCGGGCTGCTGGAACGGGCCGTCGCCAACATCGTCGAGAACGCCGTCAAGTACAGCCCGGACGGGCAACGCGTCACCGTGGCCGCCAGTGCGCTCGGCGAACGCGTCGAGCTGCGGGTGGCCGATCGCGGACCCGGCGTCCCCGACGACGCCAAGGACCGCATCTTCGAGCCGTTCCAGCGCTACGGTGACGCCCCGCGCGGTGCGGGTGTGGGACTGGGGCTGGCCGTCGCCCGCGGGTTCGTCGAGTCCATGGGCGGCACACTGGGCGCCGAGGACACCCCCGGCGGAGGGCTCACCATGGTGCTCACCCTGAAGGCCGCACCGGGACACGTCCCGGTCGCCCCCGACCTGTCCGCGCGGGCCGCCCCGTGACCGCGCGGGACACCCCGATCCCCCCGCGGTCCCGGAAGACCGCCGCACCGCAGACCGCCGCACGGGCGGTCGCCCTACAGCAGAAAGGCAGGGCCCCCATGACCCGGGTGCTCGTGGTCGACGACGAGCCGCAGATCGTACGCGCCCTCGTGATCAACCTGAAGGCGCGCAAGTACGAGGTGGACGCCGCGCCCGACGGCGCCACCGCGCTCCAGCTCGCCGCCGCACGCCACCCCGACGTCGTCGTCCTCGACCTCGGCCTGCCCGACATGGACGGCGTCGAGGTGATCAAGGGGCTGCGCGGCTGGACCCGGGTGCCGATCCTGGTGCTCTCCGCCCGTCACACCTCCGACGAGAAGGTCGAGGCGCTGGACGCGGGGGCCGACGACTACGTGACCAAGCCGTTCGGCATGGACGAGCTGCTGGCCCGGCTGCGGGCCGCCGTACGCCGTGCCGAACCCGTCGGCGGGCAGGGTTCCGACGACGTCGTGATCGTCGAGACCGGGGAGTTCACCGTCGACCTGGCGGCGAAGAAGGTCCAGCGCGCGGGCCGCGACGTGCGGCTCACCCCCACGGAATGGCACCTCCTGGAGGTCCTGGTCCGCAACAGCGGCCGGCTGGTCAGCCAGAAGCAGCTGCTCCAGGAGGTCTGGGGGCCCTCGTACGGCACCGAGACCAACTACCTGCGGGTCTACATGGCGCAGCTGCGGCGCAAGCTGGAGACCGACCCCTCGCACCCCCGGTACTTCGTCACCGAACCGGGGATGGGCTACCGCTTCGAACGCGGCTGAGACGGGCGTGCGGGGGCGGGCGTGCCCGTCGGACGTACCGGGCGGACATGCGGGGGCGGGCGTGCCCGGCGGACGGGCCCCGGGCGGGCGCGCGTGTCGCAGGGGGCGCGTCGGGGGCCGGAGGCGCGTGCGGTCGATTCGGATGGCGCGTGGGGTCGACAAGGGCGGGGCCGGGTGGCCATTTCGGGATCCCGTTCGAGTGAGACCGGACACCCACTCGGAGGACCGGGGACCGGTACCCTTCGGGTATGAGTGCTGTTCCTCGATTCGAGAAGCCCGGAAGGTCCGGTAAGGCGGAGAAGCCTTCCGGACGCTTCCGGCGGATGCTCGACCGACTGTCCAGCTCCCAGGAGGACCTGGAGTCCGAGGAGCTGCAGGAGGACTCGCAGGCTTCGGGCTGTACGCGGATCTCCGAATGCACCGACCGGCAGATCGTGAAGGTGACCGGTACGTTGCGGACCGTCACCCTGCGGCCGCGCGCCGGAGTGCCCGCCCTGGAGGCGGAGCTGTTCGACGGCACCGCGCCGCTGGACGTGGTCTGGCTGGGCCGACGCTCCATCGTCGGCATAGAACCGGGCCGCAAGCTCATCGCCTCGGGCCGGATCGCCATGAGTCACGGACGCCGGGTGCTGTTCAACCCCAAATACGAACTCCGACCGCTCGGCAAGGAGTAGCCGGTGACGTCTCACGACAAGCCGACGTCCGACACGGACCGCATCACCCGCACCGACCCCCAGGAGGCCGAAGCGAAGGCGGTCACCGAGGCCGCGCTCTTCGAAGCGTTCGGCGGTGCCCGGGGGATGGTGGAGACAGTCGTTCCCGGGCTGCTCTTCGTCACGATCTTCACGATCAACAAGGACCTGCACGTCTCGGCCATCGCGGCCCTGGCGGTGTCGCTGGTCCTCGTGGCCGTGCGGCTGGTCCTCAAGGACACTGCCAAGCACGCCTTCAGCGGTGTCTTCGGCGTCGCCTTCGGTGTCGTCTTCGCGATGATGACCGGCAACGCCAAGGACTTCTACCTGCCGGGCATGCTCTACACGTTCGGCCTGGCCCTCGCCTACCTGGTCACCACCCTCGCCGGGGTGCCGCTGATCGGCCTGATCCTCGGCCCGGTCTTCAGGGAGAACCTCTCCTGGCGCACCAGGAACCCCGGCCGCAAGAAGGCGTACGCCAAGGCCAGCTATGCCTGGGGCCTGATCCTGCTCGCCAAGTGCGCGATCCTCTTCCCGCTGTACTGGTGGGCCGACACCACCCAGCTCGGCTGGGTCCTGGTCGCCCTGAAGATCCCGCCGTTCCTTCTCGCGGTGTACCTGACCTGGGTCTTCCTCGCCAAGGCGCCGCCGCCCATCGACGTCTTCGCCGAGATGGAGGCGGAGGAACAGGCCGAGAAGGCCCGCAAGGCGGAGGCCCGTGCGGCGGCCGAGGCGGGTGCGGCGACCTGCTCCCAGGAGTTCTGAACACGTCGACGGCATCGGCGGACACGAGGGCCCGGAACCATGGAACAGGTTCCGGGCCCTCGGCGTACCGCCCGTGTGCGCGCCGCGTCAGTCCTCCGAGTCGCCCCGACATACCGACAGCAGGTCCTCCAACTGCTCCTCGCGGGCCTGCGCGGCCACGAACAGCAGCTCGTCACCGGCCTCCAGCGTCTCCTCCGTGCTCGGCGTCAGCACCCGCTGCCCGCGGATGATGGTGACCAACGAGGTGTCCTCGGGCCAGGCCACATCGCCGACCTGGGTGCCGGCCAGCGCCGACTCCGGAGGCAGCGTCAGTTCGACCAGGTTGGCGTCGCCGTGGCTGAAGCGCAGCAGCCGTACCAGATCACCGACGCTCACCGCCTCCTCGACCAGGGCCGACATCAGACGAGGCGTGGAGACCGCCACGTCGACCCCCCACGCCTCGTTGAACAGCCATTCGTTCTTGGGGTTGTTGACCCGGGCGACGACCCTCGGCACGCCGTACTCGGTCTTCGCGAGAAGCGAGACGACGAGGTTCACCTTGTCGTCGCCGGTCGCGGCGATCACGACGCTGCAGCGCTGAAGGGCCGCCTCGTCGAGCGAGGTGATCTCGCAGGCGTCGGCCAGCAGCCACTCCGCCATCGGCACCCGCTCCACCGAGATGGCCGTCGGTGCCTTGTCGATGAGCAGCACCTCGTGCCCGTTCTCCAGCAGTTCGCCGGCGATGGAACGGCCCACCGCGCCGGCCCCGGCAATCGCGACACGCATCAGTGACCGCCCTCCTCGGGCCCTTCGGCGAAGGCCGCCTCGACCTTCGCGATCTCGTCCGTACGCATCATCACGTGGACGAGGTCGCCCTCCTGCAGCACCGTCTGCGAGCTGGGCAGTATGGCTTCGCCCAAACGGGTGAGGAAGGCCACGCGGACGCCCGTCTCCTCCTGAAGGGTGCTGATCTTGTGGCCGATCCAGGACGGGGTGGTGTGCACCTCCGCCAGCTGTACGCCACCGCTCGGGTCGCGCCACAGCGGCTCGGCGCCCGACGGCAGCAACCGCCGCAGCATCTGGTCCGCGGTCCAGCGCACGGTGGCGACCGTGGGGATGCCCAGACGCTGGTAGACCTCGGCACGCCGAGGGTCGTAGATCCGCGCCGCGACGTTCTCGATGCCGAACATCTCGCGGGCCACCCGGGCGGCGATGATGTTCGAGTTGTCACCGCTGCTCACCGCGGCGAACGCGCCGGCTTCCTCGATCCCGGCCTCACGGAGGGTGTCCTGATCGAAGCCCACACCGGTGACGCGCCGCCCACCGAAGCCCGACCCGAGACGCCGGAACGCCGTGGGGTCCCGATCGACGACGGCGACCGTGTGCCCCTGCTGCTCCAGGGTCTGCGCGAGAGCGGCTCCCACTCGCCCGCAGCCCATGATGACGATGTGCACCTTGTGCCTACCTCGCAGTCCTGGTCATCCGGCTGACCTGCGAAAACACCCTGCTCACACTTCTTTCTCAGCTTGCCGGGCAAAACAACGGGGCAACGATCCCGTTGCCCAGGATGAGCTTATGCGGCGGGAAGCGCGAAGCCTCATCCGACCGCGCTTTCGACGCGTCCGCGACGGAGGCCGGGGAGAGCGCCCGGTTCCGGCCATCGCGCCGTGTCGACTAAGCGGCCGGTTCCGGCCACCCTGCCATGCCAGGGCCCGTCCGTGAGGGCGGTGCACCCGCGTGGGCAGGGGCATTCGCATAAGGGGGGCGCGTTCGGACGGCGCGGGCGCATTCCCGGGGGAGCGGGCGCATCACCGTGGCGGCGCCGCGCCGTCATGTACCGGCTGCTCGGGCTTCCCGCGGACCCTCGTCGCCGCGGATGCGGGTCCCGCGGGGCCGGCCCTCTCGCGGCCCTTGAGCTCGGCCAGGACAGACATCTAACATGTCAGTTCATGGAGACCTTGCGGACCCTGCGTCCGGTCCGACGGACGTTGCTGCGGGAAACGGCGTACGAGGCGATCCGTGACGCGATCGTGCGCGGCGAGATCCCGCCCGGCACCCCCGTACGGGACGCGGACCTCGCCGAACGTCTCGGGCTGTCCCGGGCCCCGGTCCGCGAGGCGCTGTCCCGGCTCTCCGGCGAGGGGCTCGTGGAGTCCAAGCCGCAGAGCTACACGCGGGTGACCCGCCTGGTCCCGCGCGACGTCCGGGACGCGGCGGCCGTCGTGCGGGCCATGCACGAACTGGCCGTCCGGACCGCCGTGCCCCGTCTCACGGACGCGGACCTCGCCGCGATGCGCGAGGCGAACGACGCGTTCCGGGACGCGGCCCGCCGAGGCGACGTGGCGGAGGCGCTGCGCGCCGACGACCAGCTCCACGACGTGCTCGTCATCGCCGGCGACAACCGTGCCGCGGCCGCCACCGTCGAGCGCTACACGCCTCTGATCCGGCGGTTGGAGTGGAGGCGGTTCGGCACGGCGAGCGCGGCGCACGGCTCGGCGGAACTGCACGACCGGCTGATCGAGGCGTGCGCGGCGCGCGACACCGGCGCGGCGGTCCGGATCACGGCCGAGATCTGGTGGGCACTCGAAGAACTCGCCGACGACCCGTCCGAGGAGCACTCCGCGTAGGCGCTCCCAGCACGCAGCACGCAGCACGCAGCACGCAGCACGCAGCACGCAGCCTTCGGTACCTGCGCCCGCGAGACCCGTAGGCCCCGGTGCCGGCACCCGCACGCCTCAGTACCAGTACCGGTACGGGCGGGCCAGTACCCGTACGCCTCAGTAGGCCGTCCGATCACCATCCCCGACGCCGACAGCCGACCGTGACGCCGACAGCCGGTCGCCTCCTGCCCGTCCCCGACGAGCCGACCACAACTCCGGCAAGCCGATCGCAACCCCGCTCAGCCTTGCTCCGCCCCGACCCGACCGAGGGAGCCTCCGTGATGCCCGCAGCACCCCAGTCCTCGTCGTCCCCGTTGCCGACCGCCGCCCACCCGTCCCCGCCCGCCCCTCCTGCCTCGCTCTCCTCGTACGATCGCCACCCCCTCCTCTTCGGCCCCTCACCCATACACCGCCTCGACCGGCTCACCGACCACCTCGGCGGTGCCGACGTCTGGGCCAAGCGGGAGGACTGCAACTCCGGCATCGCCTACGGCGGCAACAAGACCCGCAAGCTCGAATACCTCGTGGCCGACGCGCTCGCGCAGGGCTGCGACACCCTCGTCTCCATCGGCGGCGTCCAGTCCAACCACACTCGCCAGGTCGCGGCGGTCGCCGCCCGCACCGGCCTCAAGTGCGTACTCGTCCAGGAGAGCTGGGTCGACTGGCCCGACACCGTCTACGACAAGGTCGGCAACATCCTGATCAGCCGCCTGGCGGGGGCCGACGTGCGCCTGGTGCGCGCCGGTTTCGGCATCGGTGTCAAGGAGAGCTGGGAGCGGGCGCTGCGCGAGGTCGAGGAGGACGGCGGCAGGCCGTACGCCATCCCCGCCGGAGCCTCGGACCACCCGCTCGGCGGACTCGGCTTCGCGAACTGGGCGTACGAGGTTGCCGAGCAGGAACGCGCGCTCGGCGTCTTCTTCGACACAGTGGTCGTCTGCTCGGTGACCGGTTCCACCCAGGCCGGCATGGTCGCGGGATTCGCCGCGCTCGAAGAGGCAGGCGGTCGGCCGCGACGCGTGCTCGGCATCGACGCCTCGGCCGACCCCACGCGCACCCGGGAGCAGATCACCCGGATCGCCGCGGCCACCGCACGGCTCATCGGGGTGCGCCGGGAGATCAACGCGGACGACATCGAACTGGACGCGCGCTACCACGCGGGCACGTACGGCATTCCCGACGACACCACGCTCGACGCGATGAGGCTCGCCGCCCGTACCGAAGGAATGATCACCGACCCCGTGTACGAAGGGAAATCGATGGCGGGAACGATCGATCTCGTGTCGCGCGGCGAAATCCCGCGGGATTCCACCGTTCTTTACGCGCATCTCGGAGGTCAGCCCGCGCTCAATGGCTACAGCGCTCTGTTCCAGGACGCCTGAGCACACGCGCGCCGGCGCCTGCGCGGGGGCTGGCTGGGCGCTCGCATGGAGTGCCCGGGGCCCGGCGCAGCGCCGGTGCTCAGTTCCTGTGCGTAGTTCCCCGGCGCGGTTTCCGATGCGGGGTGCAAGGATTTCGTTAAGGATTTCGTGGCGGTTTCGGCTGAGCGCAGGGAAATGGCGGGCCACGGCACCCACAGTTCTGCGTCTTCCATACGGAACGCTTACGATCCTCTGCGTGTCCAAACTGACCGACCTGCCCAAACGGATTCTGATCGGACGGGCGCTGCGCAGCGACAAGCTGGGGGAAACGCTCCTCCCCAAGCGCATCGCACTTCCTGTCTTCGCATCCGACCCGCTGTCCTCGGTGGCGTACGCACCCGGCGAAGTCCTGCTGGTGCTGTCCATCGCGGGCGTGTCGGCCTATCAGTTCAGCCCCTGGATCGCGCTCGCCGTCGTCGTCCTGATGTTCACGGTCGTGGCGTCGTACCGGCAGAACGTGCACGCCTACCCGAGCGGTGGCGGCGACTACGAGGTCGCCACCACCAACCTCGGGCCCAGGGCGGGGCTCACCGTGGCCAGCGCGCTGCTCGTCGACTATGTGCTGACCGTGGCCGTGTCGATCGCCTCCGGGGTGGAGAACCTGGGGTCCGCGATCCCGTTCGTCGTCGAGCACAAGACGGCGGCCGCGATCACGGCCATCGTGCTGCTCACACTGATGAACCTGCGCGGCGTCAAGGAGTCGGGCAAGCTCTTCGCCATCCCCACGTACCTCTTCGTGGCGGGCGTCTTCATCATGATCATCTGGGGTGCGTTCCGGGGCCTGGTCCTCGGGGACACCATGCACGCCCCGACCTCCGATTTCGAGATCAAGGCCGAGCACGAGGGACTGGCCGGTTTCGCGCTGGTCTTCCTGCTGCTGCGGGCCTTTTCCTCCGGCTGTGCCGCGCTCACCGGTGTCGAGGCGATCAGCAACGGCGTGCCCGCCTTCCGCAAGCCGAAGAGCAGGAACGCCGCGACGACGCTCGCGATGATGGGCCTGCTGGCCGTCACGATGTTCTGCGGCATCATCGGCCTGGCCATGGCCACCGGCGTGAAGATGGCCGAGAACCCGGCCCGGGACCTGATCCACAACGGAGTCCCGGTCGGCGCCGACTACGTTCAGGACCCGGTGATCTCGCAGGTCGCGGCAGCCGTGTTCGGCGACGGCACGTTCTTCTTCGTCGTCCTGGCCGCGGCCACCGCCCTCGTGCTCTTCCTGGCCGCCAACACCGCGTTCAACGGCTTCCCGGTGCTCGGCTCGATCCTCGCCCAGGACCGTTACCTGCCCCGCCAGCTCCACACCCGCGGCGACCGGCTCGCCTTCTCCAACGGCATCGTGCTGCTCGCGGGCGCGGCGATCCTGCTGACCTGGGTCTACGGCGCGGACTCGACCCGGCTGATCCAGCTCTACATCGTCGGCGTGTTCGTCTCCTTCACCCTCAGCCAGATCGGCATGGTCAGGCACTGGAACCGCCACCTGGCGACGGAGAAGGACCAGGCCAAGCGCCGCCGCATGATGCGCTCCCGCGCGATCAACACCTTCGGCGCCTTCCTGACCGGCACGGTGCTCGTCGTCGTACTCGCCACCAAGTTCACCCACGGCGCCTGGGTCGCCCTGCTCGGCATGGTGATCTTCTACGCGACGATGACCGCCATCCGCAGGCACTACGACCGCGTGGCCGAGGAGATCGCGGCCGACGAGACCCCGGCCGATGAGAAGATGCGGCCCTCCCGGGTCCACTCGATCGTCCTGGTCTCCAAGCTGCACCGGCCCACCCTGCGCGCTCTCGCCTACGCCAAGCTGATCCGCTCGGGCAAGCTGGAGGCGCTCTCCATCAGCGTCGACCCGGCCGAGACCAAGGCCCTCAGGGAGGACTGGGAGCGACGCGGCATCGACATCCCGCTGAAGATCCTCGACTCCCCGTACCGCGAGGTGACCCGCCCGGTCATCGACTACGTGAAGAACCTGCGCCGGGAGAGCCCGCGCGATGTGGTCAGTGTGTACATCCCGGAGTACGTGGTCGGCCACTGGTACGAGCACTTCCTCCACAACCAGAGCGCCCTGCGTCTCAAGGGGCGGCTGCTGTTCACCCCGGGCGTGATGGTGACTTCGGTGCCGTATCAGCTGGAGTCCTCCGAGGCGGCGAAGCTGCGGGCCAGGAAGCGCGCCGAGTGGAACGCGCCGGGCGCGGTGCGCCGCGGACCCGTGGAACGCAGGCCCAAGGAGCCCGTGAACAAGGGCTGACCGGAACCCGTGCCGGGGCCCCGCCGGCTCCCCGGCCCGTACGTGGTGAACGGCCGGACGACACCGACGTAGACTCGTGGGTCGTCGTCCGGCCGAGCCGCAGGTCGTCGTCCGGCTGTCCCGCCCCCGAAACCTGGAGTCACCCCGTCATGCAGAACGAACCCACGTCGTCGCTGGTCGGGGAGGAGTACGAGGTCGAGGTCGGCCCCGTCGCACACGGTGGCCACTGCATCGCCCGCACCGAGGAGGGCCGGGTCCTCTTCGTACGCCACACGCTCCCGGGCGAGAAGGTCGTCGCCCGGGTCACCGAGGGCGCGAGCGACTCCCGTTTCCTGCGTGCCGACGCCGTACGCGTCCTCGAACCCTCCAAGGACCGTGTCGAGGCGCCCTGCCCGTACGCGGGCCCCGGCAAGTGCGGCGGCTGCGACTGGCAGCACGCCAAGCCCGGCGCGCAGCGCCGGCTCAAGGGCGAGGTGATCGCCGAACAGCTCCAGCGTCTGGCCGGCCTCACCCCCGAGGAGGCGGGCTGGGACGGCACCGTCATCCCGGCCGAGGGCGACAAACTCCCGGCGGGCCAGGTGCCGGCCTGGCGCACCCGGGTCCAGTACGCCATCGACGAGGACGGCCGCGTCGGCCTGCGCAAGCACCGCTCCCACGACGTGGAGCCCGTCGAGCGCTGCCTGATCGCCGCCCCCGGCGTCACCGAACTCGGCATCGAGAAGCGGGAATGGCCCGGCATGGCCTCGGTGGAGGCCATCGCCGCCACCGGCTCCCACGACCGCCAGGTCATCCTCACCCCGAGGCCCGGCGCCCGCCTGCCCCTCGTCGCACTCGACAAGCCCGTCTCGGTGATGCGCGTCGACGAACGCGACGGCGGCGTCCACCGGGTGCACGGCCGCGCCTTCGTCCGCGAACGCGCCGACGACCGCACCTACCGCGTCGGCTCCGGCGGCTTCTGGCAGGTCCACCCCCAGGCCGCCGACACCCTCGTCCGCGCCGTCATGCAGGGCCTCCTGCCCCGCAAGGGCGACACCGCCCTCGACCTCTACTGCGGCGTCGGCCTGTTCGCCGGCGCCATCGGCCAGCGCATCGGCGAGAAGGGCGCGGTGCTCGGCATCGAGTCCGGCAAGCGCGCCGTCGAGGACGCCCGGCACAACCTCAAGGACCTGGACCGCGTCCGCATCGAGCACGGCAAGGTCGACCAGGTCCTCCCGCGCACCGGCATCACCGAGACCGACCTCATCGTCCTCGACCCCCCGCGCGCGGGTGCGGGCAGAGCCACGATCAAGCACCTGTCGGACCTGGGCGCCCGCCGCATCGCCTACGTCGCCTGCGACCCGGCGGCCCTGGCCCGCGACCTGGCGTACTTCCGCGAGGGGGGTTACCGGGTGCGGACGTTGCGGGCGTTCGACCTGTTTCCGATGACGCATCATGTGGAGTGCGTGGCGATTCTGGAGCCGGTCTCGAAGTGCTCCTGACCTGCGGTTTTGTGCGTGCGCATTATGTGCGGTGTGGGCGTTACGGGCGATATCTTGACGCTGAAATGACGCTCGTGACGCTCATTTGACGCTCGTTCTGATGGAGGGTCAGGTGGTTTGTCGGGCAGGTCAAACCACGTCAGGGTGCCGAGCGCCGCTGGCGCGACGAGGGCAGGCGACGCTGGGTGCAGACCGACTGTGTCCTGCTGGTCGCATGTCCCGGAAGAGACCAGCGAGCGCTGTGACCTGCCGTAATGGGTGGTCGACGGGCTCTGACCTGCGCGAATGACCTTTCGACTATTCCACGCTCGTGCCGGTTGATGGGGCCGGAAGTCCCAGAAAAGTCCCAGGGGACTCCCACGGCTGACGGGCGTCTTTCAGCTCTATACGGCAGTACGGGTTCGTCGAACGGCCTCGTTTCCAGCGCGGGCGGTGGAGCCTAGATGTCGAGTGGCTGACGCTCGGCTGGGCAGGCATCATTGCGGGGATTGAACTGTCTCCGTGCTCATGCCGAGCAGTCTGTGGCGGTTTCGGATCGGCATGCCATTGACCCCGGAATGCGACGACCTCAGTCTGTCCGCCGCGGTGATGAAGCCCTCGCCGGCCCCTGCTCGCCCGGCTCCTGCCGTACAGCCCGCGAGACTTTCAGCCCCGGCCGCGCCGTCAGTGACCACGCCCAGAGGACACTGGTCGACAAAGGCCCCGCGACCTCGGTGACCCGCACCGTCACCGCCATTCCGACGGTCCGTTACGGCCGGGTGCCACCGCCACCGTCACGTGGACCTCGACTGCGGCTAACCGTCCGCCGCTGTCTCTTCGCCTGCTCTGGCGTCCGGAAGAACGGTTTGCCCACGCCCTCGTTCTGCTGCATCTGCGGTGCTCCGATCCGGTGGACCGTCACCGAGGCTTGCAAGCGCCCCATCGACCTGGTCCCGGACCCGAGCGGGAACACGGCCGTCTTGCCGCAGGCCGGTGTCGCACCAGGTGATCACGACCTTCGAGCCGCGGCGGGCCCGTTGGTGGACCTGGGTCACCTGAAGCAGGTGCCCAGTGTCGGCCGTCTGCTGCTGGAGGCTGCTCCACTGGGCAGCCAGGTAGGCGTCGCGCTCGGGGCGCGAGCGCAAACGGCTCGCGACGATGGCTGCGGTCACGACGGCGGCGAGCAGAGGGTCGGGACTGTGTGCATGGCCTCACGTGTCCCATTCGTTCAGGTATCCGGAGCTGACGTACCAGGGGCTTGCGGCCAGGGCCCGGTAGAGGGCGGCCTGCCAGGAGTTGCGGGTGCCGTAGCTGGCGGCGCGGTGCTGCAGCTCGTCGGCGATAGCCCTGTACGGCTTGTCTCTCAGGTAGTCGTTGAGGGCGCCTAGTTCGGTGCCGACCTGGGCGGCGTACAGCTTGCCGAGTTTAAAAGTAGCAAAGTGCTGCTGGACCCGGGCTGTCAGGGTCGGTGTCCAACCGGGGGATGGGGTGACGTAGAAGGAGACCCCTGGCTCGGGGGGTTCGGTCAAGCGGGCCGTGAGCCACACATGATCTGTGATGTCGTCGAAGTAGGGGTGGAGGGTCTGTTCCTCGGCGCTGGCCGGGGCGTTTTCGCCTTTGGCGTGATTGCAGGTCAGGCAAGCCGGCACGAGGTTGGCCGGGGCGATGGCGAGCAGGGGGTAACTGCTCTTGGGCAGCTGGTGGTCGAGGGTGTTGGCGTAGCCGTGCCCGCACAGGGGGCATAGATCTTTGGCAGCTTGAAGCAGTTGGTTGTACAGACTCCGGCCGGCGCTGCCCTTGCGGGCCATGCGGGAGGTGTAGCAGCTAATGAGCGCCTTGTTACTAGTGGCGTTCTCGTCGTCGCCGTCGGGTTGGTTCTCTAGGTGGCCCAGGGTGTGCAGGGCAGCGGCTGCGGCGGCCTTCTCGTAATCGGCTGCTGCAGCGGCGACCTGGTCCTCGAGTTCCTTGAGGCGTGCCTTGGCTTTGGCGGGCCGGGTTTTGGATATGCAGCTGGCGTACGTGGTGCGGGCGTCCAGAGCGGGCAGGGGCAGAGGCTTCATCAGGAGTGGTCTCCCGGAAGGTGCCATGCTTCGTCGCCGAGGTCTCGGTCGGCGACGAGGGAGCGGACGATAATCCTAGCCTCGCCGCCAAGCCGGCCGCCGAACCGCTCCATGATGCTCGCGTAGGAGCGCCCGCGGTCCACGAGCGAGGCCAGTTCCCGGTGGAAGCCGGAGGCGGTGACCTCCAGGCCGAAAACCTCTCGGGTCAGGACGCCGACGTTCTCCCCGAACGTCTCGATGCCCGGTTGGTCGGCGACGACACGCTCGCCATAGCGGCGCAGGATCCATACGCAATGGGCTGGGACTTCCTGCAGCACCACCGGCGAGTGAGTTGCCACGATCGCTAGGCCGTTGCGGTCGGTGAGCAGGTCGGACAGGACCCGGACGAACGCGGAGAGCAGCGGTGGGTGTAGGTGCGTCTCCGGCTCGTCAATGATCACCAGGGTGCGTTCGCCGACGTGCTCCACCAGCCGGGTCACCGTCAGCAGCACGACCTTGTGGCCCGAGCTGAGCGAGGCGAACAGCTTGCGGGCCTTGGCGCGGCGGCGGCTTGGGCCGTCGGTGGCCTGGAAGTCTTCGAGCCAGTCGTCGTCTAGCAGGCCGCTGCCAGCGTAAGTGAGGGTGCGCAGGGCGCCCACCCAGCGATGGCCCTGTTCGCCCGTCAGGCATGCCTCGACGCTGTCGGCGAAGTCCCGCTTGAGCTGCCACTGCGACTTCATGCGGTTGCCGCGGCCGGAAGATGGTGCTCGCAGGCCGACGTGGATGGTGGGGAAGGACTCGTCGTCCTGGGGCAGGAAAGGCAGTTCGTCGAAGGCGCTGAAGGAGACGCTGACGAGGTTGGCGAAGGACCGGAGCTGGTCGCGGTTGTCCTCGATGACCCTGCCGACCGCTTCTGGATCGGCCTCCGGGTCGGCGACGGCCCTGGCCAGGCGGTTGAGCAAGACCGACTTGCCGGCCCCGTTGCGGCCGGTGACGACGTGAATGTTGCTGGATGGGCGGGTATCGGGTTCCACGCGGAAGGACAGCGTGAGACCGTCCCCACCGCCGGGGGCCTGGTAGAGGACGTGGAAGGCGGCAATACGGTCGCCGCCGCGCGCGATTCGGCGGAACTGCCTTTGGACTATGCCCGGCTTTACGAATCGCAGCAACGAGGTCCGCGTGACCTCGTGGCTGCTGGCGGCTTCGAAGGCGCGCTCGTCGAAGGCGATGTCCCGCAGACCGGTCAGCACGTCCAGGCGGATGCCGTCCCCGCGCTGGCGCAACCGCTCGTAGAAGGTGTCGTCCTGCCCGAGGGAGAAGAAGGAGTCGTCCAGCGTGGTGAACCGCTCGGGCAGGCGGACCGCACCGTTCTCGCGTTCCATCATGCCGAGGTCGGCGATCTTGACGCTGCCCACCTCGTGCCGTTCGCCTCCGGTGTCGATGATCGACAGACCGAACGTGGTGCGGAACCCGAAGTCGTCCCACCTGTCCTTCTCGAGTACTGCTATGGGCCGCGGTCCCGCGGGGATGCGCTCGCCCTCCTCGACGACAATGAACTGCACAGCACTCACTCTCTGACGGCCGTACCGGACGGCGCTTGCGCTGACCCGCCGATCCTATGTTCAACCCGGAGCCCAAGGCCCAACCCGGGATCGTTGCGGGTCGTCGCGGACACGCGTCTTCCTTTTCGGCCCGCCCCGGGGTCGACATGGCGGTGCGCCCGCAAGCCTTCGCTGACGTGCGAAGTGCCGGTCCGCACCCGTTCATGCGCACGAACCGTGCGCAGCAGGCGAGATTAGGCCGACCGCGTCGACAGGCTCAAAACCACTGCCGCCCCGGCAAGCGCTGCTCTTCAGTGCACTGTTGGGGCATTGCGGAGGAGGCGCAGTAGCCTGAAAGTGGCCAGAGTGGAACAAATCATTATAAGCGGGGCGAAGATCGGGCTAGCATGCGGCGGTGATTCGACAGGGAGTAGGGACTCAGAGGGGTCAGGTTCGAGGGAAGAGGCAGGAGCCGTGGCAGCACTTCGAGCAAGAAGTCGCCGAACTCGTCGAGAGCCTCGATTCAGGCGCCACTGTTGAACCAGACGCTCACGTAACGGGCTTGGTCAGCGGAGCCACGCGCCAACTCGACGCCTTGGTGCGCGGGCACGTCGTCGGCCAAGACATCACGATTGCCGTTGAAGCCAAGCGATACAAGCGGCCGGTAAGCATCGGGACCATTGACGAGTTTGTTGGCAAACTGCTCGACGTGGGCTGTGACCGCGGAGTGCTCTATGCCGCGGGTGGATTCTCCGAAGCTGCTCTGTCCCGGGCAAGCGCTGCGCGGAATCCCGGGATCGGGTGCGTGCTGAAGTTTCCCCGTGATGTTGGACACGTGTTCGTTATGCCGCGAGGGCGTGTTGGTGCCGCTGCCTGGTCTCGGCTGGGGTCAGGTAGCCGAAGA
>NZ_JBIARH010000017.1:0-154850 GCF_042889785.1 Streptomyces sp. NPDC002476 | reverse complement strand
GCACCGCGCAGCGAAGCGGGAACCCACCCGACACCGCAGCCTTCAACGGCGCGGTAGACGGGAATCGCCCTCGTTCACGGGGGCGAGGATGTCAACGAACCCGCACGTCGGCGAGCCTCCCCCACACCACGAGCCGGTACCGGGAGGTGAACTCGGGCGTACAGGTGGTGAGCGTCACATAGGAGCCGGCCGCGGTGTACCCGGCGCCCGGCTTCACCCCGCTGCGCGGAACGGGCGCGATGACACCGCTGTCGCGAGGACTGGTCCGCGCGAGCGTCCGGTCGACGGTGTACGTGTACACGGCGTCCCGGGTCTCGATGCCGATCACGTCGCCGCGGCGCAGGCGGTCGATGTACCGAAAGGGCTCGCCGTGGGTGTTGCGGTGTCCGGCGAGCGCGAAGTTGCCCGCCTCACCGGGCTGCGCGGTCCGCGGGTAGTGCCCGACGTATCCCTTGTCGAGCACGCCGCGCTTGCCGATGCCCTGGGCGACGGGTGCCACGAGCCCGATCCTGGGAATGCGGATGACGGCGTACGCCTGGTCCCACCGGGGCCCGGCGGGCGCGGTGCGCCCCTGGGACGTACGGCCTCCGGAGCCCGCGCCGCCGTCCGGCCCGTCACCGCTCCCCGAGTCCCGGTCTCCCCCTCTGCCCCTCGTCCTCTCCGGCTCCTGCGGCTCCTGCCACGTCTTCCGCAGGGCCCGCACCTCGTGCTCGGCGTCGGCGCGGGCCTGCCGGTTGGTCCACCACAGCTGATGAACAACGAGCAACAACAGGACGACGCCGAGGGTCACCACCGCCTCGGCCGCCGTCCAGAGAACACGCGCCACGGCCCTGCGCCCCCGTGCGCCGTGCTGCACCACCACCGGTATCCGCTCCCGCACGGCCCGCACGATAGGGCCCGGCCCCGTAACTCTCCAGGGTCGGAACAACTCTCCGTCCACGCGGCGCGCCGCAGTACCGTGTGGTTCATGCGCCCCGACACGCCTGCCGACCACACCACCGAAGCCGAACGCCTGCTGCGCACCGCGGAGCGCTATCCCGAGGACCGTGAGCCGCTTCTTCTCCAGGCCGCGGCCCATCTGGAACTCGCCGGCGACCGCGCCCGTGCCACCACCCTCTACGAGGACCTGCTCGGCTCCCCCGCCCTCGACCACCCGCACCTGGTCAAGGCGCTCAACGCGGCCAACCTGTGGGAGTACGGCCACGAGGCGGAGGCCCGCGCGATCCTGGACGGTGTCCGTACCGCGCGACCGCTCGACCCGGCTCCCTGGGAGATCGCGGCGGAGACCTTCGAATCCCACGACGAACTGGACGCGGCCCACGACTGCTTCACGACCGCGCTGACCCTCCTGCTGACACCGGGCGAGGAGGTCCCGTACGCCACGCAGTCGCTGCTGATCGGCCGCCACCGCGTCCGTCGGCTGATGGGCGCCGACCACGACGTGTGGGACGAGTTGGCGGACGCCGTCCACACGGCCTCCGTACCGCTGGACGAGCTCCACGACCCGAAGCGGCTGTGGGCGCTGGGCTCCTCCGACCCCGGCGAGCTCCGGGCCGAGATCATCCGCCTCCGCGCCGAACTGGGCACCTACCGCACCGCGCTGTCCCGCCCGTTCCCGGTGGCGATGCTGCACTGGCCGGCCCACGAACTCGACGAACTCCTCGCCGCATACCCGAACCTGCGCTCCGAGTACCCCTCCCACGCCGACCACCTCGCCCGCCTGGAGGCCGCCCTCCGCGACCTCCACCAGGCCGGCACGCCGAACCTGGGCATCGTCGCCGGCACCGTCCCCTCGTACGAGGCGTTCGCCGCGTCGGAGGCCGCCTCCCCGGCCGACCCGGACCTCCTCCCCCAGTACGCCACCACCCTCGCCGCCCGCGGCCGCGCCGTCCCCTGGCCCCCGGCCCGCAACGCCCCCTGCTGGTGCGGCTCGGACCGCCCCTACCGCGAGTGCCACGGGGCCGAATGACCGGAAGGGTCCGGGCCCCGTCGCCCTGCGCGGCGGGTCCCGGAAACCGCGCGATCCCCTGCCCCGGGCCACGTACCCTCCCCCCATGCCCGAACTCCGACGCCTCCGCCCCGATCACGCCCCGGCCCTCCTCGCCTTCGAGCGGGAGAACCGCGCCTACTTCGCCGCCTCGGTGCCGGATCGCGGCGACGACTACTTCACCCACTTCGACACCCGCCACGCCGCCCTGCTCGCCGAACAGGCCGCGGGAACCTGCCACTTCCACGTCCTGGTGTCCACCGACCCCACCACCCGCGGGGAGATCCTGGGCCGCTTCAACCTGATCGACATCGCCGACGGCTCCGCCGAACTCGGCTACCGCGTAGCCGAGAAGGCCACCGGCCGCGGCCTCGCCACGACCACCATCCGCCACCTGTGCACCCTGGCCGCCGAGGAGTACGGCCTCACCACCCTCCGCGCCGCCACGACCCTCGACAACCCCGCCTCCCGAGCCGTCCTCACCCGCACCGGCTTCACCCCGACCGGCGAGGAGCTCCTGCTGGGCGGACGGGCGGGGCTGGGGTATGTGCGTGACTTGAATCGGGGTTCCGAAGTCAAGACTCAGTAGTGAAGGCCCCAGCAAAGCCATGTGAACATCCACAGCCTGTCAGTCCCCCTTGATACAACTACAGGCGTAAGCGGCGAGATGAGGGGACTCGGTCATGCCCAACGACTTTGCACGTAACACGGCCCCGGTTGCTGGGCTCTACGAGACACTGATCACCCATCGCCTCGAAGAACGCATGAACCAGCTCGACTCGACCGTCTGGCAGTCCATCGATGGGGTGGTCGGCGCTGAATCTGTGCCCTATGTGCTGTCACGACACATCGGAAACGTCGTGCGACAGGCCCTCCAGGGGCTCTCACCTGCGGAGCAAGTGGCCGCCACCAACCACATCCTGGATTCGCTCAACACTATCGAAGGCGCGACCGAGTGGGCTGATCTCGTCGCCGAGGGCCCCCGACAACTGCTTGCAGTGGCAGAACAAGAGGCTCCTGGTGTCTACGCAATCCGGCCAGCGACGCCTCTCTCCGAGACGGCACTGATCACCAACTCGCCCGACGACCCAAGCCTGGGGTTTGAGTTGCGTGCCGAGTTGGCCACGGCAGATAGCGTTGACCTCCTCTGCGCCTTTGTGAAGTGGCACGGACTACGAGTCCTAGAAAAATCGCTTTCCTCCGCGCGCGACCGGGGTGTACCCATCCGTGTGCTGACAACGACCTACATAGGAGCCACGGAGCGTCGGGCGCTGGATCGTCTGACTCGCGAGTTCGGAGCCGAGGTGAAGGTCAACTACGAACTTCGCTCGACACGACTGCATGCCAAGGCCTGGCTCTTCCGTCGCGAAAGCGGCTTCGACACGGCGTATGTAGGTAGCTCCAACCTATCCAAGGCGGCGCTTCTCGACGGGCTCGAATGGAACGTTCGGCTGTCGTCGGTTGCCACACCATCCGTTCTACGCAAGTTCGAGGCGACATTCGACGCGTACTGGAGTGAGCGCTCCTTTGAGCCGTACGATCCCGACAACGACGCGCAGAGACTCGACGATGCACTGTCTCAGGCAGGCGGATCCAACCGGAACGGTCGCACCACCATCACACTCTCTGGTCTCGAAGTTCGCCCCTATCCGCATCAGCGTGACATGCTGGAACGTCTCGAAGTGGAACGCACTGTCCACGGCCGGAACTACAACCTCCTCGTTGCCGCGACTGGAACTGGCAAAACGGTGATGGCAGCGCTGGACTTCAAGCGCCTTCGACCGACATTTGACCACGACCCCCGACTGCTCTTCGTCGCCCATCGCAAAGAGATCCTGGAGCAGTCTCTGCGCGTCTACCAGAACGTACTGATTGACGCGAACTTCGGCGAGCTCTTCGTTGGCGGTGAGATTCCCGACAGCTGGACGCATGTGTTCGCAAGTGTCCAGTCGCTCAACTCACATGCGCTGGAACGCTTTACCCCGGACCATTTCGACATCATCGTGATCGACGAATTTCATCACGGCACATCCCCCACGTACCGCAGGATTCTCGATCACTTCGAGCCCAAGGAATTGCTGGGACTCACCGCCACCCCAGAACGCATGGATGGGCTCAACATCCAGGATGAGTTCTTTGACGGGCGGATCGCAGCAGAGATGCGCCTTTGGGAGGCTCTAGAAAACGACCTGCTCAGCCCCTTCCATTACTTCGGTGTCACCGACAACACCGACATGAGTTCCATCACTTGGAAGCGAGGAGCGTACGACACTGCGGCCCTGAGTAACCTCTTCACCGGCAATGATGCACGAGCCAGGCTCGTCGTGCAGGCCGTGAGGGACAAGGTTTCTGACCCGGCCTCGATGCGCGCGTTGGGCTTCTGCGTGTCAGTTGCGCATGCAGCCTTCATGGCCGAGTTCTTCCGGCGAGCGGGCCTCAATGCCGTCGCCCTGTCCGGCGAAACCTCACGCCATGAACGCAAGGAAGCCCTGCATCAGCTCAAGGCAGGCACGCTCCAGATCATCTTCTCTGTAGACCTGTTCAATGAGGGGCTCGACATCCCGGACGTCGACACCTTGCTCCTCCTGCGTCCCACGTCCAGCGCCACCGTGTTCCTCCAGCAGCTGGGACGAGGCCTGCGCCGAACCGAGGACAAGGCCGTTCTCACTATCCTGGACTTCATCGGCCAGCACCGCAAGGAGTTCCGCTTCGAGGAGCAGTTCCGCGCACTGACCAACCTCACGCGTAATCGCCTGCTCGCCAACATCGAGCAGGATTTCCCCCAGCTGCCGTCGGGCTGTCAGATCGTCCTTGAGTCGAAGGCCAAGGAACTGATCATTGACAATATTCGGAGCCAAATCAGCATCAATGTCACCCAGCTCGCTCGCGAGGTCGCCGCATACGCCGAACCTCGCCTAGCTGACTACCTGAAGGAGAGCGGTCGAGAACTCAAGGAGCTCTATCGGGGCAACGGGAACTCCTGGACGGGTCTACTTCGCCGAGCCAAGCTCCTTCCGCAGACAGGACCCGAAGGGGAAACACCGCTACTGAAGCGCGTATCGGCGTTTCTCCACGTCGATGATCCAACCCGAGTCACTGCGTACAGCAGGATCCTTTCCGACGATTCCCCCACGTACGAAGAGCTCAGCGAGCAAGAGCAGGCCTACGCCCGCATGTTCTTCTTCTCATTGTGGCCGTTGGGCGGCGGCTTCAGCAGCTACCAGGAGGGCTTCGATACCCTTCGCCCTCAGCACGCCTTCCGCGACGAACTTCGCCAAGTCCTCGCCCACGTCTTGAAGCAGGCCGACCATGTTCCCGTGCCGCTGCTCGGCACGCTGGCACGACTCCCTCTGACAGTTCATGCCTCATACAGCCGAGAAGAGATCCTTCCCGCCCTGGGACAGTCCTCCATCCACGGCTTCTTTCCGGGGCACTTCCGCGAAGGTGTGAAGTGGTGCGAGAACATACAGACCGACGCACTACTCATCACTCTCGAAAAGGATGAGAAGGACTTTTCTCCAGAGACTCGCTACAAGGACTACGCCCGAAACGATTCCCTTTTCCATTGGGAGTCTCAGAACCAGACGTCAGAAACATCCCCCACCGGCATCCGCTACCAGACCCACAAGGAGAAGGGCAGCCACGTCCTTCTCTTCGTCCGCCGTTACAAGAAGACGGACATCGGCGGGCCCCAGCCGTGGATACTCCTGGGGCCCGCCGAATACATTGAGCACAAGGGAAGCAAGCCTATGGGGATCCTCTGGAATCTGCGCCACGAGATGCCAGCTGACGTCTGGACGTACTCAGCGATCGCTGCGGGTTAGCATCCTCAATCGCTTATGCGCCAGAAGCGACGATGAGCCCGGAGGAAGCGTTCTCCAACGCGATGCTGCACCACGGTTCTCAGCGGAACCGGTCGCGAGTCCGGACTACTGGCATAGCGATCTACCACATGGAGATTATCGGTCAGGTAAAGGGCGCCACGGTCAAGCCTGACATGACAATTTGGGCATAGACACAGAACATTCGCTTCAATGTCGGGGCCCCCATCTGAACCCCCGAGCGCTTGTATGTGCGCCCCCTCGGCATAGCTTTTACCATCAGCCCCGACCGTGAGCGCCAGACCGCAGACCTGACACGCATAGCTATGCCATTCTTTGACCCGGCGCACAACAGCCGTGTCCCGGACAATACGCTCGACCGTAATCGCTTTGCGGCGCGTATCCCGCTCAGGCTCATCAGCATCAGACTCGACAGCGCCACTATGCCCTTGCTGAGCGATAAGGTCTCGGACCTGCTTCTCTAGAGACGTGAGTTCCTGCCTCCCAGCGGGGAGGCGAAGCAACCTAAATCGACAGATCCGAAAACCCGCCCTGCCGGCTTCCGTCCACTCTCCAACGACCTGATAGAGGCCATCGTATCGGTACCCGCTGACAGGCGAGTAGTCCCGTTCGCCTTCACTGCCACGGATAACCCGTATGGGGTTACCCGATATTCGACTCCTCCGAAGGGCGGCATTCCCCCGGTTCCCCCATGTCTGATCCTCTACCTGCCGACCAGTGTTACGGTCCCGCCCTCCAGCACCCGTATAGATGACTTCATCCCATTTGTCGAGATCATCATCGTAGCCCTGATTGAGCACGATTGCGTCAGCAACTCGCTCCCCCTCCACATCAAGCCCCCAGGAGATTCCCGCCTCACGTTCCTTGTGGAGCTTGGCCTCCTTAACAGCTTGTCTGGATTCAAAATGGGCGCCCGGAAGACACCCGTCCACATGCCCGAAGAAAGCTCTGTACGCAACCATGTGAGCATGCTTGCGAAAATTCGATCACGTGTGCTCACTCACGCCAGCACACAGCGCCAAGTGGCCTGATCCATCCCAGGCTTGGCCTAAAATCGACCAACGGTTACCGGATGAACCAGCGGGCCTGCACGCGACCAGGAGCGGGGCCATCTCGGACGCTTCGACGTTCAGGTGCCGCCTCTCAGCCGGGCACCACGCTCACCTTTGTGAAGTGCTCCTCACTTTCCAGCAAAGTGCCGCTCCCTCGCCCCAAGGCGAGGGATGACATGCGTTCCGACCCGGCAGTCGCCGAGCCAGAACGCAACGCCAGTTCCATCGTCAACCCGCTTCAAAATGCACCTGAGCGCGATCCAAAGCGTCGTCCGGGTCGTATCCATGCGCCCGAAGCCAGCGAAGAAGGTCGGCGATCAGATCGATCGCCACCTCCTCCCGGAACACGACGCCTACTCGCCCCACCCCGGTATTCTCCGCCGCCGCGCCGCCCGCGTAGAGCGTCAGGCATGCTTCGCTCTTGACGACCCTCGGATCATCGATGTGACCGCCGGACGAAACCAGGGGCGTGGCCAGGTCGCACCAGACCAGCTTGGACTCCACTCCAAGAATCACGCCCCACCGTTCCGACACGGCTTCCAGCATCACCAGTCCACGCCCCGACTCTTCGTCCGGGCCGGCGGACAGCAGTGTGGGAAGGGCCCGGGCGTCCGGGTCACGAAGTGCGACCCGTAGGTACGTGCCGTTCATCTCGACCACAAGCGTGCTCGGCGTACCCACACCGACATGCCTGATCACATTCGCCACAAGTTCGCTCACGCAGACCTCGGCGGCGTCTGCCACGTCCAACAGACCCCACAACCGCAGGTGCAGTCGCAGGAGGCGCCTCAGTCCGGCAACCCCTTCGGGCTCTGCCAAGAACGGCAACTCCCAGGGCTTCCGTGTCATGCAACCGCCGCTTCTGTTCACCACGAGCACACGCCTTTCACGCGACCGAACCGCCACACCTCACCGTGCGTGAGATGCCATGACTCACAGTTGTCACGACTGAGAGAATGCCAACCTCACATCCCGATATGCAATGTGCACGGAGAGATTCCCTCCATAGGGTGATTGGCGATCACGGACGCTTCCGATGGGATGTAACCCCCGCTATTGGAAGAGGTATTGACGTGGCCGGTTCACCCACAGCCCGCCGCCGACGTCTCGCGATCGAGCTGAAGAAGCTTCGCGAAGAAAGCGGTCTGACCTGCAACCAAGTCGGTAAGGAGCTCGATTGGAGCGGCTCCAAGGTCAATCGCCTGGAGACCGGGCAGGGGCGTGTTCAGCCTTCGGACGTGGACGCGCTCTGCCGCTTCTACGGCACCCCCGACGACATGCGCGACCTACTGCGCTCTCTTGCGAAGGATTCCAAAACCAAGGGCTGGTGGCACGCTCACGGCGATGCGATTCCCGCCTGGTTCTCGGTCTACGTGGGCCTGGAACAAGCGGCATGCAGCATGCGCACCTACCAGGGCGAGTTCGTGCCCGGTCTACTTCAGACCGCCGAGTACGCCACCGAGATGAGCCGTGTCACGCCAGGTCTCCCCCATGACGAGATCCAACGGCTTGTCGACGTACGGATGCGCCGTCAACGGCTCCTGCTGGAGCCGAAGGGTCCCGACTTCTGGTCCGTGATCCACCAGAGTGCGCTCATGCATGTGATGGGCAATCGGAAGGTCATGGTCGCCCAACTCGAACATATGCTGGAGATGGCGAAGTTGAGGAATGTGACGGTGCAGGTACTGCCGTACGATGCTGGCGCGTACCCCACCACCGGGCCCTTCACCGTGCTCGGATTCCCCGAGCAGGAGGACCCCGACCTGGTGTACCGAGAGGGCCTCACGGACTCGATCTACTTGGAGCTCCCGGGAGACGTCAGCGTCTACACGCGGGCGTTCGACCACCTCAGGGCCCTTTCCTTGAGCCCGCAGAGATCAGTTGCGCTGATCCGTTCCGTCATGAAGGAGCACGCACAATGAACCAGCCTCCGATAGCGGTCCAGTGGCGGAGGAGCAGTTACAGCAACGGTGCTGGGGGCGAATGCGTCGAGGTCGCGGACTTGCACTCGATGGTCGGCATACGGGACTCCAAGTGGCCCAGCGGGTCTCATATTGCGGTACGTCACGGCTCGTGGGCGCGGTTCGTCACCTCTCTGCGCGCCCAATAGGCCAGCATTCGAGTACCTGCGCACACGCAGGCATGTGGCATCAACTTGTCTGCCGCGCTCCTGAGTCAAGCCTGGGGGAGCCGTGATGGAACACGAACGGGCACACTGGTTCAAGTCGTCATACAGCGGAGCGAACACAACCGAGTGCGTTGAGGCCGCCCACCTCCCGCATGCGGCTGCGGTCCGCGATTCAAAGGCTCCCGACGGCCCAGTACTGACGTTCAGCAACGCATCGTGGACAGATTTCCTCACCGCTGTACGCCATCAGCGATTCGACAACTGACCGACTGGTTCCCGCGAACCTGAGCACCCGCCTTGCCTCATAACGGCATCAACGCGCCCGCCCCGAACTCGGATACGTGGTCAGTCAACGATCGGACAGGCCCGCCGTGAAGCTCAAAGCCCGTGGTCAGACATGGAGCTGACCACGGGCAGAGGGTGCAAGACAGGCTCAGCGGTCACGTGGCGCGGGGCCACGCGGGTGGATCAGTGCTGCTGGGCCTTGCGGCGGCGGATCACCAGGAAACCGCCCGCTGCGACGAGCACGGCAGCCGCTGCGGAGAGCAGGCCGACCGGCGCGCCGGTGCCGGTCTCGGCGAGGTCGCCTTCGTTCTTGGTGGACGGCGACGACGAGGGCTTCGCGATGGAGTCCTCAGGGGCGGACGTGGCGGGCGACGCGGTCGGCTGCGTCGAGCCGGGCGGGGTGGCCGACGCGGACGGGCCTTCGGGGTCCGGCTCACCGGGGGGCGCCGACGGGCCCTCGGGGCCCGGCTGGCTGGGGGACGCCGACGGGGAGGGCGGGGTGACGGACCCGCCGCCCCCCGGGTTCCCCTTGTCCTCGCAGTCGACCCAGAAGACCTTGTGCTTGGCCTTGCCGTGCTCGCCGTCGAAGTTCCAGAACAGCTTGTAGTGGCCGTCGGGCAGGGACTGGTCCGGCGAACGGCCGTGGCCCTTGGCGTCGAGCGCCAGAGACCCGGACTTCACGATCTCACCCTTGACCTTGGCGGTGGGGGGCCAGGCTTCGATGCGCCAGCCGATGTCCTGGCCGGCGTCGAAACCGAAGGCGTCGAGGTAGAAGGTGCACACGTGAGGCTCGTTCTTGCGGAGCTCCTCACCCGTCGCAGCATCGTGGATCTTCACGGTGCCGTTGTCGCCGGGAGCGGTGGCGTACGCCGTAGGGGCAAGCAGCAGGGCTGCCGTGGCGGCGGCCGTAAGCGTGCATGCGGAAGCAACTGTGCGCATGAGAAATCCAACGGTTGAAAGAGATGGCTACCGTGGGGGGACTGCGTCACCATCCTTCGGCAACACGCACCCGTCAAAGACCTTCTGACCACATCTGTCACGCAGAGTGAAACTCGCCCCATAAGTTCCCCATAACGATTCAGGCCAGCCTCTGGCCGGATTTCGAAGGTTTGACTCGCCCCCCACATATCGGGAAAGTTAGATGCGTACCGTCTGCCGTATGGAGAGGCGAACAGCAATGGACCCCCTGGCCGTGCACAAGGCACTCGCCAACCCCGCGCGCCTGCGGTTCATGGAGTGGCTGAAGGAGCCGGAAAAGTACTTCGACGAGGCGTCGTACCGGCAGCAGGGCCTCGGATTCCACATCGGAGTGTGCGTGGGTGACATCCAGAAGCGCTCCGGGCTGGCGCAGTCCGTCGTGTCCGGCTATCTGCAGACACTCAAGGACGCGGGGCTGCTCGCCTCGGAACGCATCGGCAAGTGGACGTACTACCGGCGCAACGAGGCCGTGATCGCGGAGTTCGCCGCGCACGTACGGGACGCCCTGTAGGGCGCCCGAACTCCCCTCATACCCGGCACCGGCCGCCGCACGGTCAAACATATCTACTTTTCTAGATTCGATAAAGGGTTGCGATGAAGAGAACCTCCCTCACCGTCCTGGTGCTCGCCCTGGGCGTGTTCGGGATCATCACCACCGAGATGGGCATGGTCGGCGTGCTCCCCCAGGTCTCGGCCGAGCTCGGCGTCGCGCCGTCCGCGGCGGGATGGCTGGTGGGGGTGTTCGCCCTGGTCATCGCGGTGTCCGGGCCGTTCACAACGCTGCTGGCCTCCGGTGTCGACCGCAAGAAGGTGCTCGCCGCGGCGATCGCGGTGTTCGCCGTGTCGAACGCCGTCTACGCGGTCACCTCGCAGTACGAGGTGATGCTGGCCTTCCGTATCGTCCCCGCCCTCTTCCATCCGGTGTTCTTCGCCGTCGCGCTGGCCACCGCCGCGCGGATGGTGCCCGCCGAGGACACGACCCGGGCCACGACGACCGTGTTCGGCGGGGTGACCGTCGGATTCGCCTTCGGTGTGCCACTGAGTTCGTATCTCGCCGAGCATCTGTCCCTGGCGTCGGCGTTCTGGTTCGCCGCGCTCGTCAATCTGGCCGCCTTCCTCGGCATCCTGCGGTTCGTCCCGGCCATGCCCGTCGGCCGACGGATGTCGTACGGGGCCCAGTTGGGCATCCTCAGGCGATCACGTACGTGGCTGACGATCGTGTCGGTCGTTCTCGTCTTCGCGGCGATGTTCTCGGTCTACGGCTACTTCGCCGAGTACCTGGGACAGGTCACGCACATGGACGGCACGTGGGTCAGTGCCATGCTGATGGCGTTCGGCATCGTGATGATCGCCGGGAACTTCGCCTTCGGTGGCTTGTTGCGACGCAGCCTCATAGGCACTGCGGTCGCCTATCCGGTGTTGTGTCTGGTCGTGTATGTGCTTCTGTACGCGGTCGGTCCGTCGTTCGCGCCGATGGTGTTGGCCGTGCTCGTCTGGGGCGCGGTGCATTCGGGCGGGCTCGTGGTGAGTCAGAGCTGGCTGGGACGCGACGCCGCCGACGCCCCGGAGTTCGGCAACAGCCTCTTCATCTCGTTCTCGAACCTGGGCATCGCCGTCGGAACCGCCGTCGGCGGATGGGTCATGAGCGGCTACGGAACCCGCCAACTCACCTGGGCCGGGGCCGCGTTCGCGGTCGCCTCCGTGCTGGTCATGGGACTGAGGCTGGGCATGGACCGGATCGGCACGCGTCGTACCCCCGCGCTGCCCGACCCTGCCGGGCCGATGCTCGGAAAGGTGCCCACGGCCTCGCGGGAGACCTTCTAGCTAGGGTGGGCGGGCCAGGAACCGATCGAAGGGCGATGCCTCATGGGAACGACAACGGGTGGCGAGGATGTCCGCGACGGGGAGCGGGAGGATCTTCTGGCGATCGTCGCGGATCAACGCGGCAACTTCCTCTACACGCTCACGGACATCACCGAGGAACAGGCCGCTCTCGCCACCACCGTCAGCGAGTTGACGCTCGGCGGTCTGGTCAAACACCTCGTCGAGATGCAGCGCACCTGGCTCGCGGTGATCGACGGCACGGGGCCCGCGGAGGTCGGCCAGGGCGAGCTGGACCCCGACCGCAACCGCGTGGCCGGGAACGAGACCCTGGCCGGGCTGCTCGACGCCTTCCACACGGTGGCCGCGGAGTTCGATCGCACCGTGCGGCAGGAGCCCGATCTCGACCGGGTCCTGACGCTCCCGTTGTTTCCGTGGGCACCCGAGCCGATCACCTGGACCGTTCGGCATGTGCTGCTGCACGTCTTCCGGGAGATCGCGCACCACTGCGGGCACGCCGACATCATCCGCGAGGCGTTGGACGGTGCCAGCACCACGACGCACATGGTCGAGACCGCCGCGCGCGGCAACCGCGCGGACTGAGCCGGACGCGGCGTGACGGCAGGGGTACGCACGACGGTGGTACGGGCGACGGTGGTACGGGCGACGGTGCTACGGACGGCGACGGAACGGAAGGCGACTGGCCGCGGGCGTGCCTGACAGCGGTACGCGCGAGCGGTACACGCACGTGGCACGCGCGAGCGGATACACGCACGTGGTATGGGGTCGCAGCAGGCACCTTGGCGGGGAACACCCGCCCGGTACGGGCCCGGAGCGAGGCACCAACCCTCGCTCCGGGCCCGTACCTCTTCGCGTGACGACATGTGCGCCAGGGTCCCCGTAATGTCGCTTCCTCGGGCGTCACCATGCGGCCGAACGAGTGGCTCCTGGCCGGCTCCTGGGCGCACGGCGGCGGAATTCAGGAGACTGGCCGTCAACGCGAAGGTGGGCGCCCGACAGTTTGTACCGAACGTCGATTTCCGGCCACAACACAACGCCCCTTACGCTGCACCACATCAGTCACCAACAGTCGGCCGGGAGAGAAGGGCGACAACATGACCCCCGAGACCAGCACGCTTGGCACCATCGATGCCACAACTTCCCTGTTGCAGGCGGAACTTCCCCGCCTGGAGCAGCACCAGCAGAACCTTCAGAACGAACTCGCCGCCGTCACCGAGCGGCTGGAGTCGGTGCGCACCGCACTGACGGCGCTGCGCGCGCTGTCCTCCACCGCCCTCCCGTCTGCGGACGCGGCGACGCGGACGATCGAGGCCACGACCGCCTCGAAGCAGGAGAACGCCGAAGCCACGGACGTCACCGCGGTCGGTGCGACCGACGGGGCCGACGAGGCACCGGCGAGTGCTGCCGCTCCTCTGATTCCGCAGCAGGCGCAGGAGTCCGTCGACGCCGTCACCCCCGCACAGGCCCCGCAGGATCCTCAGAGCTCGCAGGAGTCGCAGGAGTCGCAGGAGTCGCAGGTGCAGGCGGAGGTTCCGGAGGAGGAACGTTCGGAAGCCGCGCCGGAGCAGGAGGCGGCCCCCGCCGCCGCACCCGCGCGACGCACCGCCCGTAAGGCGGCCGCGCCCAAGGGTCGTAAGCAGGCTGCGGCCAAGCCGAAGAACGAGCAGGCGCAGACGGCCAAGAAGGCCACCGGCTCCAGGGCCGCGGGTTCAAAGACCGCCAAGCCGGCCTCCGCGACCAAGACGCTCGGAGCGAGCAAGGCGACGGCTTCCGCCAAGGTTTCCGTCTCCACCAAGGGTTCTGCCTCCACCAAGAAATCCGCTGCCGCCAAGAGCTCCGTTGCCGCCAAGGCGGCGAAGGACGCCAAGGACGCCAAGCCGACCAGGGCCAAGGCGTCGAAGAAGACCGCGGCTCCCGCGCCGGCCGCCGACGACAACGGCAGCCTCACCGAGATGGCCATCAAGGTGCTGTCCACGTTCGGCGACACCCCCGTCCGCGCCCGCGAGGTCACGAAGGCTCTGGGGCGTGAACTCACCCCCGGCAGCATCAACACCGTGCGCAGCACCCTCGACCGGCTCGTCGCCACCTCCCGCGCCCACCGCGCCGGCCGGGGTCTCTACCAGGCTCCCGCCAACTGAGCAGCCGACTGGTCCACCAACCGGTTCTTCTCCCGCGCGCCTTCGGAAATCCGGGAGCCTCAAAAGCCCGAAAGCCCCAGAAGCCCGGGAGCTTCGGAAGCCCGGGAGAACCCTGCACCGCGCTCGCCCTCGTCACGCCCGTACTCCGGATCCGTGACGAGGGCGAGCGCGGTGTGTGACGTGGTGCGGTACGTGGCACGGTGGAAAGCCCTGGACGCCCCGCAGAAGTCGTGAGTCCGTGGTCCCGTGGTCCCATGGTCCGTGGGCATCGTGGTCGTGGGTCACGGAAAGCTGTGAACGCCTGTGCACCCCCTCGGCGACCGGATGCCCTCGGACCGCGTTAGCCTCGAAGTCCCGGGCCGACGGCCCGGACAACACGGATGAGAAGGCGAAGGTGGCTGCGATGGCGAAGGTTCCGGCAGCGGCGGTGGCGGCAAGCGGGCTGATCGGCGGGTACGCGGTCGCACGGTGGACCAAGAAGCGTCCGCTGGGCGGGGTCGCGCTCGCCGCAGCGGGCGGCGTCGCCGCGTACGAGTGGAACCGGCAGGCCGGGCCGCGCGCGGCCGCCGGACTGACCGCCGCCTATGTCGCCGCGTTCGCCGGTTCGCACCCGCTGGCCAAGAAGATCGGCGCCTGGCCGTCCGTCTTCGCCGTGGCGGGCGGCATGGCCGCGGCGTCGTTGGCGGTCACTCGCTGCCGCTGCTCCGGCTGAAACCGTCCGGAAGCGACGCGGCCCGGGCGGTCCGCGAGCGGTACGGCCCGGCCGCCCGATCGGTATGCCCCGGGCCGCCGAAGCGGTATGTCCCCGGGGGACGGGCATCCCGGGGCGCCCCAGTCGCCCCGGCCCGGCCCGTCCGAGCCGCCCGGCGCACCCGGACCGCCCGTTGTACACCCCCGGGACCACGCCCCGGGCCCGGTCGTCCGCCGTCGTCCGCCGTCGCCCATCACCGACCGCTCATCACAGACCGCCGGCCCCCGACCACCGCCCGCGACGCCGCCGGGCTACGCCCCCAGCACCCGCGTCACCGTATGGATCAGCAGCCCCGCCAGCGCACCCACCACCGTGCCGTTGATGCGGATGAACTGCAGGTCACGGCCGATGTGCGCCTCGATCTTCTTCGACGTCTGCTCCGCGTCCCAGCTCGCGACCGTGTCACTGATCAGTGAGGTGATCTCCGCGCGGTACGTCGTCACCACATAGACCGCCGCGTCCTCCAGCCAGCCCTCCAGCTTGGCCTGCATCCGCCCGTCCGTCGCCAGCCGCGCGCCGAACGTCAGCAACGAGGCCCGCGCCCGCAGCCGCAGTTCGCTCTGCTCGTCGTCCGCCGCGGCGATGATCATCGCGCGGACCGACGCCCAGGCCGACGCGATGACCTCCTGCACCTCACCGCGCCCCAGGATCTCCGACTTCAGCCGCTCCACCCGCGCCCGGGTGTCCGAGTCCGCCTGGAGGTCGGCCGCGAAGTCGGTGAGGAAGGTGTCGATCGAGGCGCGCGCCGGATGCCCCGGCATGTCCCGCATCTCCGTGACGAAACGCAGCAGCTCCTTGTAGACGCGCTCCCCCACCCGCTTGTCGACGAACCGCGGGGTCCAGCCGGGCGCCCCGCCCTGCACCGCCTCCATCACCGAGTCGCCGTGCAGCACCAGCCAGTCATGGGCCCGTACGCAGATCAGATCCACCACTCGGCGATGACCGCCGTCGGCGACGACCTTCTCCAGCATCTTGCCGAGCCCGGGCGCGATCTCCGCCGCGTTCGCCCGCCGGGTGATCGCCTCGCCCACCACGGCCTGCACATCGGAGTCGCGCAGCACCGTCAGCGCACCGCGCAGCGCGGTCGCCAGCTCGGCGGTGACCCGGCCGGCATGGGCGGGCTCGGCCAGCCAGGCGCCGAGCCGGCCGCCGATACCGAGGGCGTGTATACGGCTGCGCACCACGTCGCCGGAGAGGAAGTTCTCACCGACGAAGGAACCCAGGGACTGCCCGAGCTGGTCCTTCTTGGTGGGAATGATCGCGGTGTGCGGGATCGGCAGGCCCAGCGGACGCTTGAACAACGCCGTCACGGCGAACCAGTCGGCCAGCGCGCCCACCATCCCCGCCTCGGCGGCCGCGGCGACGTAGCCCGGCCAGCCGCTCACTCCCGCGTGCTCCGCCCAGGTGGCCAGCACATACACCAGCGCGACCAGCAGCAGAAGGCCCGTGGCCGTGGCCTTCATCCGGCGTACACCGCGCCGCTTCTCCTCGTCGGCCGCGGTGTACGCGAACGAGGCGAGTGGGGCCGGGCGGCCGCCCGGTCCGGGACGGGCCGCGCCCGCCACCCGCTCCGGGGCACGCCCCGGACGCCCCGCGCCCCGTTCCCCGGGGCCGCCGGTCCCTCCCGTCCCGTCCGCCCCGCCGGTTCCGTCGGTCCGTTCCATCGCTCCACCCGTCCGCATACGCATCACCCCCCGGTGTCCGTACGCATTGTGCCTGTCTGTCCTACTCCCACGCCGCACGTGGAGTTCCCGACGTCTGCTTCATCATGGGACCAGCCCTACCCGTACGAGGAGAAACACCGTCCATGCCCAGGATCCGGGGACGTGCCCCGCTCATCGCCCTCGTGGCGGCCACCGCCGCACTCGCCGCCGGGGCGGCGTCCGCCGGTCCCCTGCTGTTCCCCGGTTCCCCGTGGTTCTCCGGCTCCCTGCCGCGTTCCGTCCCGGACACCGGTACGCACCCCCAGCAGACCGCCGAGCCCTTGATCCGCGCCTCCGCCTCACCTGTAGCCCCGGCCGTACCGGCCGCACCCTCCGCACCAGCTTCCTCGACCGCGTCCTCCACGCCCACTCCCTCGGCCGTACCGGCCGCACCCGCACGTTCCACCGGCCTCTGGCTCGCCACCTGGTCGGCGGCCCCCACGGCCGGGGTGGACGACACGTACCCCGGCGGCGCCCCGGCCCGGCGCACCATCCACAACATCGTGCACACCAGCATCGGCGGAGACGCGGCGCGCATCACCGTGTCCAACCTCTTCGGTACGCGTCCGCTGGTCGTGGACCACGCCGCGGTCGACACCCGCCCCGTGACGTTCCGCGGCGCCACGACCGTGACGATCGCCGCGGGCGGACAGGTCGTCAGCGATCCGGTCGTCGTCCCGGTCGCCGCCGACTCCGACCTCGTCGTCACCCTGCGTACCCCCGCCGCCGAGGGCCCGGTGACCGCGCACCCCCGCAGCCACCAGACGTCGTACGTGGAGGACGGGACGGGCGTCCGGCGCACCACGGACTGGCGCTACCTCACCACCGTCGACGTGCGCGCCACGACCGCCACCGGAACCATCGCGGTCATCGGCGACTCCCTCACCGCCGGCACCGGCTCCGCACTCGACAAGAACAGCCGCTGGCCCGACGTGCTCGCCGACCGGCTGCGGGGCCGGTACGGGGTGGTCAACGCGGGCATCGCGGGCAACCGCGTGCTGCGCGACGGCACCGGCATGCGTGCGAGCGCCCGCTTCGACCGCGACGCACTGGACATCGCCGGGATACGGACGGTGGTCATCGCCCTCGGCATCAACGACGTGCAGAAACACCCGCAGGAGACCGACCCGCGACGCATCGCGGACGCCCTGCGTTCCCTGACCCTGCGCGCCCACGCACGCGGACTGCGGGTCGTCGGAGCCACGCTGATGCCGTACGAGGGGTACCGCACATGGACTCCCGCGCGGAACGCCGTACGGGAACAGGTCAACGAGCTGATCCGGGCGGGCGGGGTCTTCGACGCGGTCCTCGACTTCGACGCGGTGGCCCGCGACCCGCACCGCCCGGCCCGGCTGCTGCCCGCCTACGACTCCGGCGACCACCTCCACCTGAACGACGCGGGCTACCGGCGCCTGGGCTCGTCGGTGGATCTGGTGAGCCTGATGGACCCGGCGAGCCCGACGGGTCCGACGGGCTCGGTGGGCCTGGCGGAATCGGCCGGCGGGGCGGGGTGGCCGCACCGGCAGCAGCCCGTCGGCGGCCCGTTCTGACGCCGGGGCGGTCCCGTCCCACCCCTGCGCGGCTACGACTCGGACAACGCGCTCGACGCGACCCGAGGAAGGCCGAACGGGAGCGAACGAGAACGAACGGGATCGAACGGGATCGAACGGAAGAAGGAACTCGAAGGAACCCGAGGACCCCTAAAAGCCGTCCCGCCCCTCCCCCTTCTCCAGCCGCCCCCGCTCGCGTCCCAACTCCCGCTCCCGCTCCGCCTCCTTGAGCCGCTGCCTCTCCGCCTTGCTCCTCTTGCGTTCCACGCCGACACCGCCCATCAGCGCGAACCCGGTGATCCGCACGCGAGGCGCGTCCGGCGACGGGACGCCTTCGTCCTTCGAACTCTCCCCGAAGCCGCCCATGATGCCGATACCTCTGACCTCGACGTTCAGCTCCGGCGGAACCGTCACATGGATGCCGCCCATGATCGTGAAGCAGCGGATGACCACCTCGCGGTCCTCGAAGTTCGCCTCGCGCAGATCGATGTCACCGCCGCCCCACATCGCGAAGCCGGTGAACTTCCGGCCCACCGTCCAGTTGCCCCGGCGGCCGAACCCGCCCCAGAGGGCGAACCCGCCGCTCGACGTGGCCGGCTTGCCGATCCGGTCCGCCCAGCGCAGCTCCGAACCGGTCGCCGCAGAGGCCCGACCCACCGGACGCACCTGGGTGCCGGGTGCCGGCAGATCCCGGACGAGCGGTTCCAACTCCCTATGCGTACGCGCCTTGTAAGCCGCGTCGAGCCGCTGCTCGAACTCCTCCATCTCCAGCCGGCCCTCGGCCACCGCCTCGCGCAGGGTCTCGGCGATGCGCTCACGCTCGGCGTCGGAGGCACGCATTTCAGGAAGCTCACTTGTCATACCGTCCAGCCTATTGAACCCCGCGTGGCTCCGTCACCGGCCCACATGCGCCCGCACGCCGTCGGCCGACGCGTACATCTTCGCGATCACCGCCTCGATGTCGGGCTCCCGCACCGAGAGGTCGACCAGCGGATGGTCCGCGGCGATCCGGGCGACCAACGGCGCGGCCGACTCCGAGGCCGGGAAGGAAAGCCACTGACGCGGCCCCTCCACCTTCACCGTACGCACGAAGGGCGCCGACTCCAGCCGGATGGGCGGGAGTTCACGCTCCAGGTCGACCACCAGCATCCGTTCGCTCCGCCCCGCCTCGTGCAGCCCGGCCAGCGCGCCGTCATACATCAGCCGACCGTGATCGATCACCATCACACGCTTGCAGAGCTGCTCGATGTCGGTCAGATCGTGCGTGGTCAGCAGCACCGTCGTACCGCGTTCCGCGTTCAGGTCCCGCAGAAAGCCACGCACCTTGGACTTGGAGACGACATCGAGGCCGATCGTCGGTTCGTCCAGGTACAGCACCTCGGGATCGTGCAGCAGAGCCGCCGCGATGTCGCCACGCATCCGCTGCCCCAACGACAGCTGCCGTACAGGTACGTCCAACAGCTCGCCCAGATCGAGGAGTTCGACGCACCGGTCCAGGTTCTCGCGGTAGCGGGCGTCCGGAATCCGGTACATCCGGTGCATCAGCCGGTACGAGTCGCGCAGCGGCAGGTCCCACCACAGCGTGGTGCGCTGGCCGAACACCACACCGATCCGGTGCGCCAGCCTCGTGCGCTCCCTGGACGGGTCGATGCCCGCCACCCGCAGCCGGCCGCCGCTCGGGGTGAGGATGCCGGTCAGCATCTTGATCGTGGTCGACTTGCCGGCACCGTTCGGGCCGATGTACCCGACCATCTCGCCGCGCGGAACACGGAAGCTGATCGAATCGACCGCCCGCACCTGACGGCGTTCACGCCGCAGGAAACCGGTCCTGCGGCGCACGTCGAAGACCTTCTCGACGTTGTCGAGCACGATGAAGTCGGCCTCTCCACCGTTCTCGGTGCCGGACTTTCCAACGACCTCGGCGGTGGCCTTTCCAACGGACATCCCACCAGCCCCTCCCCCGGCCATCCCACCAGCCCCTCCCCCGGCCTTCGCACCCGCTCCTGCACCGGCCCCAGCGCCGACAGTGCCACCGGGACGGCCCCTTTCCCCCGTGCGGGTGCCCTCCCCCGCCGCCATCCCCGCCTCGGCCTCCGCCTCTGCGTCCATCTCCGATACCCCTGTTCCTGTCCGTGTCCCGGTCCCGGCCCTTGCGGCTGTGTCCGCGCCCGTACCCGTGTCCGCGTCCGTGTCCGCCCCGTACCGCTCCTGCCTCACGCCTCTCGGCCTGCGTCTCCCGCCCCTTCGCCCCTCGTGCCGTCCCCGCCCCGCATCCCGGTCAACTGCCCGTGCTGCGGTACGCGCGCAGGCCCTTGCGCCAGGCCAGGCCCGCGCCCACCCAGCACAGGGCGGCCACCGCCGGAGGCAGGAACGCCACCCACTCCGGCAGCCCCAGCGGGTACTCCCGGCCCAGCACGTACAGCGCGGGCAGCCAGTTCACGAACGCCAGCGGCACCACGAACGTCACCCCGCGCACCAGGTCCTTCGCGAAGATCGACGGCGGGTACTGGAGCAGCGTGTTCCCGCCGTACGTGAAGGAGTTCTGCACCTCGGAGGCGTCCTGCGCGACGAACTGGAACGCCGCCCCGGCCACGAACACCGCCGCGAAGATCGCCGCCCCGCTCAGCAGCATCAGCGGGACCACCGCCACCTTCAGCGGTGTCCACTCGATGTCCAGCACCACCAGCGCGTACCCGAGGACCAGCACGCCCTGCGTGATGCGCCCCAGCCTGCGCAGCGCGAACCGGTCCGCCGCGACCTGGGCCAGCACCGGCACCGGTCGCACCAGCAGCGTGTCCAGCGTGCCGTCGCGCACCCGCCGCCCCAGCCGGTCCATCGAGCCCGTGACCAGGTCGGCGAGACCGAACGCGGTGCCCGAGGCCCCGTACAGCAGGGCGATCTCCGGCAGCGAGTAACCGCCCAGCGCGTCGACGTGCGAGAACATCAGCATGATCGCGACGAAGTCGAAGGCCGTCACGGCGAAGTTCCCGAACGCCGTCATCGCGAACGAGGCCCGGTACGCCATGGTCGAGCGCAGCCACATCGTCGCGATCAGCCCATACGCCCGGACCCCCTCGACGAACCGCGACCGCTCGGCGAACACCACCGCGGGCCGGTCGGTCCCGGCCCTCCCTGCCGTCTCAGCCACCCTGAACCACCACCCTCCGTGTCGCCACCGACTGCAGCAGCCGTCCCGCCAGCAGCAGCGCCAGCGCCCAGCCGCCCTGGAACGCGTACGCCTTCACCAGCCCCCACCCCGTGTGCTTGCCGAGGAGCACATCGGCCGGCACCTGGAGCAGTGACGACCACGGCAACACCCGAGCCACCTCGCCCAGCGCCCCGGGAAACAGTGTCAGCGGCAGCAGCATCCCGGAGAAGAACAGCCCGGCCAGGGACGTGATCTGCGACACCCCCGCCCCGTCCAGCAGCCAGAACGCGGAGAGTGCCACGAGATAGCGGATCGCGAAACTGACGACGACACCGAGCGCCACCGAGACGAGAAAGGCCGACCAGACCACCGGCGAGTTCGGCAGAGCAAGTTCGAAGGCGAGCGAACCCAACAGCATCGGCGCCGCACCACGACCCAGCAGATGGAAGGCCGCGCGCCCCAAGTCTCCCGCCAGCCACCACAGTTGGAGGTCCACGGGACGGTAGAGGTCGACCGCCACATCACCCGTCCGGATGCGTTCGATCAGTTCGTCCTCGAAGCCGCCGCCCATCATGGCGCAGGTCATCAGCAGTGCCTGCCCCAGCCATACGTAGGTGAGCGCCTGGGGCATGTCGTACCCGCCGAGCCGCGGACGCTCGTCCCACAGGGCCACGTAGGTGTACGTCATGATGAAACCGAAAACGGTGTTGGTGAACACTCCCGCTGCCGTGGCGGTCCGATATGTGGCGTAGCGCCGGAAGCCGCCCGCCGCCACCACCGCGTACAACCGCACCTCATCGCTCCCGTCACCCGGGTGCCGAGCCACCGTCAGGCACCAAAGCGCACGACATTAGCCCCATGTGGGCGGTCGCCGCGAGCGCTTTTCGGCGGTCGATCCGGTGCGTATCAGCCAGAAATGTGCACTATGGGGGAAGTGACCGCGGCCGAGGAGTCTGCATCGACATGAGCGACGAGCCACAGCAGCCGAGCGGGAGACACGAACCCGGCAACCGGCCCTCCGGGGCCCCGTCCGCCCGCGCCGACAGCAGCACCGGCACCGCCGGAATCACCGACGCCACTGACACCACTGACACCGCTCGCATCACCGATGCCGTCGACACCGCAGGTGCCGCTGGTAGCGCAGGCACTGTCGGCAGGAACAACAACACCGACGCCACCGGCAACGCCGACCCCGGACGGCACGACGGCGGCGGCACCGACGAGCCGGGGGAGAGCGACGGCTCCGACGAGTCGCAGGAGGACGGACACCCCGAGCGGACCGGCCGACGCCGGATCGCCGTCGCCCTGCGCACCGCCTTCGGCGCCCTGCTCCTGGTGGCCCTGCTCCTGCTCGGCGGCCTCGTCGCCGGATACGAACTCGTCGACATCCCGGCCGCCAACGCCAACGCCACCGCGCAGTCCAACGTCTACCTCTACCGGGACGGCAGCGTCATCGCCCGTTCCGGCAAGGTCAACCGGGAGAACGTCAGGCTCTCCCAGGTCCCGCTCACCGTCCAGCGCGCCGTCCTCGCCGCGGAGGACCGCGACTTCTACTCCGAACGGGCCATCGATCTCAAGGCCATGACCCGCGCGGCCTGGAACACCCTCACCGGCAAGGGCACCCAGGGCGGATCGACCATCACCCAGCAGTACGTCAAGAACTACTACCTGGGCCAGGAACGGACCGTCCCGCGCAAGGTCAAGGAACTCTTCATCGCGGTCAAGCTCAACCGCGAACAGTCCAAGAACCAGATTCTGGAGGGCTACCTCAACACCAGTTACTTCGGCCGCAACGCCTACGGCATCCAGGCCGCCGCCCTGGCCTACTACGGCAAGGACATCGGCCGGATCACCACCGCCGAGGGCGCCTACCTCGCGTCCCTCCTCAACGCCCCCAGCGCGTACGACATCGTCGTCCACCCCGAGAACAGGACCGCGGTCCTCGCCCGCTGGCACTACGTCCTCGACGGCATGGTCAAGGAGAAGTGGATCAGCCCCGCCGAACAGGCCGCCATGAAATTCCCCGTACCCGGCAAGGTCAGGCCGCCCACCGGACTCTCCGGACAGCGCGGCTACATCGTCCAGGCCATCGACGACTACCTCGACGCCCACGGCGTCATCGACGAGAACACCCTGGCCACCGGCGGCTACCGGATCACCACCACCCTGGAGAAGAAGAAGCAGAACGCCCTCGTCAAGGCCGTCGACGACAACGTCACCTCCCAGACCAGCACCCAACGCGACATCGACCGCCACGTCCGCGTCGGCGGCACCTCCATCGACCCCGCCACCGGCCGGGTCGTCGCCATGTACGGCGGCTTCGACTACACCAAGCAGTACGTGAACAACGCGACCCGCCGCGACTACCAGGTCGGCTCCACCTTCAAGCCGTTCGTCTTCGCCTCCGCCGTCGCCAACGGCTCCACCACCCAGGGAGGCCGCCGCATCACCCCCGCCACCATCTACGACGGCACCACCAAACGCATGGTCCAGGGACGCAACGGCCCCACCGGCTACGCCCCCGCCAACGAGGACGACCGGAGCTACGGCCGCATCACCGTGAGCAGTGCCACCGACCGGTCCGTCAACGCCGTCTACGCCCAGATGGCCCAGGACGTCGGCCCCGCCGAGGTCGGCAAGACCGCCGTCGCCCTCGGCATCCCCAAGAACACCCCCGACCTCACCGCTTCCCCCTCCATCGCCCTCGGCGTCGCCACCGCCAGCGTCCTCGACATGACCGAGGCGTACGCCACCCTCGCCAACCACGGCGTGCACCACGCGCACACCCTCGTCGACAAGGTCAGCAAGGACGGCGAAGACCTGGCACTGCCCGGCCGGAACACCGCACAGGCCGTGCCCCGCGAAGCCGCCGACACCACCACCTGGATGCTCCGGAGCGTCGTCGAGGACGGCACCGGCACCGCCGCCCAGTCCGCCGGCCGCGCCGCCGCGGGCAAGACCGGCACCGCCGAGGAGGACCGGGCCGCCTGGTTCGCCGGGTACACCCCCGACCTCGCCACCGTCATCGCCGTCATGGGCCAGGACCCCGAGACCGGTGCGCAGAAATCGCTCTACGGAGCACTCGGGCTCTCCCGCATGAGCGGCGGCGGACCACCCGCCCGGATCTGGGGCCAGTACACCGGCGCGGCACTGCTCAACGGCGCGGCCAAGGACTTCGACCTCCGCCTCGAGAACGGCTTCGACGAAGAAGACCTCGAGTACGCCGAGTGGGAGATCGAGGACCCCTACGACAACGGAAGGTACGACAACGGAAGGTACGGCACCACAAGACCGCACGAGGACCTCTACGGCCCACCGGCCCACCGCGGATCCGCCCCGCCCGCCAAACCGCGGAAGCCCGCAAGCGGCACACCCACCGGCGCCAGGACGCGGGGCACCGGGGCCGGGCACACGACCGGGAACGGCAACGGGGGCGGGGGCGGGGGCGGCGTCGGCCACGGAACCGGAGGCGCCACAGAACACGCACCCCGCCCGGGCACCGGGGTCACTCCCGCGCCCCCGGACACGCACACCCCCCGGGCCACACCCCCGCCGCACACCACCACGGCACCGCGTCAGTGACCGGACGTCACCTTCAGCCCCACGACGGCCACCAGCAACAGGCAGACGAAGAATATCCGGGCGGCGGTCGCCGGCTCACCCAGGACCACCATGCCGAGCACCGCCGCGCCGGCCGCACCGATGCCGACCCACACCCCGTACGCCGTACCGATCGGCAGCGTCCGCGCCGCATGGGACAGCAACACCATGCTCGCCACGATCCCGAGCCCGGTGAACACGCTCGGCCACAGCCGCGTGAATCCCTCCGTGTACTTCATACCGATCGACCAGGCCACTTCCAGGAGACCGGCGAGCACCAGCAGAACCCACGCCATGACGACACCTCCGACAAGACAGAAAACTCGAACTACACAGGTGCGTCGTCTTTGCGAATCCCGGTACGGCGCGTCTCGTCGGGTGGATCCACCGTAGCAAAGCACACGCAAAAGGCCCGGTGACCTCGGTCACCGGGCCCCTGCACGGCACACGCAACACGGCACTCGCACCCCGCGCGCCAGGTCAGCGCGAGGTGAACGGCACGGGCCGCGGACCGGGCTACAGATACAGCCCGGTCGAATCCTCCGACCCCTCGAACCGGTCCGCCGCCACCGCGTGCAGATCCCGCTCACGCATCAGCACATACGCCACACCGCGCACCTCGACCTCCGCACGGTCCTCGGGATCGAACAGCACCCGGTCCCCCGGCTCCACCGTCCGCACGTTCTGCCCCACGGCGACCACCACGGCCCAGGCCAGCCGACGGCCGACCGCGGCCGTCGCCGGAATCAGGATCCCGCCGCCCGAACGCCGCTCGCCCTCCGGCGCATCGGACCGGACCAGCACACGGTCGTGCAACATGCGGATGGGCAGCTTGTCGTCGGTGTTGTTCTCACTCACGACCCGCAACCTACCTGTCCGACGCCGCTCCGCACGCCTCCGGGGTACACAGAGCGCCGCATCACTTCTTCCGGCGCTTCCTCGACGACGCGATCAGCCCCACGACACCGACCGCGAGCAACGCCACCGGCACGACTCGCTCCAGACGCGGCGCCCCGTCCTCGGTCACGAACTGCGCCTTCACGTCCGACACCGCCCGGTTCACCGCGACGAAAGCCCGACCGGCCGTCCGGTCCACCGCCTCGGCGGCCTTGGCCTTCGCATCGTCCATGATCGTCTTCGGGTGCACCCGCACCCCGATCTCGTCGAGCACCACCGCGAGCTGTTCACGCCTGCTGATGATGTCCGCCTCGATCTGCGCAGGGGTCCTGGCATCCGACACCGCGCCGCCTCCGTGGTACTCGTCCGTCAATCTTCATCGACAGTCTGTCAGCTCGACCGCCCACGCACCCGGCGGCACCCCTATTACGCTCGGTCCCGTACACCGCACGCGCCACTTGAGGAGAACCATGAGCGAGCGACTCCAGCCCGGCGACACCGCCCCCGCCTTCACCCTCCCCGACGCCGACGGCAACGAGATCTCGCTCGCCGACCACAAGGGCCGCAAGGTCATCGTCTACTTCTACCCGGCCGCCCTGACCCCCGGCTGCACCAAGCAGGCCTGCGACTTCACCGACAACCTGGAGCTGCTCGCCGGCGCCGGATACGACGTCATCGGCGTCTCCCCCGACAAGCCCGAGAAGCTCGCCAAGTTCCGCGAGAAGGAAAGCCTCAAGGTCACCCTGGTCGGCGACCCCTCCAAGGAGACCCTCACGACATACGGCGCCTTCGGGGAGAAGAAGCTCTACGGCAAGACGGTGACGGGAGTCATCCGTTCCACGATCGTCGTGGACGAGGACGGCAAGGTCGAGCGAGCCCTCTACAACGTCAAGGCCACCGGCCACGTAGCCAAGATCATCAAGGACCTCGGCATCTGACCCCGCCGCTCCGATCCCCGGCGCCCGCCCTGCGACATCCGACCCCTGGCGACCGCCCGCGACATCCGATCCCCAGCGCCCGGCCCCGGCATCGGGCCCGGCTCCCCGGCTCCCCGGCTCGCGCCCAGGAGCACCCCGAACGGCCCAGCGCGGATGAGGAACACCCGCATGCCACGGGAAGCACCCGCATGTGAGGGACGTCACATTCGGCCGCCGCACCGGTTTGAGGCCGCCATGACAGCGCAGAAGCCCTTCCTGGAACACCCATCCGAGGAAAGGACCCGGTCATGGCGGCCCCCGACCCCCACCAGGCGGCCGATCCGGAGGCGGTGAAACGCCACCCCACCCTCTTCCGCGCGATCCGGCAGCGGAAGAACCCCAAGCTGCGCCGGACGGACATCACCGTCACCGACGAACAGGCCGTCCGACGCGCCGTGAAGGCCGCGTCGCTCGGCAACGCCATGGAGTGGTTCGACTTCGGGATCTACTCCTACCTGGCCGTCACGCTGGGCCATGTCTTCTTCCCGTCCGGGAACGACACCACCCAACTCCTCTCCTCCTTCGCCACCTTCGCCGTCGCCTTCCTCGTACGGCCCCTCGGCGGCCTCTTCTTCGGCCCCATGGGCGACAGGATCGGCCGCAAGAAGGTCCTCGCCCTCACCATGATCATGATGGCGCTCGGCACCTTCGCGATCGGAGTCATCCCCTCCCACGCCTCGATCGGCCTCTGGGCCCCCGCCCTCCTGATCCTCTTCCGCCTCGTCCAGGGGTTCTCCACCGGCGGCGAGTACGGCGGCGCCGCCACCTTCATCGCCGAGTACGCCCCGGACAAACGCCGCGGCTACTTCGGCAGCTTCCTCGAATTCGGCACCCTGGCCGGCTACGTCGGCGCCGCCGGACTCGTCACCGCCCTCACCGCGCTGCTCGGCTCCGCCCAGATGGAGAGCTGGGGCTGGCGCATCCCGTTCCTCGTCGCGGGCCCCCTCGGCCTGGTCGGCCTCTACCTGCGGCTGCGCCTGGACGAGACCCCGGCGTTCCGGAAACTGGAGGGCGGCACGGTCCACGCGACGGACGCCGCCGACGGGGTCGAGACCATGGCCAAGGGCGACCTCGCCACCGTCTTCCGGCAGTACTGGCCGACGCTGATCCTCTGCGTCTGCCTCGTCGGCGCGTACAACATCACCGACTACATGGTGCTGTCGTACATGCCGACCTATCTCTCCGACGAACTCGGCTACAGCGAGACCCACGGCCTGCTCGTACTGCTCGCGGTCATGGTCCTCCTGATGCTGGTCATCAGCCGGGTCGGCCGGCTGTCGGACCGCTTCGGGCGCAAGCCGCTCCTGATGACCGGCATGCTCGGCTTCTTCCTCCTCTCCCTCCCCGCGTTCCTCCTCATCCGCCAGGGCGGCATGCTCGCCATCACGGCCGGCATGCTGATGCTGGGCCTCTCCCTGGTCTGCATGCTCGGCACCATGTCCGCCGCCCTCCCGGCCCTCTTCCCCACCCACATCCGCTACGGCTCCCTCTCGGTGGGCTACAACCTCTCGGCGTCCCTGTTCGGCGGTACGACCCCGCTGGTGATCACGGCCCTGATCAGCTGGAGCGGCACCGAACTGATGCCCGCCTACTACGCGATGGCCGCCGCCCTGGTCGGCGCGATCGCCGTGGCGTGCATGAAGGAGACCGCCCGAAAGCCCCTGGCCGGCTCCCCGCCGTCGGTGGAGACCCCCGAGGAGGCGGCGGAACTGGCCGCGTCCCAGACACCGGACCCGAAGTTCTGACCCGGAGGGGCTGTACGGAGGCCCGAATGGAATGGTCCGTGCCGCTTCAGCTTCACCTGAAGCGGCATGGACCATTCCACATCTTGTCGGATATAGGACGTAACTCTCCGAAAAACGGACCGTTACTCCGTACGAGACCGCGAACGCGCGGCCGGATACGGAGGGGATCGATGACCCGTCGATACACGCGAGACCTGCTCGAAGAGGCAGCACGCAAGACGAACACCTACGACGACGCGGTCCGCTGGTGCGGGGGCACGCCCACAGCGGGCAGCAGGCGCTATCTGCGGCAGAAGATGGCAGCGGCGGGGGTGGACACCTCACATTTCACGAAGAAGTGGGTTCGCCACTCGGACGAGGCCCTTCGGGAATCCGTAGCGGCGTCCACCTCGGTCAAAGAAGTTTTGCAACGACTGGGAGTCAGCCCCGTGGGCGGCAGCCACACGCACTTCAGTCGAAGGATCGCCGCGCTGGGCATCGACACAACCCATTTCGCGAAACGCCGAGGTGGCAACGAGGTCCCTCATGGCGGGCTGCTCGTGCTCGGCTCTCCGCAGGACGGGCGAATCCACCACGCTCGGCTCCGGCGAGAACTTCTCCGGCTGGGAGTGCCGGAGCGCTGCGCGAGATGCGGAACAGGCACGATGTGGAACGGCAGGCCGCTGAGGCTTGAGGTGGATCACAAGAACGCCGACTGGTGGGACAACCGGCCGGAAAACTTGCGGTTCCTCTGCCCCAACTGCCACTCCGTGACCGACACCTACCGCGGGCGGAAACGGACAACCGGATGAGCGCCCCGAAGTACACGCGCGACTTGCTGGTGCGGACCGTGGCCGAATCGGTCAGCATGGTGGACCTGATGCGCAGACTCGGCATCGCACTCGCCAGTGGTCCGCACGCCTATCTGAAGAGGCGTCTACGGCACTACGGCATCGACACTTCACATTTTCACGAAGAATCCCTGCCGGAACGGGAACGCCGTTCCTACCCAAGAGAGTTGCTTGCCGAAGCGGCGGCGCATTCCCACAGCATCAGGGAAGTGCTGGAGTACATGAATCTCCCCCCACATGACAGCCCATACGGCCACATCCGCAAGAAGCTCGATCAATACGGCATCGACACCTCGCACTTCACGCGTGGCCGTCGCTACGAAGCAGGCGTCCTGGATCGAAATGAGTTGGCGGCGGCGGTCGAAGCATCGTTCAGTGTCTCCGCCGTACTCAGGCTTCTCGGCCGTGCCAACAACGGCGCATCCCGCGCTCTCGTGAAGCGGAGCATTGAAGCGCACGGCATCTCGGTCGAGCACTTCACCGGACAGGGCCATTTCCTGGGAACGGCGTCTCCCCGCCGCAAACCTGCGGCGGAGATCCTCACACGGCTCGCCCCGTCAGCGCCCAGAACGAGAACCGTACGACTGCGACGCGCCCTTGACGACCTGGGCGTACCGCACCAGTGCGAAGCCTGCGGCCTCGGGGACGCCTGGCAGGGCAAACGTCTGGTCCTGGAGATCGATCACATCAATGGAGACCGACTGGACAATCGTCGCGAGAACTTGCGGTACCTGTGCCCGTCCTGCCACAGCCAAACAGGAACTTTCGCCAATCGCTCCCGCCCATCCTTCACAACGCAGTAGTATGGCGCTGGTATGCGTCCGTACGCCAACTGGGGAGCGGCGACTCTTAGGAAGTCGTGTTGTGTCGGTTCGAATCCGACCGGGCGCACCGATACGCAGAGGTGGGGGGGGCCCGGGGGGCCCGCCCCCCGCCCGTGACCCCACCAGCTACCGCCCCCCCGGGACCCGGGCCCGGGGCGCCCTGGCGCGGGGGGGCTGTCCGCGTTTGGGGGGTGTGTGTTTTTTTGTTTGGTGGTTTGTTGGGGACCCCCCCGCGGCGGCCCCCCCCCCCCCCGGGGGGGCCGCCCCCCCGCCCCCCCCCCCACCTCTGTTGTCACCCCACCAGCTCCCGCACCACCGGCACCAGGGCCCGGAACGCCTTGCCGCGGTGGCTGATCGCGTTCTTCTCGGCCGGGGTCAGTTCCGCGCAGGTGCGGGTCTCGCCGTCCGGCTGGAGGATCGGGTCGTAGCCGAAGCCGTTGGTGCCGGACGGGGTGTGGCGCAGGGTGCCGATGAGGCGGCCCTCGACCACGCGTTCCGTGCCGTCGGGGAGGGCCAGGGCCGCCGCGCAGGCGAAGTGGGCGCCGCGGTGGGGGGCGTCGATGTCGGAGAGCTGGGCCAGGAGCAGGTCCAGGTTGGCCCGGTCGTCTCCGTGGGTGCCGGCCCAGCGGGCGGAGAAGATGCCGGGGGCACCGCCCAGGACGTCGACGCAGAGGCCGGAGTCGTCGGCGATGGCCGGGTGGCCGGTGGCCTTCGCGAGGGCGTGGGCCTTCAGGAGGGCGTTCTCGGCGAAGGTGACGCCGGTCTCCTTGACGTCCGGGACATGGGGGTACGCGTCCGCGCCGACGAGTTCGTGGTCGAGGCCGGCGTCGGCGAGGATCGCGTGGAGTTCGGTGATCTTCCCGGTGTTGCGGGTGGCGAGGATGAGGCGGGTCATGTCCCCAGTATCGGGGGTGGCGCGTGGAGCCCGTTCGGCGCGTCATGGCCGGTCAGGGCGTGCAGATCTTGCCGATCTCCGTGGCGGCGTCGACGACCGGGGTGATGTCGGGGGCCGTTTCGCCCTTCTCGATGGCGTCGCGGATGTTGCCGACGGCGGTTTCGAGGTGGTCGACGGCCTTGCCGAGGTCGGCGTCACCGGCGGTGTCGCCGAGTTCGCCCAGTTGCTTGTCGATCTCGTCGAGGGCTTCGGATGCCTGGGTGGGGTCGTTCGAGGCATTGGAGGCGGCCTGTTGGAGGTTGTCGACACTGGTGGCGATGGCATCGGCGGTGCGTACGCAGTCGAGTGCCTTGTCGACGGCGCCGCAGCCGACCGCCGCGGTGAGGGTGAGGGTGAGGGCGGTCAGGGTCAGCGCGACGGTGGTGCGGCGGTGGCGGGTGGCCTTGGCCATGGTGCGGTTCCTCCCCGGGTGCGGATACGCGGACGGGCGCACGGTTCGATCCGTGCGCCCGCGCTCGTAACGACGCCTTGCGGTGCGTATGTGGTTGCTTCCTCACTCGCCGGACGTGCGGGCGAGGACCTCGGTCTGGAGGGCGGTGAGCTCGGTGCAGCCGGCGGTGGCGAGGTCGAGGAGGGTGCCCAGTTCCTTGCGGTCGAAGGGGGTGGCCTCGGCGGTGCCCTGGACCTCGACGAAGCGGCCGTCGCCGGTGCAGACGACGTTCATGTCGGTCTCGGCGCGGACGTCCTCCTCGTAGCAGAGGTCGAGGAGGGGGGTGCCGTCGACGATGCCGACGCTGACGGCGGAGACGGTGCCGGTCAGGGGCTTGCGGCCGTGCTTGACGAGCTTCTTGCCCTGGGCCCAGGTGACGGCGTCGGCGAGGGCGACGTAGGCGCCGGTGATGGCGGCGGTGCGGGTGCCGCCGTCGGCCTGGAGGACGTCGCAGTCGAGGACGATGGTGTTCTCGCCGAGGGCCTTGAAGTCGATGACGGCGCGCAGGGAGCGGCCGATGAGCCGGCTGATCTCGTGGGTGCGGCCGCCGATCTTGCCGCGTACGGATTCGCGGTCGCCGCGGGTGTTGGTGGAGCGGGGCAGCATCGAGTACTCGGCGGTGACCCAGCCTTCGCCGCTGCCCTTGCGCCAGCGGGGGACGCCTTCGGTGACGGAGGCGGTGCAGAAGACCTTGGTGTCGCCGAAGGAGATGAGGACGGAGCCTTCGGCGTGCTTGCTCCACCCGCGTTCGATGGTGACGGGGCGGAGCTGTTCGGGGGTGCGGCCGTCGATACGAGACATGGTGTCGACCCTATCGGGTGCGGGGACGGCGCCCGTTCGGGTGCGGCACAGGCCCCGTCCGGCGGGGCGGGGCCTGTGGCGACGCCTGGCGGTCCGGCTCGGCCGAGGGGCCGGAGGTGGCGGGCTCGGCGGAAGGCCCCGTGTGCGGTCGCGGTCGTACGGGAGGTGCCGCGTACGGTCTGGCGAGCGGTCGCGCGGGAGGTCCTGCGTACGGTCCGGCCGGTCACATCATGTCTTCGATGTCGGCGGCGATGGGGTCGGCGTCGGTGCCGATGACGACCTGGATCGCGGTGCCCATCTTGACGACGCCGTGGGCCCCTGCGGCCTTGAGCGCGGCCTCGTCGACCTTGCTGGGGTCGTGGACCTCGGTGCGGAGGCGCGTGATGCAGCCTTCGATCTCGTCGATGTTGTCGATGCCGCCGAGCCCGGCGACGATCTTCTCGGCCTTGCTGGCCATGGCGTTCTCCCTGCTTGTTCACGTGCGTGCGACGGCCCACCCTGGGTCCGTTTCGTCACCGTAACGCACGTTTGGCCCAGCTTCGCGGGCGAGCGACCGGCCCATCCTCAATGATGACGATCACTGACGCCCTGTCCGCCGGAAGGGTTACGCACCTCATTTCAAGCGTTCTGTACCAATTTGCGCCGACCGGCGAACGCACCGGCTTCGGAGAGGACACCGATGAGCTCCAGCAGTGCCGCAGTACCGCGGAAGACAGGGTGGAACACCTTCTTCCAGGGCCTTCAGAAGATGGGGCGCAGCCTCCAGCTCCCGATCGCCGTCCTGCCGGCGGCGGGCATCCTCAACCGGCTGGGCCAGCCGGACGTGTTCGGCGACGAGGGCCTGGGCTGGGACAGCGTGGCCAGGGTGTTCGCGGCGGCGGGCGGTGCGCTGCTCGATTCGGGGCTCGGCCTGCCGTTGTTGTTCTGCGTCGGTGTGGCGATCGGCATGGCGAAGAAGGCGGACGGGTCGACGGCGCTCGCCGCGGTGGCGGGCTTCCTCGTCTACTACGCGGTGCTGCACGCCTTCCCGGTGGACTGCGCGCCGGGTTCGACGTTCACCTCGGGCGGCACCTGGTCGGGGACCTGTGTCACGAAGGACGCCCGGGTCACGGCGGCCGAGTACCAGAACCCCGGGGTGTTCGGCGGCATCGTGATGGGGCTGCTGTCCGCCTGGTTCTGGCAGCGCTACCACCGGGTCAAGTTGGTGGACTGGCTGGGCTTCTTCAACGGCCGCAGGCTCGTACCGATCATCATGGCCTTCGTCGGCCTGCTCTTCGCGGCGCTGTGCGCCTGGCTGTGGCAGCCGATCGGGGACGGTCTGACCAGCTTCTCCAAGTGGCTGGTGGGCCTGGACTGGGCGGGTTCCGGCGTCTTCGGCATCGCCAACCGCGCGCTGCTGGTCATCGGTCTCCACCAGTTCCTGAACACGTTCACCTGGTTCCAGTTCGGCGACTTCACCAAGCCGGACGGGACGGTGGTGCACGGTGACATCAACCGGTTCCTGGCGGGCGACCCGACGGCCGGGCAGTTCACCTCGGGCTTCTTCCCGATCATGATGTTCGCCCTTCCGGCGGCGGCGCTGGCGATCTATCACTGCGCCAAGCCGCATCGCCGCAAGGCGGTCGGCGGCATGATGCTCTCGGTCGGGCTGACGTCGTTCGTGACGGGTATCACCGAGCCGATCGAGTACTCGTTCCTCTTCGTCGCGCCGCTGCTGTACGGGATCCACGCCGTGCTCACCGGCGTCTCGATGGCGGTGACCTGGGCGCTCGGGGTCAAGGACGGCTTCAGCTTCTCGGCGGGCCTGATCGACTACGTCATCAACTGGAGCCTGGCGACCAAACCGTGGCTGATCATTCCGATCGGCCTGGTGTTCGCCGCCGTCTACTACGCGATCTTCCGGTTTGCGATCACCGGATTCGATCTCCAGACCCCGGGGCGGGAGCCCGAGGAGGTGGCGGAGGAGATCGAGGGGAACCTCACGAAGTAGCCCTCGGGGTGCGTTCAGACCTCGTAGACCGCGCCCGCCGCCGCCACTGACGCCGGGCCGTCGAAGACCGCGCGGGCGTCGGCCAGGTTGCGGTCGGCGTCGGTCCACGGCGGGATGTGGGTGAGGACGAGCCGTCCGACTCCGGCGCGGGCGGCGATCTCGCCCGCCTCGCGGCCGTTGAGGTGGAGGTCCGGAATGTTCTCCTTGCCATGGATGAACGATGCTTCGCAGAGGAAGAGGTCGGCTCCTTCGGCGAGCTCGTCCAGCGCCTCGCAGGTCCCGGTGTCGCCGGAGTAGGTGAGCGAACGGCCGCCGTGCTCGATCCGGACGGCGTAGGAGTCGACCGGGTGGCAGACCTTCTCGACGCGTACGGAGAAGGGGCCGATCGCGAACGAGCCCGGCTTCAGCGTGTGGAAGTCGAAGACCTCGCCCATCGCCCGCTCGGACGGGGTGTCGCCGTGGGCCGTGGTCAGCCGTTGTTCGGTGCCGTCGGGACCGTAGACCGGGAGGGGGGCGGGGCGGCCGCCGAACCGGTAGTAGCGGACGACGAAGTACGCGCACATGTCGATGCAGTGATCGGCATGGAGATGGCTCAGGAAGATGGCGTCGAGGTCGTAGAGACCGATGTGGCGCTGCAGCTCTCCGAGGGCGCCGTTGCCCATGTCGAGGAGCAGCCTGAAGCCGTCGGCCTCGACGAGGTAGCTCGAACACGGTGAGACCGCGGACGGGAACGAGCCGGCGCAGCCGACGACGGTGAGCTTCATGGAGCGTGAACCTCCGGGACGTGGGAACGGGGAGGGTTCGTACGGTCTGTTGAGCGGTCCGACGAGCGTAAGGGGCGAATCCACCGGTCGCTCCTCCGCGGCCGTCCGTTGTGGGGGAACTCACCTGTGCTGTCACCGGTTCGATGGAAGGGCCGGGGGCGCCGGTACCGTCGGGGCATGAGCATGTCCTGGTGGTGGATCGCGTTCGGTGTCGTCGTGCTGCTCGCGCTCGTGGTGGCCCTGGCCGACGGGCGGGGTCGCGGCGGGCGGCGGCCCGGTCGTTCCGGTGGTCCGGCGGGGGCGCGCCGCGGCGGTCGTCCGGGTGGGCGCACGCGTCCTCCGGCGGGACCGGGGCGTGGGCCGGAGCCGGGGCGTGGGCCGCGGCCGGGGGAGATCTGGTGGGCCGAGGTGCCGTACGAGGACGGGCCGGGGGCGAAGGACCGGCCCTGTCTGGTGCTGCGGGTGCGGGGTGGCTCGGCGCTCGTCGCGAAGATCACCAGCAAGTACCACGAGGACCGGCCGGGCGTGATCGCGCTGCCCGCCGGGGCGGTGGGGGACGCGCGGGGGCGGGCGAGTTTCCTGGAGACGGACGAGTTGCGGGAGGTCGCCGTCCGGGTGTTCCGACGCCGGGTGGGGGTCGTGGATCCGGGGGTGTGGCAGCGGGTGCGGGAGCTGGGGTGAGGCTTCGCCCCGCCGCACGGGTGACGGGGCGACGCGTTGGTACTCGTACGGGATGTGCCGGTCCCGGACGGATTCCGGCGCCGTGCCGGTCCCGGACGGGTCCGGTCCCTATTGTTCCCCAGGTCGTCAGGCCCAGAGCTGGCCGTGCAGTGTTTCGATGGCGGCCTCGGTCGTCGGGGCCGTGTAGACACCGGTCGACAGATACTTCCAGCCGCCGTCGGCGACGACGAAGACGATGTCGGCGCTCTCCCCCGCCTTGACCGCCTTCTTTCCGACTCCGATGGCCGCGTGGAGCGCGGCGCCGGTGGAGACGCCCGCGAAGATGCCCTCCTGCTGGAGGAGTTCGCGGGTGCGGGTGACCGCGTCCGCCGAGCCGACGGAGAAGCGGGTGGTGAGGACCGAGGCGTCGTAGAGCTCGGGGACGAAGCCCTCGTCGAGGTTGCGGAGCCCGTAGACCAGGTCGTCGTAGCGCGGCTCGGCGGCGACGATGCTGACGTCGGGCTTGTGCTCGCGCAGGTAGCGGCCGACGCCCATGAGGGTGCCGGTGGTGCCGAGACCCGCGACGAAATGGGTGACGGACGGGAGGTCTGCGAGGATCTCGGGGCCGGTGGTGGCGTAGTGGGCGCCCGCGTTGTCGGGGTTGCCGTACTGGTAGAGCATGACCCAGTCGGGGTGCTCGGCGGCCAGTTCCTTGGCGACGCGTACGGCGGTGTTGGAGCCGCCGGCCGCCGGGGAGGAGATGATCTCGGCGCCCCACATGGCGAGCAGGTCGCGCCGTTCCTGGGAGGTGTTCTCCGGCATGACGCACACGATGCGGTAGCCCTTGAGCTTGGCCGCCATGGCGAGCGAGATGCCGGTGTTGCCGCTGGTGGGCTCCAGGATGGTGCAGCCCGGAGTCAACCTGCCGTCCTTCTCGGCCTGTTCGACCATGTGGAGGGCCGGACGGTCCTTGATCGAGCCGGTGGGGTTGCGGTCCTCCAGCTTGGCCCAGATCCGGACGTCCTCGGACAGCGACAGCCGCGGCAGGCGGACGAGCGGGGTGTTGCCCACCGCGGCGAGCGGGCTGTCGTACCGCATCAGCGCATTCCCTCCCGTCGCCCGGCCACCACCCCGGCCGGACGGGGCTTCGCCCCGGCAGCCCCTCCGGCGACGGCCGGGAGGATGGTGATGCTGTCGCCGTCGCTGAGCTCGGTGGAAATGCCGTCGAGGAAGCGGACGTCCTCGTCGTTGAGGTACACGTTCACGAAGCGGCGGAGCTCGTCGCCGTCGACGATGCGCTCACGGATGCCGTTGTGGCGGCTGTCGAGGTCCCTGAGGAGGTCGGCGAGGGTCGCTCCATTGCCTTCGACGGCCTTGGCGCCGTCGGTGTAGGTGCGGAGGATGGTCGGGATGCGGACCTCGATGGCCATGGCGTGGGCTCCTGTCGGAAGCTCGGAAGCGGAGAACGGAGAACGGGGTACGGAGTACGGGGTACGGGGAAGAGCGGGGGTGCGGCGTGGCACGGGGCGCGCGGCTCCGCCCCGCGCGGGGCGTCGCGCCGTGACCGGGTCCTCGGGCTGCAAGCCCCCGGTTCAGGCCCTGCGGCCGTCGGACCGACGGTTCGTACAGATCGCGCTGGAGAGCCTGCACAGGTCGACGTGCAGCCGCGCGACGAGCAGCATGCCCGGCGTCTTGTCGCTCACGTCATGGGGAACCATGCGGTCATCGTATCGATTCCCGGTCGGCGAATAAGAGTGTGATCTCACCTGGTGGATGAATGACGCTCGGCAGGTGGACAGGGCCGTGGCGGGACCGGCCCCGTCCAGCCTGCGGAGTGCCGGGTCAGGCGGGTTCGTACGCCTCGACGACCTGGACGTCCTCCTCGGTGATCTCGCCGTCCACGATGCGGTAGGAGCGGAACTGGAAGGGGCCCGCGTCGTCGGTGTCGGCGGTGGAGACGAGGACGTAGTGGGCACCGGGCTCGTTGGCGTACGTGACGTCGGTGCGCGAGGGGTACGCCTCGGTCGCGGTGTGGGAGTGGTAGATGATCACCGGCTCCTCGTCCCGGTCGTCCATCTCCCGGTAGAGCTTGAGGAGGTCGCCCGAGTCGAACTCGTAGAAGGTGGGCGAGCGGGCGGCGTTGAGCATGGGGATGAACCGCTCGGCACGGCCGGTTCCGACGGGTCCCGCGACCACGCCGCACGCCTCGTCGGGATGGTCGGCGCGGGCGTGCGCGACGATCTGGTCGTAGAGCGCCTGGGTGATGGTCAGCATGGCGCCAGGATAGGCATGTGGCCCATGCCGTACCGAGGGGCGGTACGACGGAGCCCGCATCGTGGACATCACGGGCGGTCGCGGGCCGCACCGGCGGGGGCGCGGCCCCTGAGCATCCGGTACGAGAGGCCGAGGACGACCGCCCAGAGCGGGGCGCAGTACAGCGAGATCCTGGTGTCCTCGTCGATGCCCATCATCACGACCACCACGCCGATGAAGGCCAGCGCGAGGACGCTGGTGTACGGGGCGCCGGGGGTCCGGAAGGAGGATCCGGGGAGGCCGCCGCGGTCGGCGAGGCGCCGGTAGCGGAGCTGGCTGACGAGGATCATGATCCAGGCCCACATCCCGGAGATGGTGGCGAAGGAGACGACGTAGGTGAAGGCGTCGCCGGGCCACCGGTAGTTGATCCAGACGCCGACGAGCATCAGGGCGGCGGAGAACGTGGTGCCGACGAGCGGGGTGCCGTTACGGGTGAGCCGGGTGAGGCGTGCGGGGCCCTGTCCGTTGAGCGCGAGGTCGCGGAGCATGCGGCCGGTGGAGTACATGCCGGAGTTGCAGGAGGAGAGGGCCGCGGTCAGTACGACGAAGTTGACGATGCCCGCGCCGAGGCCGAGGCCCATCCGCTCGAAGGCGGCGACGAACGGGGAGACGCCGGGCCGGAACGCGGTCCAGGGCACCACGGAGAGGATCATGACCAGCGCGCCGATGTAGAAGACGGCGATCCGCCACGGCACGGTGTTGATGGCCCGGGGCAGCACGGTCTTCGGATCCTTGGACTCGCCCGCGGTGACGCCGACGAGTTCCACGGCGAGGAAGGCGAACATCACGATCTGCAGGGTCATCAGGGTGCCCTTGACGCCGTTCGGGAAGAACCCGCCGTCGACCCAGAGATGGGTGACCGAGGCGGTGTCGCCCGCATCGGAGAAGCCGAGGGTGAGGACGCCCGCGCAGATGAGGATCATGCCGACGATGGCGGTCACCTTGACCATGGAGAACCAGAATTCGAGCTCTCCGAAGACCTTGACGGAGATCAGGTTCACGCCGTAGAGGACGACCGTGAACATCAGCGCCGACACCCACTGCGGGATGCCGAACCAGTACGTCATGTACTGGGCCGCCGCGGTGACTTCGGTGATGCCCGTGACGACCCAGAACAGCCAGTAGGTCCACCCGGTGACGAAGCCGGCGAAGGGTCCGACGAACTCGCGGGCGTACTCCGAGAAGGAGCCGGAGACCGGGCGGTACATGAGGAGTTCGCCCAGGGCACGCATGATGATGAAGATCACCGCGCCCGCGAGGACATAGGCCAGGACGAGGCTCGGTCCCGCCTTGGAGATCGCCTTTCCCGCGCCGAGGAAGAGCCCGGTGCCGATGGCCCCGCCGATGGCGATCATCTGGATCTGGCGCGCTCCGAGCGTCCGCCGGTATCCCTCGCCCGTCGGGCCCGCGTCCGTGACCGCCGCGCCCGGTCGGCCGCCCTGCCCTTCGTCCACCCGCGCCGATGTCATGTACCGCGCCTTTCTCCCCACCGGTCCATGCCGGACGCACAACGTCTTCCGGAACAGCGTGGCGCCGTGCGGACGGTCGTGAACGCCCGTCACGGGCGGGCGGACGGTGGTCCGGGCGGCTGTCCGGCTTGCGCCACGGGGAGAAACGGGCGGTCACGCCCGGTGTCGCGGAGGCGGCCGTTCAGGTGACGAGAGGCGCGGCGAGCGGTTGACGAGGCCGCGCGGGGCCGACCGCCGGGAGCACACGGCGGTCGGCCGACGGGCACGGGAGGGAGGGCGTGTCGGGCGCCCATTCTGTGAGCTCCTCCAAGAGGTCGCGCGCATAGGTGGGGCGAAGGAAGGAGCGGGGCGAGGGGCAAGCCGGGCAAGGCGGAGGAGGGAGGTGACGCGAAGGGGCCCCTCCCATGCCTTTCGGGCCATGGGGGAGTCGTCGACCGACGACAACGCCGCCGGGCGCCGCCCATCGCCACGCGACGCCGACCCACCTATCCGCGCGACCTCTAAGGCGTCATCGTCTCCACGAGGGTCTCCTGGAGGGCGCCGAGCCAGAGGTAGGCCATGACCATCGGCTTGCGCGGATCGCTGTCGGGGAGCCGGTAGAGCGAATCGGCACCGCCGTCGTCCTCGTCGGAGACGTCCAGTCGGGTGCCGATGGTGAGCCGGAGGTCGTTGAGGGCGCCGAGCCAGTTGCGGCACTCGTCGCCGGAGAGCGTGAGCACGGCGCCGCCGTCGCCGCCGACGGTCAGGGCGTCGAGGGTGCGTACGACGGCGAGCGCGTCGTCCCGCTTGCGGGCGCGCAGGTCGTTCTCGGTGAAGCGGCGGAACTCGGCGGAGGCGGCGCGCAGTTCGCTGTCGTCGTCGCCGTACGCGTCGGGGAAGAGGCGGGCCAGGGCGGGGTCGGCGGGCCGTTCGCTGGGGCCCTCGGCGAAGAGGGCGGCAAGCGGGTCCGCGCCCTCGGCCGGTTCTTCGCCGGGACCGACGAGTTCCAGCAGCTGGACGGCGAGGGAGCGCAGGATCGCGATCTCCACCTCGTCGAGTGCGACGGCCGCGCCGCCGTCGGGGGTGGCCTCGAAGTGGCCGGCCATGTGTTTACTCCGATGGTGGTTCGGGCGGGGCGGGGCTCGGGCTTGCCGGACGGGCGCTACGGAAGGGCATGGTCCGCGCGGGCGGCACCGGCCGCGGGAGGGGCACTCCCCGCACGGAAGGCGCCGCCCGCACGCGATGCGCCGTCCGCGCGGGAGACGGCTCTCGCGCGGAAGGTGCTGTACGCGGGGAGGGCACTATCCGCGGTCCTGGGTGAGGGTGGCCCACAGCCCGTAGCCGTGCATGGCCTGGACATCGCGTTCCATCTCCTCGCGGCTGCCGCTGGAGACGACGGCACGGCCCTTGTGGTGGACGTCCAGCATCAGCTTGTGGGCCTTGTCCTTGGGGTAACCGAAGTACGCCTGGAAGACATAGGTCACATAGCTCATGAGATTGACCGGGTCGTTGTGGACCAGCGTCACCCAGGGGACATCGGGCTCGGGGACGACAATGCTCTCCTCGGCCGATTCGGGACGCTCGATCTCTGTGGGGGCGACGCTCACCCCTCCCATGCTGCCACCCGGGAGGGGGCATCGCACAAACGACCCCGACATCTCGTCACTCTGACGAAATAGGGGTAGCATCCGGAGCATGAACTCTGCGGACCTTGGCCGACGGGTCGGTGTGCCGTCGACCGCGCTCTTCACCGACCAGTACGAGCTCACCATGGTGCAGGCCGCGCTGAAGGCCGGCACGGCGGACCGGCACTCGGTCTTCGAGGCGTTCACCCGCCGGTTGCCCGAGGGGCGGCGCTACGGCGTCGTCGCGGGCGTCGGGCGGATGCTGGACGCGGTGGAGAACTTCCACTTCGACGACGAGATGCTCACCTTCCTGCGCGAGCGGAACGTGGTGGACGGGCCCACGCTCGCCTGGCTCGCCGACTACCGCTTCAGCGGTGACATCTGGGGCTACCCGGAGGGCGAGGTGTACTTCCCCGGCTCGCCGGTCCTGCGGGTCGAGGGTTCGTTCGCCGAGTGCGTGCTGCTGGAGACGGTGATCCTGTCGATCCTCAACCACGACTCGGCGATCGCCGCGGCGGCCTCCCGGATGTCCGTGGCGGCGGGCGGGCGGGCGCTGATCGAGATGGGTGCGCGGCGCACCCATGAACTGTCCGCGGTGGCCTCCGCGCGCGCCGCGTACGTCGGCGGCTTCGACACCACCTCCGATCTGGCGGCGGGCTTCCGCTACAACATCCCGACCGTCGGGACGAGCGCCCACGCCTTCACGCTGCTGCACGACACCGAGCGCGACGCCTTCCAGGCCCAGGTGGACTCGCTGGGCCGCGACACGACCCTGCTGGTCGACACGTACGACGTGGCCGAGGCGGTCCGCGCGGCGGTGGAGGTCGCGGGGACGGGACTGGGCGCGGTACGGATCGACTCCGGGGACCTGCTGCTGGTCGCGCACCGAGTGCGGCAGCAGCTGGACGAGCTGGGCGCCACGAGGACGAAGATCGTGGTGACGTCGGACCTCGACGAGTACGCGATCGCCTCGCTGGCCGCGGCACCGGTCGACGCGTACGGGGTGGGCACGCAGCTGGTGACCGGCAGCGGGCACCCCACGTGCTCGATGGTGTACAAGCTGGTCGCCCGGGCCGACTCGGCCGACCCCGCGGAGCCGCTGCTCCCGGTCGCCAAGAAGTCGCTCGGTTCGAAGTCGTCGACGGGCGGTCGCAAGTGGGCCGCGCGCCGGCTGGACGAGAACGGGGTGGCCGAGGCGGAGGTGGTCTCCGCCGGCCCCGTACCGGCGGACCTCGCCGACCGGCAGCTGCTGGTCGAGCTGGTCAGGGGCGGCGAGGTGGTCGCCCGCGAACCACTGGACGCGGCGCGCGAGCGGCACATCACGGCACGGGCGGGGCTGCCGCTGTCGGCGACGCAGCTGTCCCGCGGCGAGCCGGTGATCCCGACCGAATTCATGTGACGGAGCGGGGCAGCGCCCGTGGCCGGGACGGCGCCGCGTCGGCCACGGGCGCCGCACGGGTTGCCCCGCCCCCCGGCCGCTCCCGAGTCCCTGAGGGCTGTCCCGTAATCCGTGGTGGACCAGCGCGCGGCGTCGGATGCGGTGCATCGCAAGGCGGAGGGGCATCCGCATACTGGACGTATGCGGATGTTCCGACAACGCGGCGTGGTGCCGCAGCTGTTGTCGCGCGCCCGCCGGGGATTACGGGACAGCCCTTAGGCTCGAACGCGCACCCCCGACCGCCGACCGCACTCCCACCGAAGGACACCCGCCATGCACCGCGCCTTGATCGTCGTGGACGTCCAGAACGACTTCTGCGAGGGCGGCAGCCTCGCCGTGACGGGAGGCGCCGATGTGGCCGCCGCCATCACCGACCTCATAGGCGACGCCCAGCCGTGCTACCGCCATGTGGTGGCCACCCGCGACAACCACATCGACCCGGGCGACCACTTCGCCGAGCGGCCGGACTTCGAGCACTCCTGGCCCGCGCACTGTGTCGCCGGTACGGAGGGCGTGGGCTTCCACCCGAACTTCGCGCCCGTGGTCGCCTCCGGCGCGATCGAGGCGGTCTTCGACAAGGGCGCCCACTCGGCGGCGTACAGCGGTTTCGAGGGCGTCGACGAGAACGGCACCGGGCTGGCCGACTGGCTGCGCGCCCACCACGTCACCGATGTGGACGTGGTCGGCATCGCGACCGACCACTGCGTACGGGCGACGGCGCTGGACGCGGTCCGGGAGGGCTTCACGACGCATGTGCTGCTCGACCTCACCGCCGGAGTGGCCGAGGAGACCACGGACCGGGCGCTGGAGGAGCTCCGCCGGGCGGGCGTGAAGCTGTCCGGCGAGCCGGTCGTGCGCAAGCCGGCGGTGTAGCGGGGCGGTCGGCGGCCGACCGGCACGGCCCGCCCCTCACGCCCCTCACGCCCCTCTCGCGCCGTCCGCGCGTCGCAGACCGTCGGGGCCCCACGTCACAGGCCCCGCCCGCGCGTCACGATCCGCGGGCTCCCCCGCCCGCGTTCAGGCCGGGCGGCGGACCGGCGCGGCGGGCAGGCACGGACGGCGCCCCGTCGCGGGCGCCGGGGCTGCCGTGGCCACGCGGTGGGCCGGCGCGCCCGACGAGGTGGACGCGGCGGACGTCGCGGGCCGGAGCAGGGCCCGGATGGGGTGCCAGAGCTCCTGGGCACGCTCCGGTCTCGCCCTCCAGAGCATCCCGTCCGGATGGTGCAGCACGGCCGTGATCTCGTCCGGAGTGGGCGGCTCGGCGTTGCCCCGCAGATAGACGGCCCGGAGCCCCAGATTGCGCAGCCGGGTCAGCGCGCGGGCCCGGTTGCCCGCGTGCACCAGGACCCGGACCAGGCTGCCCGGTCCCGCTCCGTCCGTGGGCCGGGGCAGGGTGATGGCCACCACCACGCTGCCGTTCGGCAACTTGCTGAACCCTCCGCATGCCATGTTCCGCGCTCCCCCCGTGAGACTTCATGTCAATAAGGATGTGGTCAAGACGCACCTAAACACGATCGGCCGCCGCCCGCTAGAGGGCGACGGCCGATCAAGCTCTGACCTGCGGCGATGTAAAACTACTTCCCCGAAGGCCCAACCTTGACGGTGATCGTCGAGCCGTCGCGCGGCTGGCTCACGATCGAGATCCGGGTGTTGGTGTCAGTGACCTGGACGCTTCCGGTCTTGTTCTCGGCGTACCAGTAGGTTCCCTTGTGGTCGTCGAAGGCCGGGATGCCGGGCCGCGACGGGATCCGCACCGGCACGTCGGCGTTGTGCAGCGTGAAGGCGTCCGTCCGGTAGCGGCTGAAGGGCGCGTCGAAGGGCTGGATCTTGTTGCGGATGACCGTGCCGTCCGCCCACTTCAGCGGCTTGGCGTGCGCGTCGACCGGAAGGATCAGGCCCTTGCCCGGGTGGGTGGAGACGTTGTTGTCCTTCTGGGAGGTGTCCCACTGCCAGACGAGCAGACCGGTCTGGTACGGGTAGTGCTCGACCCAGTCCGGGCGGGTCCGGGAGAAGCCGAAGTTGTACGGGCCGACCTTGAGGGTCTGGTCGTAGCTGACGTACTGGCGGTTCTCCGCGATGTAGAACTGCGCGTAGTCCTTGGTGAAGGACTCGCCGACGCGGGAGAAGCCCTTGGCGGTCCAGCCGTTGTCGTCGCCCTCGGCGTTGTCCGTGAACAGCGCGGTGCCGTCGGCGTTGACGGAGATGGTGTCGGCCGCGAAGCCGATGCCGCCCGCGCCGCCGTCGGTGGTGTAGCGGAAGCGGATGTCGATCTTCTTGCCCGCGTAGGCGTCCAGCGGGTAGGAGAGCTTCTTGTACGCGTCGGAGACGCCGGTCAGGGCCGGCTTGTCGCTGGCGTCGCGCGGGAGGGCCTTGCCGTCGGCCGTGCCGTCGAGCGCGGTCCAGTTGGCACCGCCGTTCTCGGACACCTCGGCGTAGAGGAAGTCGTAGTCCTGCTCGATGTCCCACCAGCCCGCGAGGTCCAGGGACGCGGTGGTCCTGCCGGTCAGGTCGACGGAGCGGGACAGGGTGTTGTTGAGGTTGTCGCCCATGTCGCTCCACCACTGCTTGGAGCCCTCGGCGGGCTTCGTGACAGAGGTGCTGACGGCCTTGTCCGGCAGCTTGACCAGGAGGGCCTGCTTGTCCTTGGTGTTGTACTCGGACACGCCCAGCTTGTGGACGGACTTCGTCGCGGCCTTCGCCTCGGCGTAGTCGAGCCAGCCGAGCTGGAGCTTGTCCCAGGCGGTCATGTCGCCGGGCAGGTCACCGATCTCGTTCTTGCCGGTGCCGAGCCAGGAGCCCGCCGACATCAGGGACCAGAAACCGACCGAGTTCTCGGCGGTGTTGGTGGTGTCGTACAGGTCGGGCAGGCCCAGGTCGTGGCCGTACTCGTGGGCGAAGACGCCCAGGCCGCCGTTCTCGGGCTGCGCGGTGTAGTCACCGACCCAGATGCCGGTGTCGCCGATCTGGGTGCCGCCGGCCTTGTTGAAGGACGGGCCGGTCGCACCGACGTCGGTGCCGTAGGCGTACCAGCGGTGCGCCCAGACGGCGCCCTTGCCCTGCACGCCGCCGCCCGCGGACTCGTCCTCGCCGGCGTGGACGATCTGGAAGTGGTCGATGTAGCCGTCCGGCTCGTTGAAGTCGCCGTCGCCGTCGAAGTCGTAGCGGTCCCACTGGTCGTACTGCGCCAGATCGGCCTTGATCTGGTCCGCGGTACGGCCCTTGGCCTTCTGGTCGGCGGCCCAGGCGTTCACGCCGTCGCGGACCATGTCCCAGACGTTGGCGCAGTTGGACGCGCCGCAGTAGTTGGAACCGTAACGCGCCTCGTTGTACGGGACCTTGACCCAGTCGGAGACCTGGCCGTCGACGGAGTAGCGCCCCGAGGAGGTCTTCTCGTAGTACGTCTTCAGCGAGTTCTTGCCGGCGCCGGTGCCGAAGTACAGGTCCTGGAAGTGCTGCTGGTTGTAATCGGCCTGCCAGGCCGTGCTGTTGTCCTTCTTCCGGTCCGGCTGCGCGATGGAGTTGTGGAGCGGGCCGGGGTCGCCGCCGTACTTCTTGACGGGGGGCTTGGGGCCCTCGCCGTCCGGGTCGTACATGGTCGTGTCGTCGACCTGGTCGCCGAACTCGACGAGGACCGTGAAGATCTTGTCGGTCTTCTCGCGGCCGATCTCGACGTACTTCTTCTTGTCGAGCTTGACGACCTTGGAGCCGTCCCGCTTCGATATCTTCTTCTCGCCCGACAGGACCTGCTCCAGAGCGGCCTGACGCTGAGCGTCCTGCTGCTCGCTGAACGGCCCCTGGAGGTCGTGTGCGTTGCCCTTCCCCGTTCCCGGGTCGCGGCGGTCGACCACGGTGTTCCGGGCCCCTGACGTCTGGTCGTCGGCCTGGGCGGTGGTGAAGGCCGACGCGGTGGCGGCCGTGGCAGCCATGGCCACGACAACCGCTGCGCCGCGCAGCGCCCGTCTCTTCGTACTCACGTGATGCAGTCCTCCCCGGCGTCCGCGGCTGCGGCCTGGGAGTCGGATGAGGGCCGCGCGCGGATACGCGTCACAAGTGACGACATTCGACCGGAGGTGCAAGGAAAAAGACAGATCTTGACTTGGACAGGCCAAGGGCACTATGCAGGAGCCGCTTTCCGTTATCCGGACGTTCACCCTGTCCGGAAACGAAGCGTCAGATATGCCCGCCGGGGTACGGAATGACTCCGTGCGCCCCCAGTGCACCGGCGTCGCACTTCGGGCCGTGCTTAGTAACGGCCCCTCTCGGGCATCCGTCGTCGTAGAGTCGCCAGGGGTTGTCCGACCGCGTCGAGGACGACCCATCCGATGCCCCGAGGACGGATACCGCCATGCCGCGTATCACTGCCGCGCAGTTCTCCTACGGTTCGGTCACCGTCGTCTTCTCGACCCTCGCCATGCTGCTGCTCTCGCGTACGGAATCGGGGATCGGCGTCGCCGTCATCGGCACCGCGGCGCTCGCGCTCGGTCTGCTGGTGGCCGTGACGGTACCCCGTCCCGCCCCGGCGACGGCAGGGAAGTCCGCGCGGGCCGGGGCCGCGGCTCGTCCGCACCGGGACGCGGTCCGTGTCGCCGTCGAGACCGAGGGGCTCGCCCTCGACGAGCTCCGGACCCCGGCTCCGGACCCGTCCTCGGCGCCCCACGGGAAAGGACGGCCCGTCACGGCGCGCACGGAACCCGTGGAGGACCACCGGGACGAGCGCTCCCTGCGGCACTGACGCACCTCAGGTCGTCTGGACGACCACCGTCTTCGCCGCCTTGTCGTGGAGGCTCTGCCGGTACGGCTTGTCCGTGAACATGAACACGATGAGAATCAGCCACCACAGGCACGGGCAGCACAGCAGCGCCGGCAACCACAGCACCACCGCGCGCAGGAACGACGTCCCGGTGTCCGGCACCCGGCCGTCGTTGAGCATCGCCACGCGCAGCTTCATCAGCCGCTTGCCGACGGTGCGGCCGTCCTTGCGCGTGAAGTACGTGTCGTAGGCGACGTAGGCCACCAGCCCGATCAGCGACCAGATCATCTGGTGACCGCTGTACGTCTGGCTGAAGAGGTCGCCGACATCGGCGTTGCCGTTGGTGGTGTTGCCTCTGTTCGTCACCCCGACGACTCCGCCCCACGGCAGGGAGATCAGATAGAGCGGGATCGAGATGATGAGGAAGTCGACCAGTCGGGCCAGGATCCGCTTGCCCGGTTCGGCGAGCGGCGGCATGCCGGCCAGCGGGTCCACGCCCCCGTACGGCCCTCCGCCGCCGTAGGGGCCGGGGCCGTACGGCGGCGGAGGGGGAGGCGGCGGCATGCTCCCGTAGGGCGAACCCGACGACGGACCGGGGCCGGGCGGCGGCCCCTGGGGCTCCTGCGGCCCAGGGGGCTCCTGCGGGCCCTGGGACTGCCACGGTTCGGACGGCCGCGGCTCCTGCGGCTTCTTCCGGAACGGGTCGTCCTCGGGCGGCTCTCCGGACGTCGGCTGATCGTTGCTCATGGGGGCAGTGCATCCCGGCCCTGGACCGCCCGCAACGGCTCAGGTGCGTTCGGGGGAACGCCTCGGCCCCCGGCGGCCCACCCGATGGGCCGCCGCCCGGAGGAGTGACCTCCGCGGGGCGACGGCGCGCGGGACCCCGCCCTCCGCTCCGCCCCCGTGAGGCCGTCTCAGCCCGCGACGAAGGTGTGTGCCGCCTTGTCGTGCCAGCACTGGCGCCACGGACGGTCGAACAGGCACCACAGCACGTTGACCACGCCGATCACCAGGAGTCCCAGTACCCCGTACACCAGCCAGCGGCGCAACGCGGCGCCGAAGGACGGGGACTCGTGCGACTCGATGTCCCGTACTTCGAGTCCGCAGAGCTTCTTGCCGAGCGTACGGCCCCACTTCGCGGTCGGCAGCGCCTCCAGCAGGACACCGAGGACGAGGAACGCTCCGAGCACCGCGCCGAACAGACCGGCCGTGGTGGGGTCCACCAGCCAGACGGTGACCGTCCGGCCGGACATCCTCGCCGCGTCGATCTTCGCGTCGATGTGGTCCAGCGCCCGTGAGACGAGCGGGAACCCGATCGCGCCGACGAGGGCGCCCAGCACCACCGTGTCGACGAGCCGGGCGACGAACCGCTTCCCGGGGCCGGCGGGCCGGGCCGACGCCTGGGCCCGCGCCAGCTGCTGGAAGGGGTCGTCGACCGGCGGCTTCCAGGGGGTGACGGGCTGGTCCGGCTGCTGCCCACCCGCCGCGCCGAGTTGCGGATCGGGATGGGGCTGCTGGGCCTGGTGCGGGAGGCGGGGCTGCTGGAGGTGCGACGGAGGCTGAACCGGCGACTGGGGCTGTTGATGATGCTGTGGCTGCTGCGCTTGGGGTTGCTGAGGCTGGGGCTGCCGCGCTTGGGGTTGCTGAGGCTGCGGTTGCTGAGGCTGGGGCTGCTGGGGTGCCGCCGGGGCCGGCTGGGCGTTTCCGTGGGCCTGGGCCCAGGGAGTGCCCGCCCCGCCGGGGCCCGGGTTCGCGGGCGCGACGGGGCTCGGGGCCGGGGTGGCGGCCGACGCCGGGCCCGGAACCGCCGGGCTCCGGACCGGGTTCGGATTCGGGTTCGCGGGTGCGGCGGGGACGGACACCGGGCCCTGGGCCGGGACGGGTCCGGGGCCCGTGCTCGGGGTCCGGGGCGCCGGTCCCGTCGCCCCGGGACCGGGAGAGGGCGGGCGGATCGCCATCGTCCCGTTCTCGGGCGGCTGCCCGGGAGTCCGGGAGGCGGGCGGTCGGTTGCCCCGGTCCACCGCGCGGAGGGTGACGGTGTTCTCGGGCACCTGATCGTCCCCGCCGCGCATGCCAGGCAGCGCGCCGTCGGCCGGGGCCGGCGAGGCGGGCCGCCGCGGGTCGACGGGAACGGGATCGACGGGAACGGGATCGACGGGCACCCGGTCGTCCGGCATCCGCTCGGCCGACGGACCGTCAGCGGGCGTGCGGTCGGCCGGTACCGGCCCCGGACCCGCTGCGGAGGTCCCGGAAACCGCGGAAGTCCCGGAATCCCCGGAACCGGGCAGGGGCATGGGCCCCGACGGCAGCCCCGAATCGGTCCGGCCGTCCGGCTCGCCCTGGCCGGTCGGCAGCGGGGCGGCGCCGGGCTGCGGCTGGGCGCCCCAGGAGACCCGTCGGTCGTGTTCGCCGCCGAAGCCGGCCTGGCGGGCGGCGTCGGCCTGCCAGGCGGTGGCCGGTTCCGGTCGGTTGCCCGCCTGCGGCTCCTCGTCGAAGAAGATCGGACCGGTCTCCTCCATCGGCGTCTCCGCCGACGCGGCGGCCGGAACGGACGGGTCCGAGGGGACCGACGGGACGGACGAGGCGGACGGGACCGGTGAGTCCGGCTGCTGCGGCCGCTGCTGCCGGCCGGCGGGCGACGCGGGCATCGGCTCGCCCTGCTGCAGGGCCGGGCGGCTCGTCCCGGGCACCCACGAAGCGCCGTTCCAGTACCGGACGTATCCGGGAATGGAGGGATCGGGGTAGTAGCCCTCACGGGGGCTTTCGTCACCGGGTGCCGGAGTTGGGGCGCTCATCACCGTGGTCCCGTATCTCTTCGAGGCCTCAAATCAACGGGTCCACATCTATCAGACACCCGCCCGCCCCCGGGCCGGTCCAGGGGTTTGGGCCACTTTCCGGCCTCCCTGAAATTTTTTCCCGAAGTCGCGTAATAGTTGGTGTGGAGTGCGCTCTCTCCAGTGCGGGCCGGTCATGGGACCGGTTCACGGACACCGGGAGGACGCCCTCATGAACACCGTCGTGGAACGCGAGCTGGAGCTCAAGCTGGTTCTGTCGCCCGAGCGCAGCATCCCCGTCCCCGCCCGGTTGACGTACCGCGCGAAGGACCCGTACGCCGTGCACATCGACTTCCACATCGGCTCCGAGTTCCCCGTCCACTGGACCTTCGCCCGCGACCTGTTGGTCGAGGGCGTCTTCCGGCCGTGCGGGCACGGGGACGTGCGGATCTGGCCGAGCAAGATCGAACAGCGCAACGTCGTCTTCGTGGCGCTGTCCTCCCCCGACGGCAACGCGCTTCTGGAGATGCCGTCGGCCGCCGTGGCCGCCTGGATGGAGCGGACCCTGCGCATGGTTCCGCCGGGCACGGAGACCGAGCGGCTGGGGATCGACGAGGCGCTCGCCGAGTTGCTCGCCCCGCTGCCCGCCGACGACGTGTGGCTGAGCGACCCCTGGCTCTCGGACGAGTCGCAGGACGGCGAGGCATGATCGCGCGGATACGGGGCACGCGGAACCCGGAGCACGACGGGTCCGAACCCACGGCGCCCGAGCCCGCGCGACCCGAGCGTGCTGCGGCTGAACGCGCCCGGAGCGGGCGGCCGACGTCAGAACACCTTGCCCGGGTTGAGCAGCCCCAGCGGGTCGAACGCCTGCTTGATCCCCCGGTGCAGCTCGACGCCCACGTCGCCGAGCTCCCGCGCCAGCCACTCCTTCTTCAGGACGCCGACGCCGTGTTCACCGGTGATCGTGCCGCCGAGCTCCAGGCCGAGCGCCATGATCTCGTCGAAGGACTCGCGTGCCCGTCGGGTCTCGTCGGCGTCGGTGTGGTCGAAGCAGACGACGGGATGGGTGTTGCCGTCCCCCGCGTGCGCGCAGACGCCGATGGTGAGGGCGTACTTCTCGGCGATGGCGGCCGTTCCTTCGAGCATCGCGCCGAGTTTCGAACGGGGTACGCACACGTCGTCGATCATCGTGGCCGACGCGACGGTCTCCAGCGCCGTGAGCGACATCCTCCGCGCCCGCAGCAGCAGTTCGGACTCGGCGGCGTCCTCGGCGGGGACCACCTCCGTGGCACCCGCGGCGGTGCACAGCTCGCCGACGGCGGCCAGGTCGGCCGACGGGTCCGGGGTGTCGAAGGCGGCGAGCAGGAGCGCCTCGGTGCTGTCGGGCAGGCCCATGGCGGCCATCCGGTTGACGGCCCGGATCGTCGTACGGTCCATCAGTTCGAGGAGTGATGGGGTGTGACCACGCTCCATGATCCGGCAGATCGCATCGCAGGCGGTCGCCGCGCTCGGGAACTCGGCGGCCAGCACCAGTTGTCGCGGCGGTCGCGGCTTGAGCGCCAGCACGGCCCTGACGACGATGCCGAGGCTGCCCTCCGAGCCGACGAACAGGCGGGTGAGGTCGTAGCCGGCGACGCCCTTCGCGGTGCGACGGCCGGTGGTGAGCAGGCGTCCGTCGGCGAGGACGACGTCCAGACCGAGTACGTACTCCGCCGTGACCCCGTACTTCACGCAGCACAGGCCGCCGGACGCGGTGCCGATGTTGCCGCCGATGGTGCACATCTCCCAACTGGAGGGATCCGGCGGGTAGAAGAGGCCGGCTTCGTCGACCGCCCGGGACAGTACCGCGTTGACGACGCCCGGTTCGACGACGGCGATCCGGTCGACCGGATCGATCTCCAGAATCCGGTCCATCTTCACCAGGGACAGCACGATGCAGCCGTCGGAGGCGTTGGCCGCGCCCGACAGGCCGGTGCGGGCTCCCTGCGGGACGACCGGGACGCGCAGCGCCGTCGCGGTGCGCATCACGTGCTGGACCTGCTCGACCGTACGCGGAAGCACGACGACGGTGGGTGTGCCCGCGTCGCAGAAGCTCGCCATGTCCCGGGCGTACGACGCGGTGACGTCCGGATCGGTGATCAGGGCCTCGGCAGGAAGTCCCGTACGCAGTTGTTCGAGAAGTCCATTCATGATCCAAGACTGGCACCCGGGCCCATTGGTGTGAACCCGTCGGCGGTGACCTCCGGACAGCGCAGCGTGATGATCTTACCGACGCAGAGTGATCGACATGGATGCCACGCCGCAGCAGCCTCCGAAGCCGCAGCCATCCCCGAAACCTCAACCGCCCCCGCAATTCCAATGGTCCCTGAAGCCCCGATGGCCTCTGAAACTCCAGTTGCCCCAGCGATCCGAGAAGTCGGAGTCGCAGAAGACTCGAAAGCCTCCTGATCCGGCCGCGCCGCTTCGGTGGGCCGCCACGGGCCTGGTGGCGGGTGCGGCGCTGATGGCGGGTGTGATGGCGGTCGCGCCGGACGGCGGGGAGGAGTCCGCGCCGCCCCGCCCCGGGGCCGGTCGCGCGCGCTCTGAGGGCCGCGGACCTGGGGTATCCGGCCTCGCTTGCGGATCTGGAGGCGCTGATCGAGGACCACCGGCAGCGGGCGGAGCGGCATCCCTCCGACGCGCGGTCGTGGGCGGTCCTCGGCACCGCGCGCCGCGAACGGCGACTGACGCCCGGCGTCCCGAGGCCGGCGGCCGGCCCGAGGGAGCGGTCGCCGTACGCGAGGGGCGGGGCCCCGGATCGCCCGGAGGCCCCGCCCCTCGTCCGTACCGTCGGCTGCGCGCCCGCGGCCCGTACGGCTTCCGGCGCAGCGGTCATGCCCTCCGGCTCAGAGGTTGCCGCGCCTCTCCTGCTCGCGCTCGATCGCCTCGAACAGGGCCTTGAAGTTGCCCTTGCCGAAGCCCATCGAGCCGTGGCGCTCGATCATCTCGAAGAAGACGGTCGGCCGGTCCTGGACCGGCTTGGTGAAGATCTGGAGCAGGTAGCCGTCCTCGTCGCGGTCCACGAGGATCTTCAGCTCGCGCAGGATCTCGACCGGCACCCGGGTCTCGCCCGCCCACTCGCCGAGGGTGTCGTAGTAGGTGTCGGGGGTGTCCAGGAACTCGACCCCGGCGGCCCGCATCGCGCGCACCGAGGCGACGATGTCGTTGGTGGCCAGCGCGATGTGCTGGACGCCCGCGCCGCCGTAGAACTCCAGGTACTCGTCGATCTGGGACTTCTTCTTGGCGATGGCCGGCTCGTTGATCGGGAACTTGACCTTGAGCGTGCCGTCGGCGACGACCTTGGACATGAGTGCGGAGTACTCGGTGGCGATGTCGTCGCCCACGAACTCCTTCATGTTGGTGAAGCCCATGACCTTGTTGTAGAAGCCGACCCACTCGTTCATCCGGCCGAGTTCCACGTTGCCGACGCAGTGGTCGATGGCCTGGAAGGTGCGCTTGGCGGGCGGCTCGACGATCGGGGAGGCGGCGACGTATCCGGGCAGGTACGGACCGCCGTAGCCGGACCGCTCGACGAGGGTGTGGCGGGTCTTGCCGTACGTGGCGATCGCGGCGAGCACGACCGTGCCGTGCTCGTCCTTGACCTCGTAGGGCTCGTCGATGCCTCGGGCGCCGTGCTCGACGGCGTACGCATAGGCCGCGCGGGCGTCCGGGACCTCGATGGCCAGGTCGACGACGCCGTCGCCGTGCTCCGTCACGTGGTCGGCGAGGAAGCGACCGCGGTCGGTGGACGCCTTGATGACGGAGGTGAACACGAAGCGGGCGGAGCCGTTGGTCAGCACGTAACTCGCGGTCTCCCGGCTGCCGTTCTCCGGTCCGGAGTAGGCGACCAGCTTCATGCCGAAGGCCGTCGAGTAGTAGTGCGCGGCCTGCTTGGCGTTGCCGACGGCGAAGACGACCGCGTCCATTCCCCTGACCGGGAAGGGGTCGGCCTGCCGGGCAGTGTCGGGGGTGGTGTGCAGAGTCTCAGTCATGTGCGAAGGCTCTCGCCGCTTCGCAAGGTGCGCAACAGTTCGCGGGATCGCTGGGCAATCTGTACGGCGGATCGCGATGATGGCCGGGCTATCTGTACATGATGACCATCACAGTGACTCTCCGGAGGCGAACCATGGCGATCGATCATCTGGACGGCCGGCTCATCGTACTTCTGGCCCGCGAGCCCCGCATCGGCGTGCTGGAGGCGTCGCGGCGGCTGGGCGTGGCACGCGGGACGGTGCAGGCGCGTCTGGACCGGCTTCAGTCGAACGGAGTCATCCGCGGCTTCGGTCCGACCGTCGATCCGGCGGCGCTCGGCTACCCCGTCACCGCGTTCGCGACGCTGGAGATCAAACAGGGTCAAGGGGCCGACGTACGGGCCCACTTGGCCGGTGTCCCGGAGGTGCTGGAGCTGCACACCACCACCGGGCACGGGGACATGCTCTGCCGGCTCGTCGCGCGTTCCAACGCCGATCTCCAACGGGTGATCGACCGGGTTGTCGGTTTTGATGGCATCGTCCGGGCCTCCACGGCCATCGTCATGGAGAACCCGGTGCCGTTGCGTGTCATCCCGCTCGTCGAGCAGGCCGCGGGGGACGCCGACTGACGACCGAGCCGAGGCCGAGGAGTGACGTGTGAGCTTCTGGGAATATCTGGGCAACCGCCACCAACAGCTGCTCACGGACGCGTTCCAGCACGTCAGCGCCGTGTTCCAGTGCATGGTCATCGCCACCGTGCTCGGGGTCCTGATCGGTGTCGTCACGTATCGCAGCGGCTGGGCGGGGTCGCTGGCCATCACGTCGACGGCGACGGTGCTCACCATTCCCTCCCTCGCCGCGATCGGCCTGCTCATCCCGCTGGTCGGGCTCGGGGTGGCGCCCACGGTGATCACGCTGACGCTGTACGGGCTGCTGCCCATCGTCCGTAACTCCGTCGTGGGGCTGCGCGGCGTCGATCCGGCACTCGTCGACGCGGCGAAGGGCATCGGGATGTCACGGCCGGCCCGGCTGCTGCGGGTGGAACTGCCGCTGGCCTGGCCGCCGATCCTCACCGGAATCCGGGTGTCCACACAGATGCTGATGGGCATCGCCGCCATCGCCGCGTACGCGTCCGGCCCCGGCCTGGGCAACGAGATCTTCCGCGGCATCGCCTCCCTGGGCAGCGCCAACGCGATCAACCAGGTGCTTGCCGGAACGATCGGCATCGTCGTCCTCGCCCTGCTCTTCGACGCCGCGTACGTCCTGCTCGGGCGGCTCACCATTCCCAGGGGGATCCGTGCCTGAGACCGCCGACGCCCATTCCACCGGTTCCGGTGGCAACGCCGGTTCCGGTGGCTCCACCGGTCCCACTGGTGACGCTTCCGCGACCACGGCCTCCGGCAGTACGGCCGCCGACAGCGTCGAATCCCCGAAGCGGGCGGGGGCGGGGGCCGCGTCGGGCGCCACCATCCACCTGGACAACCTGACCAAGCGGTACCCGGGCAATCCGAACCCGGCCGTGGACAACGTCACGCTGGACATCAGGGCCGGCGAGACGGTGATCTTCGTCGGCCCCTCCGGCTGCGGCAAGTCCACCACCCTGAAGATGATCAACCGGCTGATCGAGCCGACGTCCGGGCGGATCCTGATCGGCGGCGAGGACGTCACCGACATCGATCCGGTACGGCTGCGCCGCAAGATCGGGTACGCGATCCAGTCGTCCGGCCTCTTCCCGCACATGACGGTCGCGGAGAACATCGCCCTCGTACCGAGGATGGTCGGCTGGTCGAAGGCGCGGGTGAGGGACCGGGTCGAGGAGATGCTCGACCTCGTGGGGCTCGACCCCAGGGAGTTCCACGGCCGCTATCCCCGCGCGCTCTCCGGTGGGCAGCAGCAACGAGTGGGCGTGGCACGGGCGTTGGCGGCCGATCCGCCGGTGCTGCTGATGGACGAGCCGTTCGGCGCGGTCGACCCGATCACCCGGGACCACCTCCAGGACGAGCTGATCCGGCTCCAGCACGAACTGCACAAGACCATCGTGTTCGTCACCCACGACTTCGACGAGGCGATCAAGCTGGGCGACCGGATCGCCGTCCTGCGGGAGCGCTCCCACATCGCCCAGTTCGACACCCCGGAGGCGATCCTCACCAACCCGACGGACGACTTCGTCTCCGGGTTCGTCGGCGCCGGGGCGGCGCTGAAGCGGCTCAACCTGACCCGCGTACGCGATGTGGAGATGGCCCAGTTCCCGACGGTGACGGTCGACGACCCGCTCCAGTCGATCTTCAACAAGCTGCGCATCGGCCCGCACAACGAGATCCTGATGCTGGACCGCAGGAACCGACCGTACAAGTGGCTGCGGCGCGGCGACCTAATGCGGGCGCGCGGTTCGCTGGCCCGGGCCGGGCAGTTGGTGCACGACACGGTGACTCGGGACGCGACACTGCACGACGCGCTGGAGGCGGTGCTGACCGACAGCGGCGGGCGGGTCGCGGTGACCGGACGGCGCGGCGAGTTCATCGGGGTCGTCGACATGCACACCCTGATGAACTCCGTGCACGAACTGCTGGAGGCCGACCGGCTGGCCGCCATCGAGCACCAGCACGATCTGGAGGTGCTCCGCGCCCACCAGACCGAACAGGAGCTGGAGGGCGGTGCCGGCACATGACTCCCGATTCCCCGTCGAACCCCGGACCGTCGCGGGCGAACCACGGACCGGCGCAGTCGAACCACGGACCCGTACGGAACCGGCGTTCCGGCCGCCTCGCGCGCTCCGCCCGGCCCGGGCGTTCCGAACGGCCCGGACCTTCCTCCGACAAGGACCGCCCGCCCGGCGAACACGACGTCAAGGGCCATGCCTTCCGCGACGAGGAGGAGCCCCCGCCCCCGCCGTCGAAACCGCGCCCCAGGATCACCTGGCGCAAGCTGGTGGTGCTGCCGGCCATTCTGATGGTGGTCCTGGCCGTCACCTACCTGTGGATCACGAGCGTCCACCTCGACTCGATCGCGCGGAACGCGCTCACCGGTGGCAATGTGCGGCTGCGCTGGTGGCAGCACGTGGAGCTGACCGCCATCTCGACGTTCTGGGTGCTGATCATCGCGATCCCGCTGGGCATCGCGCTGACCCGGCGCGGACTGCGCAGGGGCGCGCCGCTGGTCACCGCGATCGCCAACATCGGGCAGGCGACCCCGGCGATCGGTCTGCTGGCGCTGCTGGTGATCTGGCTGGGCATCGGTCCGTCGACGGCGGTCATCGGCATGGTGATCTACGCCGTGCTGCCGGTGTTCTCCAACACGGTGGCCGGGCTCCGGGCGATCGATCCGAACCTGGTCGAGGCGTCGCGCGGCATCGGCATGTCGCCGATGGGGACGCTCACCAAGGTCGAGCTCCCGCTCGCCGTACCGCTGATCCTGGCCGGGGTACGAACGGCTCTGGTGCTCAACGTGGGTACGGCGACGCTGGCGACGTTCGTCGGCGGCGGCGGGCTGGGCGACCTGATCACCTCGGGCATCCAGACCCAGCGGATGCCGGTGCTGGTGCTGGGGTCGGTGCTGACGGTGGTGCTGGCGCTGCTGGTGGACTGGCTGGCCTCACTGGCCGAGGTGGCGCTGACACCGCGCGGACTGGAGGTGGGGTGAGATGGGTCCGCGTGACAGACGCCGAGGACGCGGGGTGCGAGGGGTGCGAGGGGTGCACAAGGCGCGCCAGGTGCGCCAGGTGCGCCGGGTGCGCGGTCGGCTCCTGGGGGCGTTCGCGACCGTGGTGGCCCTGACATCGGCGCTCTCCGGGTGCGGGCTGAAGAGCGGGTCGCCGTTGGCGGACCAGGTACGGCCGGGTTCGGTCGGCCGGGGCCGCCCGCTGGAGGGCGCCTCGCTGACCGTCACCTCGAAGAACTTCAGCGAGAACATCATCCTGGGCCAGATGATCGGCCTGGTGCTCAAGGCCGCCGGTGCGGAGGTGCTGGACCGGACGAACCTGCCCGGTTCGATCAGCGCGCGCGAGGCGATCGTCAAGGGCGACGCGGACACCATGTACGAGTACACGGGCACTGGCTGGATCACCTACCTCGGCCACGCCAGACCGATCGCCGACCCTGAGAAGCAGTGGCGGGCGGTGCGGGACGAGGACCGGAAGAACGGTGTGACGTGGCTGCCGCAGTCCACGCTCGACAACACCTACGCGCTCGCCGTCAGCAGGAAGAACAACGCCAAGTACCACTTGAGGACGCTCTCCGACGTCGCCGCGCTGGCGAAGCGGAACCCGTCGGCGGTGACGATCTGCGTGGAGAACGAATTCGCCTCGCGCGACGACGGGCTGCCGGGCATGCAGAAGGCGTACGGGATGTCCCTCCCGGCCGGCAACATCAAGAAGATGGACGCCGGGATCATCTACACCCAGGTCTCGAAGTCCAACTCCTGCCTGCTCGGCGAGGTGTACACCACGGACGGCCGGGTCAAGGCCATGAACCTGGAAGTGCTGGTCGACGACAAGCACTTCTTCCCCAACTACAACGCCGCGCCCGTCGTCCACACCGAGACGTTCCGGCGGTACCCGCAGATCGCGGAGCTCCTCGACCCGGTCACCAGGAAGCTGACGACCGAGGTCGCCCAGGAACTCAACGCCAAGGTGGACGTGGACGGGCAGGACCCGCACCAGGTGGCGAAGGACTGGCTGATCCGCGAGGGGTTCATCAGGAACGGCTGACGCGGAACGGCTGGTGGGCAACGGCTGGTGGGGGGAGCACCGGCGCGGAACGCAGCAGAACGACCGGACGACCGACGGGGGAGTTGCAAAGAAGTCGATGCAAAGAAAAGCTTGCAAAGCTTTCTTTGTAAGCCTACGGTTGTGGCATGCCCGCGAAAAAGGACGGCGACGACCGCCCCGCCGACGAACTGAACATCCACATGGTCGACACCCGCACCCTGCGCGCGCTCGCCCACCCACTGCGCCTGCGCCTGCTGAACGCACTTCGGGAGTTCGGCCCCGCCACCGCCTCCGGCCTGGCGGACCGGCTCGGCGAATCCAGCGGCGCCACCAGCTACCACCTGCGCCAACTGGCCTCGTACGGCTTCGTCGAGGACGACCCGGACCGCGGCAAGGGCCGCGAACGCTGGTGGCGCGCCGTCCACGCGGGCACCGCGTTCAACACGGGCCTCTTCGTGAACCACCCGGATCCCGACGTGCGCGGCGCCGTCGGCGTCGTGCTCCACGAGATCGCCGACAACCACGCCCAGGAGCTGAGCACCTGGCTCGGCACGATGCACGAGTGGCCCGAGGAGTGGCATCTTGCCTGGGAGGCCAGCGACTTCAAGCTGCGCCTGACCCCCGACCTCTCCGCCGAGCTGATCACGAAGATGCACGAGCTCATCGAGAGCTACCGGGACCGGGTTCCGGAGGGCACCGAGGGCGCGGTCACCGTCCGCAGCCACGTGCACCTCTTCCCCCGCCCCGCCGACTGACGCCCCCACCGGACGACGGCCGCCCGGCCCCGGGGAACGCCGTACCGCCGGCGGGCCGCCGAACACCGTGCGCCGAACACCGTGCGCCGGACGCCGGACGCCGGACGCCGGACGCCGAGCAGCAAGCAGCAACCCCACCGACCGGAAGGACACGCCATGCACCCCGAGGCCCACCTGTTGCTGCACCACCAGCGGTCCACCGAACTCCGGCAGCAGGCAACGGAGTTCACCCTCACCCCGGCCGAACCGGGCACCGGGCTGCGCACCCGGCTGGGCTGGTTCCTCGTCGAGTCCGGGCTGCGCATCCTGCCCCGTCACTCCGGGCACCCGGGCCGCGCATCCGCCCTGCCCGGCACGGCATGAGCGGCCGGACGCCCCGGAGTCGTATCCCGCTCGCCGCCGTACTGTCCGCCAACTCCATATCCACAGCCGGGACTTCACTGACCCTGATCGCGGTCCCCTGGTTCGTGCTGGAGACGACGGGCAGTGCGGGACGGGCCGGCGTCGTCGCCTTCTGCGCGACCCTGCCGATCATCGTCTCCGCGCTGATCGGTGGCCCCGTCATCGACCGCCTCGGGCGCCGCCGGGTGTCCGTCGCCTCCGACCTGGTGTGCGGCCTCGCCGTCGCGGCCGTACCGCTGCTCCACCGGACCGGCCTGCTCACGTTCTGGATGCTGTGCGCGTTGATGGCGGTCAACGGTCTGCTGCACACGCCGGGCAACACGGCACGTTACGTTCTGGTGCCGGACCTGGCCGAGCACGCGGGCACCACCCTCGCCCGTGCCGCCAGTCTCTTCGACGCCGTCTCGCGCGGCGCCCGGATGGTCGGGGCGGCACTGGCCGGCGTACTGATCGCCCTGACCGGCGCGGAGACCGTACTGCTGCTGGACGCCGCCACGTTCCTGATGTCCGCGCTGCTGATCGCCCTCGGGGTACGAGGGGTGCGCGCGGCCGAGCCGCGCCGGACCGCGACCCCCGTCTCGCTGCGGGCGTACGGCGGTGAACTGCGCGAGGGCTACGCCTACTTGACGGGCAATCGGCTGTTGCTCGCGATCGTGCTGACGGTCCTCTTCATGAACGGCACCGATCAGGGCTGGAGCGCCGTCCTGCTGCCGGTGCACGCGTCCGCGGAGCTGGGCGGAGCCCGGGACATCGGACTGCTCACCGCGCTGTTCGGCGCGGGCGGGCTGACCGGGGCGCTGTTGTACGGGGCGTTCGGACACCGTTTCTCACGGTGGGCCGTCTTCACCGTGTGCGTGGTGCTGTGCGGCGCGCCCCGGTACGCGGTCGCCGCGCTGACCGGGACGACGGCCCCGCTCGCGGTGACCATGGCGCTGAGCGGCATCGCGGGCGGGGTGCTGAACCCGGTCCTGACGACGGTGATCTACGGAAGCGTGCCCGACGCGCTGCGCAGCCGGGTCTCGGGGGTGCTCACGGCGGGCGGCGAACTCGCCATGCCGGTGGGCGGCCTCGCCGCGGGCCTGCTGGTGGAGGGCGCGGGCGCACGGGGCGCGCTGCTCGCCATGGGCGGTGTGTACCTGCTGGCGACGCTGAGCCCACTGGTGTTCCCGGTGTGGCGCACGTTGGACGGGGCGGCGGACGCCGTCCGGCCCGGGACGGAACCGGAGCCGGAGCTGACGACGGCGAAGACGAAGGAATGAAGGAATGGGGGAAACAGAGGAAGAGGGGGAAGGAGGCCGCAGAAAGGAAGACCGCGGGGAGGGAGGGGCGGGAAGGGCGGAGACCGGGGCGAACCGCGAGGTCAGCAGCTCGGAACCTTGTGTCCCCGTTCCAGCGCCCGGAGCGAGGACACCGCGTCGTTCAGGGTCGTGACCGGGATCAGTCGGAGACCCTCGGGGAGTTCGGCGCGCGCCTCCGTGCATTCGGCCTTCGGGACGAGGAAGACGCTGGCGCCGTCGCGGCGCGCCGCCTGAGTCTTCAGCGACACCCCGCCGACCGGCCCGACCTTGCCGTTCGGCTGGATCGTGCCCGTGCCCGCGATCGTGCGACCGCCGGTGAGATCGCCTCCGGAGCCGTCGCCGTCGAGCTTGTCGACGATGCCGAGCGCGAAGAACAGCCCCGCGCTGGGGCCGCCCACATCGGCGAGGTGCAGGGTGACATCGACCGAGCCCTTGGGCTTGCCGAGGTGGTTCAGGGCCGCGTCGACGGCGGAGTTCTGCGACTTCCTCATGTCTTCGAGGTTGTGCTTCTCGATCTCCTTCTCGGAGCCGCCGGTCGGGTAGACCGAGTCGCGGGGCAGGACCGCGCGGTCCGTCCGGAACCAGCTGTCGATCACGTCACCGATGCCGATGTCGGCGGTGGGCGCGGTCGCGACGATCGTCGTCATCCTCAGCTCGCCGCTGGTGGTACGGGTGGGCGCGCCCTTGATGCTGATCACGGGGGTGCCGTGGTCGTCCCCGAGCACGTTCGCGGTCGTACCGGGCTGCGCCAGCGTGAACGGCAGCGGTGTGAACGCGGCCGCGCCGAAGAGGGCGAGGACGGGTACGGCGCACAGGGCGAGGGCACGGGGGCGCGAGAGACGAGTGAGGCGAGTGAGCACCCGCCCAATCTAACCGCCCGCGCGGGGCGCGGGTCGGCCCGGCAGTGCGGGCGGGTGCTCCCGGGGTTCTCTCCGGTTCCTCCTCCGGGTGCTATCTCAGCGCTTCCGCGACCTCCCGGGCCGCGTCCACGACCCGGGGGCCGACCCGTTCGGGTATGGAGTCCGAGAGCATCACCACACCCACGCTGCCCTCGACACCCGTCACCCCCACCAGCGCGGCCGCCGCACCGCTCGCCCCGGCCTCCAGTTCGCCGTGGGTGAGGGTGAAGGCCGCCCCGCCCGTCGGCTTCTGCCGGGCGGCGAGGATGGCCCGGCCGGCGGCGCCCCGGTCCAGCGGGTGACGGAAGCCGGCCCGGTAGGCCACGTGGTAGTCGGTCCAGGTCGGTTCGACGACCGCCACCGCCAGCGCGTCGTTGCCGTCGACCAGCGTGAGGTGGGCGGTGGCCCCGATGTCCTCGGCCAGGGACCGCAGCGCGGGCAGCGCCGCCTCCCGTACGAGCGGATGCACCTGACGGCCCAGGCGCAGCACGCCCAGGCCGACCCGGGCTCGGCCGCCCAGATCACGGCGCACCAGGGCGTGTTGTTCCAGGGTGGCAAGCAGACGGTAGACCACTGTTCGGTTGACGCCGAGTTTGTTGGACAACTCGGTGACGGTCAGGCCGTGGTCGGTGTCGGCGAGCAGCTTGAGGACTCTCAGTCCCCGGTCGAGCGTCTGGGAGGTCTCAGCGGTCACGACGCCCTCTCCTCTGGTGGTGAGCGGCGGCGGCTGGTTCCCACGGGCTGTGCGACCACCGGTCCCGTCGGCGGCGCACGGAGAGGCCGCCTGCCTGGCCAAGACACCGGCTGCGCTCCGCGGCGGCGCTGCCACGGTGCGTTCGTTCCGGGGGACAGTAGCGAGCGAGTCCGCTCAGCGGAAGACCTCGTCCAGAATCCGGGCGTGCGCGGGGAGCGAATCCCGGCGCGGGAGCATATGCGCCGGTCAGCGCGGCGGCGGCCGGATCCTGGATGTCTACGCGCGTCCAGGTCGGCCGACGCCTCAAGAACACTCCGCGTACACGATGCGAACGAACGTCAACTCACCGTGAATGAACGCTGGACAACTTTTCCGTTCACAAGGACCTCGCAGGCCCGGATGGACTTGGTCGCCGGGTCACGGACGGTGAAGTTGAGGGCGAAGGTTCCGTCGAGTCCGACGACCCGGGTGACGTAGGAGTCGGAGGTCTGCTTCCCGTCCGCGGTGCGCCCGGTCACCGAGACCGTGGCGACGGGTGCGAAGCCCCGGCCGGTCACCTGGACCACCGTGCCGACGGGCCCCTCGGGCGGGGAGAGCGCGAACTCCGGCCCGGCGGGGACGGACCCGTCCTGGACGGTGAACGCCGCGGTCTCGGTCCGGGGATCGACGAGGACCTCCCTGACCCGGATCGCGACGGTGCCGGCGTCCTTGACGGTGAAGGTCTGCGAGAACGCCCCGTCCAGCCCGACCACCTTGGTCCGAGCCGCGTCGGACGTCTGCGACCCGTCGGCCCGCAGCCCGACGACGGACACGGTGGCGACGGGCGCGAAACCCTGCCCGAGGACGGTGACGGCGGTTCCCCTCGGGCCCGCGGACGGGGTGAGGACGACGAAGGCCGGGGCCACGGTCAGCGGGGTGAGGGCCTGTGCGCCGCCCGCGGTGACCTGGAGCGCGTACGTGGCGCGCGGGGTGGAACCGGCCACGGTGACCGTACCGGTGAGCTTCCCCTCCCCGTCGATCCGCAGGGTCGAACCGCTGATCCGGGCGCTGTCGCAGGCGCTGCCGTCGGCGGCGCACAGCGCGGCGGCGGGCGTGGTCCCGGACGGCCAGTCGCCGCCCGACACGGCGATCGTCCCGCCCGGCTTGACCTTCGCCGCGCCCGCAGAGAGCGTCGCGGCGGCGTCGGTCACCGTGAACGGCGTGGTCAGTGCGGTCGCCGGATCGTTGCCCTCGTCGACCTGGATCGCGGCGATGCCCGGGTCGGAGACGGTGAAGTCGGCGGTGAACGTGCCGTCGGGGGTGCTCCTGGTGTAGACGGCGGTGTCGTCGAGCGTCGCCCCGTTCGCGTCCAGGCCGACGGTGTTGATCCACCGGTCCTGGTGGTAGTTGTCGCCGGTGACCCGGATGACGCTGCCGAGCGGCGCACCGGCGCGGGAGAGCGTGATGGCCCTCGGCCCGCCCGGCACGTACGCCTTGACCGTCAGGGGCGCGGTCGCCTCCTTCGTGCCGTCGCCGACCTTCACCAGGTACGAGCCGTCGGGCACCGCGCCCGCGTCGGCGAGCACCGCGCTCCCGGTCAGCTCCCCCGAACCGCTGATCACGAGCGTGCCGGAGACGAACTTGCCGGTGTCGCACCCGCCGCCGTCCGCCGCGCACAGCGACGGCACCGGGGTGGCCCCGGCGGTCCAGAGGCTGCCGGACAGCGCGACCGCGGTGGACGGCCGCACAGCGGTGGCGGGGGCGGTCAGGGTGGCGGGCAGTCCCGCGGTGCCCTCGGCGTCCACGGTGCCGACGGACCCGCCGCCGCTCACCACGGCGCAGGGGGTCTCGTAGGTGGAGCCGAGCACCTTCGTACGCGTCAGGTTGCGTATCGGGGTGAAGGAGATCGGCCCCTTGGCGTCGGCGGGGATGAGGAAGTCGCCTTCGTAGGGCGGTATCTCGATCGGCTTTCCGGCCGGGATGTCGAGGCTGACCTGGGGTCCGGTGACGGTGACCGTGCCGGTCGCGCCGCCCGACATGGCGAGGTCGATGCTGGGGGTGGTGGGCACGTCGTTCAGGCTGAGCCCGCTGGTGGCGGGGGACGGTCCCAGGGTGACCTTCGCGTGGACCCTGCCGCCGGGGTCGACGACGGCGGGCGAGAGGTCGACGCTCATCTGCTGCGGCCCGGTCGCCTCGCCCTGCCCCGCGGGCAGCGTGCAGTGGACGGTCGGGGTGACCGTACCGGCGTGGGCGGGGGGCGCGAGCGCGACGGTCCCGCCGGTCCAGACGAGGACGGTGCCGACGGCGAGGGCGACGGCGCGGCGCAGCACCGTGTCCGGCCTCCTCGGCCCTCTCGGTCCTCCCGCTCTCTGCCGGACGGACGCTCTCTGCCTGACGGACGCTCTCCGTCGGACGGACGCTCTCTGTCGGAAGGACATACGACTCCTCCGTGGTCGGGGCGTGGCTGGGGGTTCTCTTCGCACGTGACCGGGCTCCGTGGACACGCGACCGGGTGTTCTCCGCGCATACGAAGGGGCGGCGCCCGCCCGCTCCCTCGCGAAGAGCAGGCGGGCGCCTCCGGGACCTTCCCCTGACGGATCTCCGGGATCCCGGAATCCCGGAGAAGGACGGATCTCAGAGAAGGGTGAGGGTCAGGGTGGCGCTGTAGTCCCCGGGCCTGGTGAATCCGGGGACCGTCAGCGTGAGATCGGCGTCGGCGTCGAACCGGCCGCCGGTGAACGGGCGGGACCCGTCCGGGTTCATCCGGCACAGGCTCGCCGCCCGGCTCCCGAGCGTGGCCGGCGACCCCGCCACCGGCGTCCCCACGCTGCCGGCCCGGGCCGTGCACCTGGGGGTCCACCGGACGGCGTCCGCGGGGATGGTGCCGCCGTCGGCGCTGGTGAAGCCGGTGAGGGTGGCGGTCAGGGACCAGCCGCTGTCGACACCGCGGGCGTCCTCCACCTCGACCCGGTTGAGCCGGGAGCGCTGCACACCGCCGCCGGTGCCCAGGACCGTCGTCCCGAAGTCCACGACGTCCCCGTCCTGGACCATGGACAGGGTCCCGGCCCGGACCGAGGCGGTCAGCCTCTGGTCGGCGCTGCCGCCACCCCCTCCCCCGCCGTCCGTGGAGACGGTGAACGGGACGGTCCGTACGGTCGCCGGGTCGTTGCCCTCGTCGGCCCGGACCGCGGTGATCGCTTCGGAGACCACGGTGAACTCGACGGCGAAGGTGCCGTCCGGGGCGCTCTTGACGTAGACCGCGCTGTCGTCGATCCCGGTGCCCGTCGCGTCGAGGCCGATGACGTTGATCCAGCGGTCCGGGTTGTAGTTCCTGCCGCTGACCGTGATCATCGTGCCGACCGGCCCGCTGTCCCGCGAGAGCGAGATCTCCCGGTCGCCGGCCGCGACGGCCTCGACGGTGAGGGGGGCGGTGGCCTCCTTCGTACCGTCGTTGACCTTCACCTCGTACCTGCCGTCCGGCACCGACCCGGCCGGGGCGAGGGTGGCCGTGCCGTGCAACGTTCCGTAGGCGTCGATGCCGAGGTCGTCGCCGCTGAACTTCAGCGGATCGCAGCCGCCACCGCCGACCGCGCAGAGCGACGGCACCGGCGTGCCGCCCGGGGTCCATCCCGAACCACCCAGCGTCACGGGGGTGTTGGGGCGTACCGGGTCGGTGGGGGCGGTCAGGGTGGCGGGCTCGGAACCGGCGCCCTCCACCGTGACGGTGCCGACGGAACCGCCCCCGTCGACCACGTCGCACGGCGTCTCGAAGACCGAGCCGAGCACCTTGGTCTGCGTCAGCGTACGGACCGGGGCGAAGGAGACCGCGCCGGACGCGTTCGCCGGGACGAGGAAGTCCCCTTCGTACGGCGGGAGTTCGATGGGTTTACCGGCCGGGACGTCCATCGTGAACTCGGCGCCCCGCACGGTGACGGTGCCGGTGGCCCCGCCGGACATCGCCAGGTCGAGGCTGGGAATGGTGGGCACGTCCTCCAGGGCCAGTTGGCTGGTCGCGGGGGACGGCCCCAATGTGACCTTCGCGTGCACCCTGCCGCCGGGCGCGACGACGGCGGGCGACAGTTCGACGGTCATCTCCTGCGGCCCGGTCGCCTCGCCCTGGCCGGCGGGCAGGACGCAGTGGACGGTCGGGGTGACCGTACCGGCGCCCCGCCCTGTGGCCGACGGGCCGTCCGGCCCGGCCTCCCCGGCCCCGGCGGCGGCCGCGGCCCCGACACCGCTCAGCAGCACTACGAAACAGGCGGCGAGCAGCCCGGTCGCACCGGGTCTTCGTCGTCGGATCACCAGACACCCCTCCATGGCCCGTTGATTGCGCACATTGAGGAGGGCACGTGCGGAGAAGTCAAGAGAGAAACGAATGATCCTTGTTCGAAATGCCCGAAAGGCATTTCACGAGGATTTTTCATGCACTGGTCGACATCTCTTGACATCTTTGAAGATCATGGTTTCACTCACCCCGACTCGTGAATCCATGAGGCCACGATTCCGCGAATTCGCTTCTTCATGATTCCGGAATCCCACCGTTCCGCGGCTCTGCGGATCTTCGGGCCCGCAGATCTTCGGGGCTGCGGATTGCGGATCAGCGGACTGCGGATCAGGCGGATCCACGGGGCCTCGAATCCAGCCGAAAGGGGTTCATCCCGTCATGTCGATCATTCCCGTACCGTCGCCCACGTCAGGAAAGCCGAGCCGAAGACACGTCCGCGTCCCGCTGGTGCTGGCCGCGGCCTGTTCCGCGGCCGCCGCGCTGGCCCTGGCGCCGACGGCCCACGCCGTGACCCCGCTCACGGCGACGGCCACGTACGACTGCGGCGCCTGGGGCAGCGGCCTCGCCACCCTGACCGCCGCCGACTCGGGCACGTCCAAGACCATCAAGATCACGTCCACCGCGATCACGATGCCGCCGGGCACCAGCGCGAACCCGAACAGCATCACGACGACGCTCAAACTGACCAGGACCTCGGGCGGTACGACCAGTCAGGTGCAGTTCTCGGGCAAGACCAACCCGGGCATGAGCGGCGGCAGCCCGATCACGCTGGGCCCGCTCAAGCTCACCTCCGGCACGCTGGCGGCCGGCGACCGCACCGATTCCGTGGTGCTGTCCACTCCCCCGAGCGCCACCAACTGGTCCCTGCAGATCGTGGCCTCGTCCCCGACCTCGGCCACCGTTCCGTGCGTGGCCACATCGGCCCAGTCCACGGCATTCACCTGGTGAACGACGGCCGGGCGCCCACCGCCCCGGCGCCCACCGGTCCGATCCTCCGCCCCACCGACCCGACGTCCGCTGGCGCGCGGCCCGCACCCGCTCCGTACCGCGCCGACCCCTGACGCACGCCCCCATCCGCACCGACGACAACGGCCCGGGGCGAGGACCACCGTCCCCTCCCCGGGCCGTTGCACCAGCGATCCCGGCCGACACGCCGGGCCGTCCCCGGCACCCCGTCGCTCCGATCGCGTCACCCCGATCGCGTGCTGCGGTCGCACAAGGCGGTCACGCACTGCGGTCACGTACTGCGGTCACGTCACCTCGGACAACCCCTTCGACGGCCGTCACCCCGGTGGCCGTCACCTCATGCGGGTGGCCCACTCCTGGACCTTCTTGATCCGCTGCTGGATCTGCCCGGCCGTGGCCTCCGCGCTCGGCGGTCCGCCGCACACCCGACGCAGCTCGGTGTGGATCACCCCGTGCGGCTTGCCGCTCTGGTGCGTGTACGCCGACACCATCGTGTTGAGCTGCTTGCGCAGCCCCAGCAACTGCTTGTGCGTGACCACCGGCCGCGCCTCGGCCGGCTTCTCCAGCAGATCCGCCTCGTCGGCCGGCTTCTGCCGGCTGTGCGCGATCTGCCGGGACTGCCGCTTCTGGAGCAGCAGCTGCACCTGGTCCGGTTCGAGCAGCCCCGGGATCCCCAGGTAGTCCTGCTCCTCCTGGCTCCCGGGGTGCGCCTGCATGCCGAACTCGGCGCCGTCGTACAGCACCCGGTCGAAGACCGCGTCCGACTCCAGGGCCTCGAACGGCAGCTGGTCCTCGGTCTCCTCGTCCTCCGCCCGCTCCGCGTCGGCGAGGAGCTTGTCCTCCTCCGCGAACGGGTTCTCCTCGTCGCTGCCCTTCTTGGGCTTGTCGAGGACGTGGTCGCGTTCGACCTCCATCTCGTTCGCGAAGTCCAGCAGCATCGGAATCGTCGGCACGAAGACCGAGGCGGTCTCGCCGCGCCTGCGCGAACGCACGAACCGTCCGACGGCCTGCGCGAAGAACAGCGGCGTGGAGATGGTGGTGGCGTACACGCCGACCGCCAGACGCGGCACGTCGACACCCTCCGACACCATGCGGACCGCGACCATCCACCGCGAGTCGTCCGCGCTGAACTGGTCGATCTTCTTCGACGCCGCCTTCTCGTCGGAGAGGACCACGGTCGGCTTCTCGCCGGTGACCTGCTTCAGGATCTTGGCGTACGCGCGGGCCGACTCCTGGTCGGTGGCGATGACCAGCGCGCCCGCGTCCGGGATGCCCTTGCGCACCTCGGTCAGCCGCTTGTCTGCGGCGGTCAGCACATTGGGGATCCACTCCCCGGTGGGCGACAGGGCGGTCCGCCATGCCTGCCCGATGGCGTCCTTGGTCATCGGCTCGCCCAGCCGGGCGGCGATCTCGTCGCCCGCCTTGGTGCGCCAGCGCATGTTGCCGCTGTAGCTGAGGAAGATCACCGGCCGGACGACCCCGTCGGCGAGCGCGTTGCCGTAGCCGTACGTGTAGTCGGCCGAGGAGCGCCGGATGCCGTCGTTGCCCTCCTCGTACTCGACGAAGGGGATCGGGTTGGTGTCGGACCGGAACGGCGTACCGGTGAGCGCGAGCCGCCGCGTCGCCGGGTCGAACGCCTCCAGGCACGCCTCGCCCCAGGACTTCGAGTCACCCGCGTGGTGGATCTCGTCGAGGATCACGAGGGTCTTGCGCTGCTCGCAGCGGTTGCGGTGCAGCATGGGGCGGACGCCGACACCCGCGTAGGTGACCGCGACCCCGTCGTACTCCTTGCTCAGCGGGCCCGCGCTGTAGTCCGGGTCGAGCTTGATGCCCACCCGGCCCGCTGCCTCGGCCCACTGCTTCTTCAGGTGCTCGGTCGGCGCGACGACGGTGACCTGCTGCACGACGTGGTGGTGCAGCAGCCATGACGCGAGGGTCAGCGCGAAGGTGGTCTTCCCCGCGCCGGGGGTGGCGACCGCGAGGAAGTCGCGCGGCTGTTCCTGGATGTACTTCTCCATGGCGCCCTGCTGCCAGGCTCGCAGCTTCCCGGCCGTGCCCCAGGGGGCACGGCCGGGAAAGGCGGGTGAGAGGTGGTGGGAGGCGGTAGTAGTCACGGTCTCCGGTTCGGGTCTCTCGGGTACGTGGGTGCTGTCCGTACGGGCCGGGACGGACCCGCAGGCGATACGACAACCGGGCCACCCTACCGGTGTACGAAGCGAGAACCGCCTCGGACTACGCCGCCCGTTCAGGAATTGCGACGGCGCTCACAAGGCGTCGGCGGCCAGCTCCCGCAGCCCTTGAGCAATGGCTTTCACCTCGTCCTTTTCCCCTGTGGCCACGGCGATGACCAGGCGTTCCGCAGCATCGATGTCCGGACGCAGGTCGATCCCGTTCATCGCCAGGAAGGTCACGCACGACAGCCAGGCCGTGCGCTTGTTGCCGTCGAAGAGCGGGCGGTTGATCGCCAAGGACTGCAGGAGCGCGGCGGCCTTGTCGATCAGGTCCGGGTACGCCTCCTCACCGAACATGGCCGCGGAGGGGCGGTGTGCCGCCGATTCGAGGAGCCCGGCGTCGCGCACGACGACGCGCATGTCCGCACACGCGTGTTCGGCGATGATGAGGATGTCTTCGGACGTCAGGTAGGCGCAGGTCACTTGAGCCGCTCCATGAGCTCGCTCCACTTGGCCGCCTGTTCCTTCGCCGTCTGACGGACGATGGCCTGCTGAGCGGTTCTGGCCAGGTAGTCGTCCACGGCCCGGAGCAGTATGGCGTGCATGCTGGTCCCCTCCTGCTCCGCACGCTGCTTGAGTGCTTCGGTCTGATCGTCACGGAGACGCAGGTTCATGGCCATACCAAAACGGTACCACCGAATGGGGTCAGAGTGGTACCAGCTACCGCGCCCGCACCCGGGACGCCACCCAGGCCCCCACCAGCGCCACCCCCGCCATCGGCAGGAAGACCGCCGCGAACGCCCCCGGATGCGAGCCCGACCCGCCTGCCTGCACCGCCTCATGCACGGCACCCACCGTCCCTCCGCCGAGCGCCGCGAAGGCGGCCCCGCCCGCGGCCAGCAGCAGGACGTTGGACAGCCCGTCGGAGATCTGCAGGGCGGCGGAGTTCGCCCCCGCCTCCTCCGGCGTGGACAGCTTCAGCAGCAGCACGCTCGTCGACGCGATCACCATGCCCATGCCGAAGCAGCCGAAGGCCCAGGCCACGGCCACGGTCCAGACCGGCACGGCGTCGATCAGCACGGACGGCGCGGCGGCGATCGCGGCGGCGACCAGCACCATGCCGCCCACCATCAGCCGCTCCCGGTACGGCTCCAGGCGCGGCCGGGACTGCACGAACGAACCGAGCGCCCAGGTACCGCCCCCGGCCGCGAGCGAGAGCCCGGCCAGCGTCGGGCTCAGCCCGCGCTCGGTCACCAGCATCAGCGGTACGAAGGACTCGGCGGCGATGAACGAACCGGCCGCCACCCCGCGCAGCAGCACCACCGACGGCAGCCCGCGCGCCGCGCGGCCGGTCCCCGGCGGCAGCAGCCCGCGCACGGCGGGCACGAGCAGGGCGAAGCCCGCGGCGGCCGGCAGCAGCGCGAACCAGTTCAGCTCCTGCCCCGCGTACTGGAGCAGCCCCGCCCCCACCGAGATCCCGAGCGCGAGCAGGATGCGGCGCCGGTCGTACGGCTCGACGGGTGCCGCCGGATCGGCCGGCCCCGACGCCCGGCGCCGGATCGCGGGCAGCGCGAGCGCCAGCGGGAACACCACCAGCACGGGGATGCCGATGAAGACCCACCGCCACCCCAGGTGCTCGGTCACCGCGCCGGAGGCGAGCGGCCCGACGACGGACGGGATCACCCAGCTCGCCGCGAACGCCGCCATGATCGACGGCCGCAGCCGCTCCGGATAGGCCCGACTGATCACCACGTACAACGCCACGATCACCAGCCCGCCGCCGATCCCCTGCACGGCCCGCCCCGCGACGAACAGCCACATGGTCCCGGCGGTCCCGGAGAGCAGCAGTCCCGCCGCGAACGCGCTGATCCCGGCGGCGAGCGGCCCCAGCGGCCCCCGCCGGTCCGCCCACTGCCCGGACAGCACCATGGCGAACAGGCTGGTCGTGAAGTACGCGGAGAAGGCGAACGCATACAGCGCGATGCCGTGCAGCTCGCGCGCGGCCACCGGCATCGCGGTCCCCACGGCGGTCGCCTCGAAGGCGATCAGGAACACGACGGAGACGATGCCGATGCTGAGCGCCCGGTACGACCGCCCGAGCACCCCGCCGGTCTCGGCGGGCTCGGCAGAGGGCAGGGCCGAAGCGGGTATGGAAGGTTCGTCGGCGGCGGTGCCGGTATCGGCGTCTCGGGGTTCCAGGGCACTCATGGCCCCAGAGTAAGGGGCATACGCGCAGGTGGGCCCCGTCGGAAGGAGGCCCTTCGCCAGGCCGTTGGTCGTAGGACCGGACAGCCTTCCATGAACGCAGCATGACAGCCGCGTTGCGCCCCACGACAGTCGTATTGCACCCCGGCCCGCACTCTTGAGCGCCCCGGACTCCGCCGCCTACGGTCGGACCACGACGAGGAACACCCGGCCGCGTGCCCGAGTGGTTCAGGGGCTCGACTGCAACTCGAGTTACACCGGTTCGAATCCGGTCACGGCCTCGCGGACGAAGCCGCCCGCCCCGGATTGTCCGGGGCGGGCGGCTTTCCGTGGTCCGGGGCGCGGGCAGTCGCCCGCTCTCGCACGGCCCCGAGATCAGGAGGCGCCAGGCGTCTGTTCCTTGAGGGCGTCCTTCACCATCTCCCGCAGGCGCACCTCGTCCTCCTTGCTGAGCGAGGTCTGCACGAGCTGACCGCCGAACTTGACGATCTCGGGGACGACCTTGTCGCGAGCGGACGTCTTGACGAGCACGAAGACGGCAGCGGCGCCGGGCCGGAGATTGGTGCTGAGCTCCCTCATGAAGTCGTCGTTGACGCCGGTGTCAACGGCGGACCCTCCGGCGGCACCGGCCGCGGCGCCCACCGCGGCGCCGAGGAACGGCACGAGGAAGAGCAGCCCGATGACGCTCCCCCACAGCGCACCGCCCGCAGCACCTGCGCCCACGTGATTGACGGCCTGATGCAGCTTGATCTTGCCGTCCTTCTCACGCCGCTCGACGACGACGACATCCTCAAGCTCGATGAGGTGCTGACGGTTCAGGGACAGCAGCTTGTCCCGGACCTGGTCCGCAGTGGCGAGATCGTCGTAGGCGATGACGAACAAATTGCTCATACGGCTAACTCCTCCTCAAGGTGCCCTACCGCACCAACCATAGAGGAAGGATCACTAAATAAGACATAAGGATTGCATGTGTCAGCCCTGCGATCGGCGCGCATGCACCGCCCTCGACAGCCGCTCGGCAAGAGTCTGAGCGACGGTGGACTTGCCGGAAGCCATCACGCCGGTGACGAGGATGACGGCGGGGCCGGGTTCCTCGCTTCCGGCGCCCCATTCACCAGGCGCAGGATTCGCCATGCCGATTTCGCGATCCACGCGGCCTCTCCTCAGGCTTGCCGGATCGCCCACCCGGGCCGACGCATCCGGAGCATACGGAGGGGACGCACGAAAGGGACGCACGAAGGGTACGCACGAAGGGCACGTACGAAGGGCACGCACGGAAAGAACCTACGGAAACGAACGCGCGTCTTTCGACGTCCGGCAGGACGCCGCTCCCGTACGACGGACCACGACGAGGAGCACACGGCGGTGTGCCCGAGTGGTTCAGGGGCTCGACTGCAGCTCGACTGCAGCTCGAGTTGCACCGGTTCAAATCCGGTCACGTCCGGTCACGTCCGGTCAGGCTCTCCACGCGATCGACTACGCCCGCCGGCACGCGCATGCGTCGCGCCGGGCGGGCTTCGCCGTTCTGCCGGAACATCCAGGAGGACTGGCACAGCCCTCGGTCACGCCTCAGGACCGGTACCGGCTCCGAGGAGGTTCCGCGCCTCAGGCACACCCCTGCTTCTTGAGTGCGGCGGGCACGTATCCGTCGAGGAATTCCTTCAGCGCCTCGCGACGGTCGGCGACGCTCTCCGGCACCGGATCGGTCTCGGCGAGTTCGACGAGCACGGCGTACTTCCGCGTGGATTGGTCCCCCGTGCACTGCGTCACCGAAAGCGCGAAGCGGTCCAGGACGCGCTCGCCCCGATGACGTGCCCCGTCCTTGCCCCCCGCGTCCTTCCCCAGCCTGAGATACCAGTCCGCTTTCGCGAAGGGGTCGGCGTCGGCGTCCAGCGCGTCCCCCAGGACGGACAGCGCGGGGCGCCCGTCGACGGTGAGCGCACAGCGGGCACTGCCGGGCACCGAACCGGAATCCCGCTCCGCGAGCTTCTCACCGGCAGGCAGCAACGGCGCCAGTGTGTCCTTGGCGACGTCCACCCCGCACAGCTGCTCCGGCACCGCATAGTCGCGCCCTTCGCCGTCGTCACCACCGCCACAGGCCGACACGGCCAGCAGCGTGGTGCACAGGCCGGCGACGAAGCCCGTGCGCCGGGTGAGAAGCCGGGTCCGATGCCGGCCGGCCGGGCTGTCCACTGGTCCTCCAGTCACTGGTCCCCCACCAGGCCCTTGGCCCGGTGGTTGCCGTCGAAGGCCGCGCCGTTGATCTCGTTGGCCGCGGTGAAGTCGCTGAGCCCGTTGTCCGGGTTGACGGCCACCCACTGCCGGGCGAGCTCGGCCAGTTGCTGCTCCCGCTGCCCGAACACCTTCGAGTTGGTCTCCTGTATCTCACTGTCGATCCGGGCTTGTTCGTCCAACTGCCAGCGGTACGCGACAGCGTCCACACCGCGCTGGACGGCGTCGCCGACCACCGGAATGAAGTTCGCCACGCCACCGGCGCCGTGGTACAGCCACTTCGCGTCCCAGGAGGGGTCCTCCTTGTCGGTCTTCAGCGCCTGGTAGCGGGCCTCCTCCAGGAACCCGGTGGTGTGACCGGCCCGCAGCAGCGTCTCCCTGGGGTCCTTGGGATGGTCCTCGTGGATGTCCCGGACCATCTCCCGGTTCAGCGCCTCGTTGAGGATGCCGTACGCGTTCTGATCGCGGGAGACCTGCTTGGCGACCTCGAGCAGGTGGTGGCGATCGAGGAGCTTCGGGTCCTTCGGATCGTCCGCCTGGGCGCTGGCCGTGTAGTGCACCTCGTCGGAATGGTTGCCCAGCACCGTCGCCATGTCGTCACGCATCTCGGACGGGAAGTCGTCGCCCGCCTCGGCGATGTACTTCAAGGAGCGCTCCAGCACCTCCCGGTGCTGCGGGGTGTGCGCCGCCATCGGAGCCTTGGGGTCGTTCGCGTCCATTCCGCTGGTTGCGGCGAGGAGCGCCTTTCCGGTCGCCTCGTTCGCATGGTTGGTGTCTTTATGGTCCAGCGGCGTGTCGTCGAACACATCACGCTTGCCGGACAGCAGGTACTTCGCGTTGTCGTTCGGCTCCGTCGTGTTGAAGAACTGCGTCGCCGCATCCGGATTCCTGGACAGTGCCGTCATGAACCCGGTCACCGGATCACGGCCGAACTCCTCGCCCATGAAGTTGAGTTTTCCTGGCCCGCCGCCCACTGCATCGTTCCAGTAGCGGGACGGCAACCGCATCTTCTTCTCGGTGGATACCAGCGAATTTCCGTAGTCGTTGAGGAACTTGCTGTCGTAGTCCCCGACCCGCATGAGGTTACTCATGATCTGGAAACCGTAGACACGCTGGCCCCTGGTCTGGATCTGCTCGTCACCGAGCTTCACCATTTCGCGTTCCCAATTCTGCATCGCGGGACTGTCGGAATGCGTCGCCCCCGCCAGAACCAGGCTCAAGTTCTTCTGCATCTCCGCCATGTCGTCACGACGGGCCCGCATCAGATTCATACCGTCGCTGACATCGGTCAGATCGGCCCAGAAGTCGAGTGTTCCACGCGCGCCGAGCGTGGTGGCGAACTTCTCCTGGAAGAGCTGGCTGTCCTTGTACCGCGCCAGCGTCTGATTGAGCTTGTCGAACTCCTCGGGAGACATGTCGTCGCCCTTGCTCTTGACAAGCCGCCCCATGTCCTCGGCGGCCTTGAGCGTCTCTGTGGCGTCCTTCTGCTCCTCGCTCAGACTCTCGTACTCCGGCGCGTTGAAGTCGGGGCGCTCCGTCACATTCGCTTCGAGCGCCCGCTTGAACGATTCGTCAGTTGCATTGCACTTCTTGACGATGTCATCGATCTTCTTCTGCCAGGCATCGACCGCCTCCTGCTGCTGGCGCAGGGCGTCCGGGTATCCCGGATCGTGCCGAGCCACGAAGTCGTCCTCCAGCGGCTCCCGCGCCGTCACCTTCCCCTTGGTGTCCACATGGACGCCGGCGGCAGGCCCCTCGTCGTCGCGGATGCGCACCAGGTCGTCGCGGGCCTGCTGGATGGCCGTATGCGCGTCCTCAAGAAGTTGCTTGACGCCCTTGGCCTCCGCGGCGGCATCGGCGAACTCTTTCGCGGACTTGCCGATGAACGCCTTGGTCACACCCGCGTTGACGCCTTCCCATTCGGCTTTGTCGGCCTTGGCCTTCATGCCGTCGCGGGCGTCCTCCGCCAGGAGGTCCAACTGGGTGACCATCTTCGACCACGCCTCCGCGGCCGTCTTGAGCTTGGCCACCGGCGCGTCGACGATGTCCTCGAACTTCAACATGAACATTCCTCGTGAATTACTTGAGATACTCGTTCAGTTTGGACACCGCGATCAGATCGCCACCGATTTGGACGTCGTCCTTCGCATGAGCGGACTTCGTGTAATTGAGGTGGTTCGAGATCTGCGCGCAGGCGTCGAGCAGTGTGCGCAACTGCTTGTTCCACCGGTCGTGGACCTTCAGCAGTGCCGAACCGCTGTCGAAGTTCCCGTTGGTGAGCGCGATCGCCGCATCGAAGGTCGAGGGACGGGCCTGATCACCGTCCTTGGAGAGCCGGGTCCGCAACTCATAGGCGTCATGCCCGATTGCACCGAGGTTGTCCTGATTGACCAACAAATCGGCGTCGGAGCCGCCTTGACTGCTACCAGCAGTATTGAGCCGCATATTCACCTGTTGTGCGGATTCCGCTCGAAGCGTCGCCCATTCAGCGTCGAACGTCACGCGATCCCCCGTATCACCACGCCAAGCACCACCGAACCCTGCGGTTCGCGTTCATTGACCGTCAACGCTATACGCCCGCATTCACCTGGGCGAGTCGCGGCATCTTTCCGGCATTTCGAACACGGCACGCGCGGGCTCGCTGCTCAGCCCGCCACCTGCCCCCGCTCCAGGCCGGCGAGCACAGCGTCAACCGTCTGCTCCACGGTCCACCCGGTGGTGTCCAACCAGAGTCCGATCCGCGGCGTCTCCTCACGCAGCACCCGGTCCAGCGCCTCGACCGTCCACCCGGCCCCGTACCCGCTCTTGGCCCGTCCCGCCTCCCGCCGGGCAACGGCTTCCGGTTCGGGCGCCAGCACCACTACATACAGCGGTCGTGTGCGTACGAGTTCGAGGTACGCGTTCAACTCCTCGCCCAGCACCACGTCCTGGACGACGGCGGTCCACCCCTGATCCGCGTACGCGTCGGCGGTCATCGCGGACAGCCGGTACCGGACCCGGAGTTGGGCAACGGCCTCCTCGTACGCCCCCGGCACCATCTCGGCCCGCCCCGACACCACCATCCGCCGAAAGACATCGCCCCGCACATGCACGGACCGCGGCAGCCGCTCGGCGAGTGCCTGGGCGACGGTGGACTTCCCGGAAGCCATCACACCGGTGATGAGGATGACGGCGGGGCCGGGCCCTTCGTGTTGCGCGTTCCGTTGGCTGCGTGCGGACTTCGCGGTGCCCATGTCGTGCTCCACTCGGATGCTTCTCCCGACGTTCGAGGACCGCCACGGAATCACGCGTTGGGGTCACCCTGGTTGGGAGTGCCGCCGTACGTCGAGTTGGGCCCCGCGCTGCCCGGCGGCGGAGCGTAAGGCCCGTATGGCGGCTGTTGGTATGCCTGCGGCGGCTGCTGGTAGGCAGGAGTCGGCTGGTACGAGGGGGGAGGCGGGGCCGCGGCCGCGGCCCGACGACGAGAGCGGATGACAACAAAGGCCACCACGCCGCCGACGAGAGCGGCCAAAAGGATGCCAGCGCCGACCCAGAGTGTCGTGTTGTCGCTCTGATCGTCGGCAGTCGGAGACGCAGCGGCGGGCTTGTCGCCGCCCTTGGCGCCGTCGTCGGCCTTCGACGGCTGGGCAGAAGGAGACGGGGAAGCCGCTGCGGCTAGGTCGGGGAGCGGGTACTTGTCTGCGGGACCCGGGTCGCCGGGGTTCATCAATGCGCGCCGGGGCCGGACGGCTCCGTAGCCGATGTGATCGTTACGCAGGGCTCCACTGGTCGGAGCGCCGACCGTGTTGAGCAGGACCCGCAGGACCTGGTTGTTGGTCCACTCCGGGTGCTTGGACCAGATCAGCGCGGCGGAAGCGGAAACGATGGCCGTGGCGTCGCTGGTACCGCTGGTTCTGCACAATTTGGTGCCCCCACTGCAGCCGTGCACCATGTCCACGCCAGGGGCCGAGAGGTCGACCTCGGGGCCGTATCGAGAAAAGTCCGCCCTTTTCAAGTCCTTCCCGATCGCTCCCACGCCGATAACCCCCGGGGTTGCGGCAGGGTAAGAAGCCGGGTTTCCTTCATCAGCACCGTTGCCTACAGCTGCGAAAACAAGAGCACCTTTGTCCAGGGCGTACTTCACGGAATCCGTGAGCTGTTGCGACCCTCCAATGGTGTCCCCGACCGACGCATTGATGATCTGTGCGCCGTGATCGACAGCGAAGCGAATCGCAGTGGCCATGTCTTCATTGAAGTACTTGCTTGCCGTCGCCCCGTTCACTTTGTTAACAGTGTCCCTCAGACGAATCGGCAGGATCTTCACCCCCGGGGCAATGCCATAAGAACCGCCGCCACCACTTTCATTACCAGTTCCGGCGATAATGCCAGCCATGCCGGTCCCGTGGTTGTCGTAGTCCGTGTACTCGTCTCCCGGAGAATCCTTTGCCAGATCGAGCCCCTTGAGAACACGCCCTTTGAGATCTGGGATGGATGCGTCAACGCCCGAATCGACAACAGCCACGGTGACGTTCTCACCAGTGCTCATTTCCCAGATCTGCTCGGCCTTCATCGCATCCAGGTACCACTGGTCCGAACGGACGGAGTCCGAGTACGCAGGGCTGGCGCCCACCAGCAGCAACGTCAACGCGGACGAGACGGCGATTCCACGACGCACGGCCGCTGCACTGCTGGTACACATCTCTTTCCCTTTTCTGGTTTCTTCCGCTCAGTCGATCACCGGCGGGACAACCCGCCGGTCACCCTGCTGCCAGGTTTCCTCATCCTCGACGAGATAGTCCGGCCGTTCCCGCTCATCGGGGCGTGATTCTCCGGGACGGACACTACTGGCGGCCCCACGACCCATCTGCCCAGGGACCCGACTGCCGTCTCCCGGTGCCGAGCCCCGCACCAGACCGGTGCCACCGGGTGTGAAGGGACGAGTGCCCGTACTCCTGGGCTGCTGCGGACGGCCCACCATGCCACCTGTCTCGCCTGCCAGGCGGCGGCCACCGGCGACTCCGCTCTGGCTGCTGCCCCCGACCCCTCCCATTCCGGGGCCGTATCCCGTCATTCCGCGACCGGCGTGCGTGCCCTCGCCACCGACCACGGTCCCGCGAGGAAGCCCCGCCGCAGGACGCCCGGAAGGCTGCGCAACCGGACGGCCACCCACGATCCCGCTGTCCTGGGGCAACCGCCCCACAGGCCCTGTCACCGGGGTTCCCATGACGGGAGGCCTCCCCGGGGGTCCCGCCACCGGGTTCCCGGTGACCGAAGGCATCGGCGGACGGGGCACACCCGCCTTCCCGCCGCCCGTGGTAGTCGACGGAGGCCGCACCGCAGGTCCACCACCGAGGCTGGGAGGCAGGACACCAGGTGTGACAGGCTGACCTCCATCGGGCCTCCCCGGACCCGGCACACCAGGTTGAACCACCGGGGGATTCGGTGAGGTTGTCGGCAGCGTGGCGACGCTGTCGATCTCCATGTCCACCGGACGCGACACCGTACCCCCGACCGGAGCGGAGACGACGCTCCCGTGCGCAGCCGGATACCCGACTGAATGCGCCGCCGCCCCACCAGGCGATTCATAGCCAACTCCGGGCATCGACGCACTCTGCGACACCGCACCAGCGGCGCCTCCTGCCGAACCCCAACCGCGAGCATAGCCATCAGCCGTTTGGTCGTATCCCCGCGACGCTTCGTGCGGCGCGATCACCTGTGGCGGCGGAGGAAACTCCGGCTTCTCCAGGGTGCCGATTCTCTCTGCGGACTGGTTGTACGCCTGAGAGAGTTTCGTCATCTCCCGGGCCATGGCGTCTTTCTCCGTGCCTAGCTCTTTCGCCAGGGCCAACGCGGCCGGGTCGTTCGGCGTCGAGAGCGCCGCCTTCAGGGACGCACCCGCGCCCGCCTTGGGTCGGGGCGCCGCTGCTTTGGCCGAGGCGATCGCTTCAGCGGCCTCACCGAGGCGCTTCGACGCCTCCTTGCTGAAAGCGCCCAGCCGCAGGGTGGCGTTGGCCAGATCGGCGCTCCAGGTACGGAAGGAGTTCGCCCCCTCGCCCTTCCACTCCACCATCTGCGGACGGACCTTCAGCTCCTCGCCGATCTTGTCGATCTCGGTCGCCGCGCTCGAAAGACGGTCGGCCGCGGTCCGGACCGCCTCGCTGTTCGCCTTGTCCAGCCACCCGCTCATCTGCTCGTGCGACATGTCATCGAAAGGTGTCGTACCCATCTCACTCCCCCGTCCCGCCCGGTATCGAGCAAATGACCTTCATCAAGAGATGCCCTCGGTACCCGCCGTGTCGCCATCCGGCTTCGTGGGAGCCGGTCGCTTGTCGGCGTGCTTCCCCTCATCGGGGACCGGGTTGTACTCCCCCTTGTAGTGCGCCTGCGTGTCCTGCTTGATCGCGAGCATGCGTTCGCGGATGTCCTCGTCAAGGTTCTCGTAGCCCTTGTGCGCCGCCAGAACCGCGATGCTCAGGCCCTCGATGGAGTCCGACAGCAGCTTCGAGAGGGTCTCCAGCTCCGAGACGACCTTCTTGTACGCGGCGTGCACACCGGAGGCCTCTGCCCAGGCGGGGTCGCCGAACTGAGTAAGGCCGATGGAGACTTCACCCAGCTTCTTCGCGTCTGCCGGAGACTCCTTGAGGCTGCGCAGCAGCTCCTCGATCCGTTCACGGAACTTGGTGAACGACGAGAGTTCGGTGACCAGTTCACCCACCGCGGCCTGGGCGGCGCCGATCGGACTGATGGCGCCCATGGCCCCGAGACCGCCCACGATGGCCGATGACATCGGCGAAGACTCGACTCCCGGTTCGCTCTGCCCCACAGTGCCCCTCCCCCGTTCGACAACAGCCGATCACTGCTCAGGGGTTCACCTTAGTACTCCAGTCTGGTTTCGTGATCTGGCTGCGAACCCGGCTGGGAACGGGTGCGGCCACCGCGTGATCACGGGGGTTGCGTGGACTCCTGAAGATCGTGCGATGGCCGCTGGCCATAGCGTAGGCCCTGCCCACTGGCGGGTGATGTTCGACCAGGCCATGGCCCGGATCGCGGGCCGCTTCGCCCCCGCAAGCCTGCTCCGTCGGCCCCTCGCCAAGGCACGCCCCGGCCTTGCGAGCGCGGCTTCGCCCGGCCCCACGGCACGCTGACCGGGCACCGCGGGCCCGGCCACCGTTACGAACACCGCCCACGCTGTTGCCCGGCGTCCCTGTTCCCGCAGCCACACCACACTGCCACGAGCGGTTCGTCCGGCTCACCACCGCACCGCCCGGCACCGTACTTACCATGCCCTCAACAGCGGTTACGGCCACAGTCGTTGGGAAAACAGTCCACGAGACTGAGTAGGCTTCCCTCGTTCTGTTGTCGTCCGGGGGTCCTCGCATGCAACAGCCACACCACTCCCCCGCCCGGCAGATCGGCCCCTACACCGTCATCACGAGGCTGGACCCGACCGGCCCCGGCGCGATGCCCGTCCCTGAGCGGCGTTTCATCGCGCGCAGCGCGGACGGCGACCGGACCGCGGTGGTGAGCGTCCCACTGAACGACGCCGCTTCCGCTCGATTCCTCGTCGAGGCACAGGCCGCCCGATGCCATCTCGGCCCGTGGTTCACCCCCGTCACCAAGTGCGCAGAACCCGGTCTGCCCGTGTGGTGCGCGCGCCCGTACCTACCCGCGGTCCCACTGCCGATGGCCCTGGCCGTCCACGGGGGTCCGTTCCCCGACGACGCGCTACGGGCCTTGGGCGCCCGCCTGGCGGAGACGATAGCCATCGCCCATACCTCCGGACTGACGTACGCCGGGGTGTCCCCCGCCGCCGTACTGCTGGCGGGGGACGGCCCGCGACTCACCTGCTTCGGCGCGGTCCGGACCGCCGCCGAGGACGGGCAACCGCGCTCTGGGCTGCCCGGCCTCGAGCCGGGCAGCCTGCCACCCGAACAGGCCACGGGCGGACGCCCCCGGCCGCCGGGCGACGTCTACGCGCTGGGCGCCGTGCTCGCGTACGCGGCGACCGGCCACACCGTCCCCGAACGGGATGAACTTCCCGTCATGCTGCGTTCGCTCGTGCCGGCCTGCCTAGCCCGTGATCCCGCGGCCCGCCCGCGGGCGATCGACGTACTCCAGGCCCTCTCGCCCACCTCGCCGTCCGCGTCACCGGTCGCCACCGTCCTGGACCCGGAACCGGAAGCGCACCATATGCGACTGCCCGGCCGGGTGATAGCGGCGATCGCCCAGCAGTCCGCGGCGGTCCTCGCGGCAGACGTCCACCGCCACCCGGAAGCCGACGGATGATCACGCCCCTGCTCCACGAAGACCCGCAGCACATCGGTGCGTACCGGCTGGTCGCCCGGCTCGGCAGCGGCGGCATGGGAACGGTCTATCTGGCGCGCTCCGCCGGCGGTCGTACCGTCGCCGTTAAAACCGTGCACGCGGACATCGCCGCCGACGCCGCCTTCCGCACCCGCTTCCGTCTCGAAACCGACGCCGCACGCGTCATCGGAGGCCGGTACGGGGCGCAGGTCTTCGACGCCGACCCGCTCGCCGAGACGCCCTGGCTGGCGACGGAGTACGTGCTCGGTCCGCCCCTGGACGAGGCGGTCTCCCTGTGCGGGCCACTGCCCGAGCCCAGTGTGCGGGCCCTGGGCGCCGCACTGTGCGGAGCACTCGGACAGCTGCACGGATCGGATGTGGTGCACCGCGACCTGAAGCCGTCCAACATCATGATCACGGCATACGGGCCGAAGGTCATCGACTTCGGCATCGCCCGCGCGATCGGCGACGACCGCCTCACCCGCGTGGGGGCGGCGGCCGGTACGCCCGCCTTCATGTCCCCGGAACAGGCGAGCGACCAGGAGCACACGCCGGCCGGTGACGTGTTCGCCCTGGCCGGTGTCCTCGTCTTCGCCGCCTCGGGTCACGGCCCGTTCGGCGGCGGGCAGCCGGCCGACCTGCTCTACCGGGTCCGGTATGCCGATCCGGACCTGACCGGCATACCGACCGCACTGGCCCCGCTCCTGGCCCAGTGCCTCACGAAGGACCCGTCCCCGCGCCCGACCACGCGGGAGCTGGCCGCCGCACTCCACGACGGACACGGGCAGTTCGCGGACCACCTGCCCCACGCCCTCCTCACGGAGATCGCCCGTCGTGCGACGGAAGTCTGGGAGCCCAGCCCCGAACGCCTTCCGGCGGAGTCGCCGGAACAGCCCGTCTCCAGGTCCGAACCATCGGCGTACGGGCGCGCACCAGGCATGTCACGGCGCAAGGTCCTGTCCCTCGCCGGCCTGGCGACGGCCGGGGTCGCCGGAGCCGGACTGTGGTTCCGGCCGGGCCTGTCCAAGGCGAAGGACGCGAAGACACCGTCCGCCGCGGGGCCCGGCCCCACCGCCTCGCCGACGGCCCGGGACGTGGCAGGGGCATGGCGCGTTTTGTGGACCACCGATCCATCCATGGCCGACAGCACGCCGCCGCTCTTCGTGGGCAAGTCCCTCATGGTGGTCTCCGGGGGCCAACTGCTCGGTCTGGACCCGGCCGACGGCACACACCTCTGGACGTACTCCACGGCGTCTTCCGGTTCCTGGGCCGTAGCGGACGGCTCCCGGCTCTATGGGCTCGTCGATTCGACGGAGCAGGAGCATGCGCTCGTATCGGTCGATCCGGCCACCGGCTTGAAAGACCGCACCCTTGCCGACCAGTCCGATTTCACACTGCCGTCCTCGGGCGGCTCGGCGAACCTCTTGCACGCGTCGGGCGGAAGCATCTACCTGGCGGCCGGAAGCAACACGTCGGATACGTACGACTGGCACCTGCACGCCGTCAACGGCTCGACGGGGAAGGCCCGTTGGCGCGTGCCCCTTGAGGAGGTCGAGAAGGGAGAGGGCTACAGCAAGGGCTTCGCCAAGGCCATCGGAAACCGGCTCATCCTGGGAGAAGGCCCGTACGACCTCGCGCTCACCGCGTTCGACACCCGTTCGGGGAAGAGGCTGTGGCGGAGAACCCTGCCGGAATGGGCTTCCGGGATCGCCACGCTGATGATGACCGGCGAGCAGCTCGCCAACGATGGTTCCCATGTGTATCTCGGGTCGCGCACACTCCAGGCGATCAGCCTGGCCACCGGCGTGGTGATCTGGGAGTTCGGCCGCGACCGCTTCTTCGAGCACTACGAGAACAGCCACAACCGTTACGGGCTCCCTGTCGTACGGGACGGCGTGGTCTACGCCACCGAGAAGAACCGGGGAATCGTCGCGGTGGACGCGAAGCGCGGCGAACTCCTCTGGGACGTGCCGGTCCCGAACGGCAATGTGTCGACCATTGCCGCGCCGCCCGTCCTCGGCAAAACGCGTCTCTATTACGGGGAAGCCTCCGGGCTGGGGTTGATCGATCTGAACACCCACAAGCACGTACGGTCGCTGAAGACGCCGATGCGCAGTTTCGCCCTCGCCACCGACAAGCGCACGCTCGTCGGCAGCGGCCAAGACGGCACGGTGGAGGCCCTGCGTCTGGACGAATGACACTCCACCACCACGTGCACGGCATGAAGCCACGCCCGTCCATCCGGCCCGCCCATCCCGGCTCGCGACAGGGAGACCCATGAAACCACTCGGTCCAGGAGACCCGCTCCGGCTCGGCCCCTACCGTCTCCACGGCGTGCTCGGCGAAGGCGGGATGGGCAAGGTCTACCTGGGGCAGGACCGCGCCGGCCGCCGCGCCGCGGTGAAATCGCTGCGGCCCGAACTGTCGTACGACCAGCAGCTCGTACAACGCTTCGTACGTGAGGCGCAGACCGCGCGAACGGTCACCAGCCGGAGTGTGTCTCGGGTGCTGGACGCGCAGGTCGAGGGCGGGCACCCGTGGATCGCCAGCGAGTTCCTGCCCGGCCCCGACCTGGAGAAGGCAGTCGCCTCCCACGGCCCGCTCGACGGCCCGACCGTGTGCGCCCTGGCCTCGGCCCTGGCCCGTGCCCTGCACGACATCCATGCCGCCGGTCTCGTGCACCGCGACCTCAAACCGGCGAACATCGTGCTGACTTCGCGCGGACCGCGCGTCATCGACTTCGGCATCGCCCGTCCGGAACACGGTCTCACCCTGACGACCACGGGGCAGATTCCCGTCACGCCCGGCTACGGTGCGCCCGAGCAGGTACTTGGTCATCGGGTGGGACCGGCCGCGGATGTCTTCTCCCTGGGTGCTGTGCTGGCGTACGCCGCGGGCGGGCAACGCGCCTTCACGGGCAGTCATGTCGCCGCCGTACAGTACGAAGTCGTGCACGGAGAGCCCCGGTTGTCGCACCTCCCCGAGCCGCTGCGCGCCCTCATCGCTCCCTGCCTCGCCAAGGAACCCGGACTGCGTCCAGGACCGGAACAGATCGCCCAGGCGTTCGCGCCCTCACGACGAGCGGAGAAGGTCTGGCGACGAAGCAGCCTGATGCCCCTGATCGACCAGTACGAGACCGAAGCAAGGCGGCTGCTCCCCGTGACCGTATCGCCTGCGCCGATGAGTCACTCGCGGCGCAGGTTCCTGACAGCGCTCACCGCCGGAGGGGCCGCACTCGCCATGGGCGGCGGGACCGCCGCGTGGCGGCTCAAGGACGACTGAGCCGCGTACGACGCCGGTCGGCCACCAGCAACGGGCCTGCGACGACGACACAGAGCACCCCGGCCGCGCACACCGCGAGTGCGGCCCAGAAGGAACCGCTGTGCCCGCCGTCCGTCACGGACGAGACGGAGGCGCCTGACGCGGGCGCGGCGCCCGCCTTGTCGGCATGCTCCTTCGGCGACGGGGAGGACGCGGGCTGGGGCGGGGTCGGCGAAGCGGTGCGGTAGTCGGGGATCGGATCCTTGTCGGCCGCTCCGGGGTCACCCGGCTTCTTCAACGCAACACGAGGACGGACAATGCCGTAACCAATGTAGTCATTGCGCACGGCCCCGCTGGTGGGACCGCCGACCGTGTTCACCATCACGCGCAGAACCTGGTTCGCCGTCCACGTGGGATGTTCGGCCCAGATCAGCGCGGCGGAAGCGGAGACGAGAGCGGTTGCCACCCCGGTACCCCGGCTCCTGCACAGCCCGGTCGCGCCTGCGCACGCGCTGATCACGTCCTCACCAGGGGCACTGAGATCCACGGTGATCCCCACACCGGCCTTCTTGATCGCCTTCAGGTCCTTGCCGATGCCCGTGACGCCGATGACTCCGGGCGTCGCAGCCGGGTACCCCACCTGCGGATCGTCGACGCCGAAGTCACCGACGGCCGCGAAGATCAGCTTCCCCTTGCTCCGCGCGTACTCCACGGCATCCCGGACCGGTTGGTCGTCCGCGTACGTGCCGAACGACACGCTGATGATCTTGGCCTCGGAGTCGGCCGCATAACGAATGGCCGGAGCCAGCCCCCCGTTGATCTCCTCGCTCTGCGCGGCAGCGTTGCCGGCGCCCCGGCCATCGGGGATCACCAGAGGAAGGATCTTGGCCCCCGGAGCGAGCCCGTACGCACTCTCCCGGCCACCGGGCCCCTTGCCGGTACCGGCGATCACGGAAGCCGCCGTGGTGCCGTACTCGTTCAGCTTCGCGGCGGCCACCCCCGCGAAGCTCTTGGCCGGGAGCAGCCGCCCCGCCAACTCGGGAACTTCACGCACGCGGGTATCGATGAGAGCGACCGTGACGCCCTTTCCGGTGCTGGTCCGCCATATCTCCTGGACCTTCATGGCGTTGAGGTGCCATTGATCGGAGAAGACGGTGTCCGCCTGCGCGGGTGCGGCCACGCCACCGGCCAGCAAAAACGCCACCGCGACCGACGTGCACGCTCGTTGACGCGCCTGCTTCCTCTCACTGCTGCGCATACACCCGCCCCCCTGCCCCCGGTTTCGTCCCCAACTCTGTCGCGAGCCCCTCGTGCTGCGCCCCAGTGCCCCCGGCAACGTTCGCCTCGTCGCGTGACGGCACCAGGCCGTCCGAGCGCTGCCCGGCCTGCTGCCCATCGCCGTAGGTGCCTTCTGTTTCCTTCTCGCTGCGGCTCGTGGTGGCAACGACAGGATCTTCGCGCCCGGAAGGACCGCCCGGCATCACTGCCTTAGCCCGGCACTGTCGGGTGGGCCTCCCCCGCGAGCGCGGCGAGCCACACTCACCTCGGCGGATCGCCCTGGTTCGGTGCTCCGCCGTACGGCGCGTCGGCGCCTCGGCCACCCTGCGGCGAAGGATAGGGCGCGTACGACGGCTGTTGGTGGCCCTGTAGTGGCGGCGGGTAGCCGTGCGACGGCTGGTACGAAGGAGGCGGCGGGGCCGCGGACGCGGCCCGACGACGGCGGGAACGGATGGCCAGGAAGGCGGACACCGCGCCGACAATGGCGACCACGCCAACGCCAAGGCCGACCCAAAGACCCGTGTTACTGCTCTCATCGGACACAGGCTCCGCTGTCGGCTTCTTCTCCTCACCCACCGAGCCGTCGGTCTCCTGGGAAGGCTTTGAGGACGGGCTAGCGCTGGGGCTCTCGGCCGCCGCGAGGTCGGGGAGCGGGTACACGTCAGCGGGCCCGGGATCACCCGGATTCTTCAAAGCGATGCGCGGTCGCACCGCGCCATACCCCACGTAGTCGCTGCGCTTGGAACCGCCCGAGGGAGCTCCAGCCGTATTCAGCATGACACGCAGAACCTGATTGTTGGTCCAGCCGGGATGCTTGGACCAAATGAGAGCAGCTGAAGCGGAAACCAGGGCAGTGGCATCACTCGTACCACTCGTCTTACACAGCTGAGTTCCACCCTTACACGGATGAACCATATCGATACCCGGTGCGCTGAAGTCGATCTGTGGCCCGTATTGCGACTCGCCGGTCTTCTTTGCATTCTGGTCGACGGCACCAACGCCGACAACCCCAGGCGTTCCACTCGGATATTCGATCCGGTTGGCCCCGTCACCACTGTTCCCGGCAGCGGCAAAGACCAATGATCCGTGATCGAGAGCATACTTCACGGAATCCGTCAGCGCCTGCGATCCCGCGTATGTACCAAGAGAAACATTGATGACCTTTGCGCCACGCTCAACCGCGTAGCGAATTGCCATGGGTGCAGCCTTGTTGAATTTCTCATTCTCGGCTTCCTGATTGGCCCCCACACCTGATTTAGGCATGCGAACCGGGAGAATCTTGACGCCCGGTGCGAGCCCAAACGCGCCGTTACCTCCGTGGCTCTGACCCGTACCCGCGATCAAGCCCGCCATACTCGTACCATGGCCGTCGTAATCAGTATGCTCGTCGCCCGCGACGTCCGGCTCCAGGTTCTTCCCCTTGAGAACCTGCCCAACGAGGTCGGGATTCGACGGGTCCACGCCACTGTCGATGACAGCAACGATGACGCCCTTACCCGTACTCGACTTCCACATCTCCTCGGCCTTCATGGCATCGAGGTGCCACTGCATGGAGCGTGTGGAGTCGGCGTACGCGGGTACGGTCGCGCCACCTACCAGCAGTAGGCCCAGCACGGCTGACACCATGCATCGCCGCCGCAAGGCTGCGCTGGTCGCGTTACGCATGCGAGTCCCTTGTAAGTTCTTGTGAATCAATCGACGACCGGCGGGACGACCCGTCGATCGCCCGATTGCCATGTCGCTTCTTCCTCAACCAGGTAGTTAGGCCGCTCACCGCCTTCACGCCGCCCTGTCTCATTCGTCCGCGGACGATGAGAAGCGATTCCGGTGCCCCGACCGGCCAGCCCTGCGCTGCGGTCCGCCTCTCCCGAGGCCGTTCCCCTCACCAGTCCTGATCCTCCGGGCGTAAATGGTCGTGATCCTGCACGCCCCTGCTGCTGGCGTCCCCCGACTACGCCACCGGCCTCTCCAGCCAGACGGCGACCGCCCGGGTTGACGGCATGCGCTGCGACGCCTGGGCTGCCCCCACCGGTCACCCCCGGTACGCGCCCCATGGGCGTTGTCCCACGAACGTTCTCATTGCCGACGACCGTTCCACGCGGAATGCCGGTCGAAGACCGTCCTGAGACAGAAGACACGGCGCGACCACCGGTGATCCCATCGGGGCCGGAAGGACGGCCCACCGGCCCTCTATCAAACGGACCCTGCCCCGGGGCTGACACGCTCGGACGAGGTATCCCCGTCGTTCCACCCCTGACGTTCGTGCTTCGCACCGGATACGGGCCGCTATGAGGAACAGGCGGAACGCTTCCCACCGTCGGGGGGAGAGCAGTGTCGGTCCGCGGCAGAGTCTGCGACACCGGTGGATTACCGACCGGGGAGGGCGCGGCATCCGGCAGCGTGGTCACTCCATCGATCCCCATGTTCACCGGCGGCCTCGTCTCCGAGGGCGAAACAATGTGCCCCGAGTGACCTGTTTCCCCTGTTGGAGAAACCGCACCGGGCACTGTTCCCGAGTGGTTCCCCGGCGCTACGGCGTACCCTGCAGGGGCCCCATGGGTGACACCAGCTCCAACATGTTGGTTCTGTGCTCCGCCTCGTCCGTCGGCCACAGGCGGCGCGATCACCTCCGGAACTCCTGGAAAGACCGGCTTTTCCAGCATCTCCATCTGGGTCGACGAGAAACTGTACGCCTGAGACAGCCGCCGCATCTCCGCAGCGGCCTCTTCCTTGTTCTTCTCCCTGGAATTGATCAGAGTTTCCGCGGCCTTCCGGGCCACCTCCGACGCGTCCGGATCGTTCCGTGCGGCGTGAGCTGCCTCGAGGTTCGCCTGCGCGCCCGCCTCTGTCCGAGGAATCGAAGCCTGCGCTGTCGCGATCGCGTTCGAGGCCTCGCCCAGCCACTTCGAAGCGCCCTCGCTGTAGTCCCCTAGGCGCAACGTCGCATTGGCCAGATCCGCACTCCAGGTGCAAAAAGCGTGGGCCCCTTCACCCTTCCACTCCACCAGTTGCGGGCGCACCTTCAGTTCCGCGGCGATCTTCCGAATGTCGACAGCAGCGCTCTGCAGGCGGTCCGCAGCAGCCTGGATCTCACCGCTGTTGGCATGGTCCAGCCACCACAGCATTTCCTCGTGGCTCTTGTTGTCGAAGTTGGTACCCATGAGCCGTCTCTCTCCCCCGTCCCCGTCATCCACACACAGAGCACATGGCCGTCGACATCAGAAGGCGGTGTGCTCAGGCACGGGCACCGTCTTGGTCGACGAACCCTGCTGCTTCGCCGCCTGTTCCATCACGTAGTGGGCGTTCGTACTGGACTGGATCGCCAGCATGCGCTCGCGGATGTCCAAGTCGACGTGCTCGTACCCCTTGTGGGACGCGAGGACCGCGATGCTCAGGCCCTCGATGGAGTCCGCCAGCAGCTTGGACAACTTCTCCAGTTCCTCGATGACGGTGGAGTACGACTTGTAAAGGCCGCCCGCCTCCGCCCACTGACCTTTGTCACCGCCGAAATGTGAGCGCGCGACAGGGTCCTGACCGACTTTCTCGGGACTTGCTGAAGAACCCTTGAGGTCGCGCAGCAGCTCCTCGATCCGTTCACGGAACTTGGTGAACGACGAGAGTTCGGTGACCAGTTCACCCACCGCGGCCTGGGCGGCGCCGATCGGGCTGATGGCGCCCATGGCCCCGAGACCGCCCACGATGGCCGATGACATCGGCGAAGACTCGACTCCTGGTTCGCTCTGCCCCACAGTGCCCCTCCCCCGTTTGGCAACAGCCGATCACTGCTCAGGGGTTCACCTTAGTCAACCCCCATGACAGCGTGCACCTCCGGGGTTGCACCTGCAACCCGGATCTCGCCAACGGTACGGGGTCAGGAGTTGAGGGTCAGTTGGAGGTCACCACCGCCGACTGGGGCCTGATCGGAAGGCGGTTGACCGGGCGGCCGGTGGCCGCCCTCACCGCTGCGGAGACGGCGGCGGGAGAGGTCACGACGGGGACCGCGGAGGCCGGCTTGGCGCCGAAGGGGGCGACCACGTCGCGTTCTTCGAGGAGTTTGACGATGCGAATGTCGGGCGCGTCCAAGGCGGTCGGGAGCGAGTAGCCGGTGAAGTCGGGGTGGCGGACCAGGCCGCGAGTGGTGCGGAGGTTCTCGGTGAGGGCCGCGCCGATGCCCTGGGTGACGCCCGCCTCGATGCGAGCGGCCAGCTGGGACGGGTTGAGGATCCGGCCGACGTCCTGGGCGACCGCCATCTCCACCACGCGTACGGCGCCCAGTTCGATGTCGACGTCCACCACCGCGCGGATCGCGCAGAAGGCGAGGCCGACGAAGGCGTCGCCCTGGCCCGACTCGTCCAGGGGCTCGGTCGGGTGGGGGCGGCACTGGGCGGTGGCCCAGAGTTCCTTGCCGTCCATGGCCTCGGTGACCGTCGTGGACAGCACACCGTCGTACGACGTGATCTTGCCGTCGTTGATCTGCAGCAGTTCCGTGGACATGCCGAACTGGTGGGCCAGCGGCTGGAGAAGCTGCGTACGGACCATCTTGGCGGCGCGCTCCACCGCCCCGGCGGAGACCCAGGTGTGGCGGCCGTGCGTGGCCGGGCCGGCCGGGGGCTGGTCGGTGTCGACGGGCGCGATATGCACCTCCTCGACGCCCAGGGTCTCCTGGACCACCTGGCGGGCGAGGGTGGAGAAGCCCTGGCCCGTCTCGACCGCCGCGCAGATGACCGTGGCGACGCCGCCGTGGACCCTGACCGTGGCCGTGGAGACCTCGTCGGCACCCTCCGCGCCGAGCATGTGGACCATGCCGAGCGCGTAGCCGACGCCCCGTCGCACCGCGCCGGGTTCGCCCGCGCCCTCCGGGCCGCCGGGGAGCAGCCAGTCGGCTTCCGGGGTGTCCTTGGGGAGAGCGGGAAGAGGGAAGTCACGGACGGCCTGGAGGAGTTCGGCCACCGGGGCAGGGCAGGTCACCGTCTGGCCGGTGGGCAGGATGTCGCCGGTGGCCAGGGCGTTGCGCAGGCGCAGTTCGGCCGGATCCATGCCGAGCTTGGCGGCCAGCTTGTCCATCTGGCCCTCGTACGCCGCGCACACCTGCATCGCGCCCTCGCCGCGCACATGGCCGGACGGCGGGTTGTTCGTACGGACGGCCCAGCCCTCGATGAACGCGTGCGGCACGACGTACGGGCCGCAGGCGAAGGCGACCGCCGCGGCCAGCGATTCGGACGACGAGTCGGCGTACGCCCCCGCGTCGAGCAGGATCTGGGCCTCGACCTTCACCAGTCGGCCCTCGGTGTCCGCGTGGTGGCGGTAGCGCAGGAGGGTGGGGTGGCGGTGGGCGTGGCCGAGGAAGGACTCCTCGCGGGTGGCGGTCAGCTTGACCGGGCAGCCGGTGCGCAACGCGAGGAGTCCCAGGGGCAGTTGGAACCCGGGCTCCTCGCGGTCGCCGGTCGCGCCGGGCACGCCGGTGACGACGACCTTCACCCGGTCCGGTTCGAGGCCGAAGCAGGCGGCGGCGAGATCGCGGTCGGTGTGCGGGTCGGTGGAGGCGGTGTAGATCTCCACACCGCCGTCGGGGCGGGGCACGGCCAGTCCGGCCTCGGCGCCGATCGGGGCCGGGTCCTGGCGGCCGATGCGGTACAGGCCCTCGACGATGACGTCCCCGGTGGCCTCCGGGTCGCCGTAGCGCAGCGGGATGTGGCGAATCAGGTTGCCGTCGGGGTGCAGCGGTTCGGCGGCGAACGCCTTCTCCGGGTCGGTGACCGGGTCGAGGACCTCGTACTCGACGGCGATGGCCGCGGCGGCGAGGCGGGCCGTGTCGGGGTGGTCGGCGGCGACCGCGGCGATCGGTTCGCCGTGGTGGCGCACCACGTCGGAGGCGAAGACCGGACGGTCGACGACCTTGCGCCCGTACGTGCCCTCCCCCGGTACGTCCGCGTGGGTCACGACGGCCCGTACCCCCGGCATCCGGGCGGCGCCCGAGGTGTCGATGGAGACGATACGGGCGTGCGGATGCGGGGAACGGAGGACGGCCGCCCACAGCAGGCCCTCGGCCCAGAGGTCGGCGGCGTACGGGAAGGTGCCCTCGGTCTTCGCGCACGCGTCGGCGGGCATGAGGGAGACGCCGAGGCCGAGCGCGGCCGGCTCGGTGTCGGTTCCCTCGGCCTGCGGGGTGGCGATCCGTGTGCTGGTCGCGGTGGCCGCGGTGGCCGCGTCCTTGCTCACGCCATGCCTCCGTCCTGCGGGAGCGGCTGGGCACCGGCGGCGCCGGGGGCCGCCTGGTGCGGGATGTGGGACTCGTCGGACTCCGGGGACGTGGAGTCCGACGAAACGGGGGCGGTGTGCGCTTCGCGGCCCGCGATGACCTCGTTCACGGCGTCGAGTACGCCGCGGTAGCCGGAGCAGCGGCAGAGATTGCCGCAGAGCGCCTGGCGCGTCTCCAGTTCGCTGGGGGCGTGGTTGCCCTCCAGCAGGTCGTGGACAGTCATCGCGATGCCCGGGATGCAGAAACCGCACTGGACCGCACCGCACTTGGCGAGGGCGCGCTGGACGTCGGACGGTTCGCCGTTCACGGCCAGGCCCTCGACCGTGCGGACCTCGCTGCCGGCCGTGGTGGCCGCGGGGACCAGGCAGGACGCGACCAGACGCCCGTCCACCTGGACGTTGCAGGCACCGCACTCGCCCTGCGAGCAGCCGTCCTTGGCGCCCGCGAGGCCGAGACGCTCGCGGAGTACGTAGAGCAGCGACTCGCCGATCCAGGCGTCGGTGACGGGGCGGTCGGTGCCGTTCACATGCAGGACGTAGGAGACGGCGGGATGCTCGTCGGGAACGCCCGATGGCTGCGGGTCGGTCTGCTCGGAGGCGTCGGACTCCGGGCCGGTGGGCGTCGGGTCGACCGGCTGCGGGTCTGCCTGCTGCGGATCGACCTGCTCGGAGTCGGAGGACCGGGGGGCTGTGGGCTGCGGTTCGGCCGGGTGTGATCCGGTCGGCTCCGGGTCGGTCGGCTCCGAGGCGGCGCGCTCGGGGGCGGTGGGGTGGAGATCCGTGGGGTGGAGATCTGCGGGGTGGAGATCCGTGGGGTGGAGATCTGCGGGCCGGGGGGCGGCCTGCGGGTGCGGCTCGGTCGCCTCCGCCCCGGTCGCCTCCGCCTCGGCGAGGCGGGCATCCGCGGGCCGCGCGTCCGGCGACGGGGTCCCCGACGGAGAGTCGTCCGGCGGGGTTTCCGGTGACTCCGTGTCCGGTGACTCCGTGCCCGGTGACGCGGTGTCCGGTGACTTCGTTTCCGGTGACGCCGTGTCGGTGGGCGCGCCCGAAGCCTCGTCCGGCAGCGGAAGGGCCGCCTCCGCCACGCGCTCGGCACCAGGACCGGCACCAGGACCGGGCTCGGTCTCGGTCTCGGCGTTGACGTCGGGGGCCGGGGGCTGCACGGGGTGTGCCCCGGGAACGGGCGCGTCCGCGGAAGGGGGAACGGAAGCGTCCGCGGAAGCGGGATCGGTGACGAGCACAGCTCCGGTGGCGGGACCGGAGTCGGAGCCGTCCTCGGCGGACGCCTCCGGAGCCGCCCCGGCGGTCCGAGGGGTGTCCTCGTACGCCACGGGCGCCGCATCGGAGTGCACGGCGGTGCTCGCCCCGGGGGAGGTTGCCGAGGGGGCGGTGGTCGGCTCCGTCGCGGGTGCGGCGGCGCTCTCCGGTGTCCGTTCCGGCTCGACAGCGGCGCCGGGAACGGACGCTGCGGGCACGAACGCGCCCGGCACGGACGCGGGGAGCGGCTCGGCCTCGGACACGTGGGCGGGCTCTGTCACGGGCCTGGCCGCGGGCTCGCGCCCGGCGTGGGGATCGGGCTGGACGTCGGTACGGGGCTCGGGCCGGTGCGGGGCGCGGGTATCGGCCTCGGACGCGGGCGCGGGTCCCTGCCCGGGCTCCGCCACCGGGTGCTGAGTCGCCCACGGCGCGGGCGCGCCGCCCGGCAGCGTGGCCGGCGGGGTCCGGTCCGGGTACCACTGGGAGGCCAGCGTCGAGGCCACGAACTCGCCCGACTCTTCCGGCAGATCGCCCTCGGCGACCGGAATGGTCCACTGGCCGGTGTGCCCGGAGCCACCGACATGACCGGTCTGGCCGGTGTGGTCCGTGCGGTCCGTGTGGTCAGTGCGGTCCGTGTGGTCGCTGAGGCCCGGCTGAACACCGGAGTCGGTCTGACCGATGTGACCGGGGTGCTCGACGCGTTCGGTGTGATGGGAGGTGTGGTCGGTGTAGCCAGTGTGATCGTTGTGATCCGCGTGAGTTGCCGGGTCGCCGTGGCCCGCCGAAGCCGCTTGCGCACCTTGACCGGTGGCCCCGCCGTATGCGTCGTAACCGGTGTAGCCGTCGTAACCGGAAAGGTCCGTGTGCCCGGTGTGACCAGCATGGTCGACATGACCAGCGTGATCGACGTGGCCAGTGAGGTCGACATGACCGGTGTGATCGACATGTTCGGCGTACCCGCCGGACTCGGCGTCAGTCGCCTCGTGGAAGTTCCACTGACCCGTCGCGGCCGGGTCCTCGTACTGCGGCGTCTGCGGGTATCCGTATCCGTAGGACGCCTGCTGCTGGTTCGGGTCCGGCCAGTGCACCGCGTCCGGCGCCGTCGGGGCGGGCTGCTCCGCTGACGGGTCCTGCTCCTGACGGCTCTGCGGCTGCGCGACCCAGTTCTGCGTGGTCGCGGGGTCGAACCCGGCGGCGGGGGTCAACGGCACGATCATCGGCGGTACGTAGCCGTGGCCGGGCGCGGCCAGCGGGATGTTCGCCAGGTCCTCCGGCGACAGGTGGACGAAGGCGGTCGCCTCGGTGTCGAACTCGCCGCCCTGCGGCGTCGGCTGCCAGCCGCCGTGCTGCGAAGTCGGCCGGGGCTGCTCGCCCTGCCGGTACTGCTCCCCCTGCTGGTACTGCTCCCCCTGACCGTACTGCTCGTGCTGCTTGTTGCGGTCCTCGTTGCTCACGACAGTGCCCTCCCCAGCGCGCGCCGGGCCAGTGCGGCGACGGTACGCCGCAGATGCAGTACGGCGGGGGGCAGCGGTGGTGCTTCTCCCCCCTCGACGGGCGGTACCTGGTCCGGGACGCAGGCGGCGGCGACGTACTCGCCGAAGGCGGCCAGCGCCTCGGGGGCCAGGCCCCGGGCACCGTCCCAGTCGATCAGTGAGGCGATCCAGCGCTCGGCCTCCAGCGGGCGCAGCGGCATCGGCGCGATGGCGCCGACCGCGCAACGCACCCCGCGTCGGGCCGGGTCGAGGACTATCGCGACGGAAGCGGTGGCACGGCCGGGGCCCGTGCGGCCGGTGGCCTTGAGGAAGACCTGGGGGGCGTGCAGCAGCGGTACGCGGACGAAGCCGATCAGCTCGGCCGGTTCGAGCATGTCGCGGCCGGCCAGCAGGTGCGAGACCGGGATCTCCCGGCGGGTGCCGTTCGGGCCCGCGATGACGAGGTCGGCCTCCAGGGCGGCGAGGACCGGGAGCGAGTCGCCGGTCGGCGCGGCGGTGGCGATGTTGCCGCCGAGCGTTCCGGCGTTGCGGATCTGGGGCGGGCCCGCGGCGCGCGCGGCCGCGGCCAGGGCGGGGATGAGGGCGGCGAAGTCCGGCCGCCCCATGCGCGCGTGGGTGAGCCCTGCACCGAGCAGGGCGTGGCCGTCCTGGTAGTGCCAGCCGCGCAGCTCGCTGATGCGGCCGAGGCCGACCAGCCCCGAGGGACGCAACAGCCCCTTGTTGACGGCCGACATCAGGTCTGTTCCGCCCGCCACAGGAACGGCGGCGGGCATGGCGCCGAGTGCCGCCACGGCCTCGTCGAGCGAGGCCGGCAACGTCACGGACTGCGTCGCCTGCGGTGCGTGCGTGGTCAACCCAGCTGCCCCTTCCCGGTGTCCCGGCTGTCCGGCTTGTATCGCCGTACGGTACGTGCTCGAAGCCCGGACGTGGCAACTCTGGCACATCTTCCGACCTGGCCGACGCGAGGGTCCACGAAGGGCGTATCCGTCCGTGAGCAGGGGGAATGATCCCGATTCACTCCGCTTCGGCGTGGAGGAGGAATTGCCACTGTTCGGCGAATTCCGTAGGGCTCGTCCTGTACGCCGTGCTTCTCGTACGGCCGGCTTCCGCACGCCGGGCTTCCCGTACGAGCCGGTCCCGTACGCCGTCCTTCCCGTACGGAACGTCCCGCGGGCGGCCGGGCGCACGACATGGGAACGCCTCCGGCGGTCAGGCCTCTTCGGGAGGAGCGTGACGGCCGGAGACGGGGCGAAGGCCGGGGTCACACGTTCGGGGGCGGTCCCTCCAAAGGGCGTCCGAGCACACCCGGGCGCTGCTGCCTGGGCAGTGGGCCGGACGGTGGCCGGTAGTCGACGCCCAGCGCGTCGAGTCGGGCATAGTGCGCGGTCATGCGCCGTTCGAAGGCGGCGAAGTCCCGGTCGGCGGAGGCGGGCAGCGGCGACCAGGCGACCTCGGCGAACGCGGCGAGGCGCGGGAAGACCTGGTAGTCGACGCGGGCCCGGTTCTGCATGACCTCGGTCCAGACGTTGGCCTGGGTGCCGAGGATGTGACGGGCCGCCGCCTCGGAGAGGCCCGGGGGGACGGGCTCGAAGCGGTAGACGTCCTCCAGGGTGCGGATGAAGCCGATGGGCATCGGCTCGTCGGGGCCGCCGTCCTGACGGTGGTCCAGGTAGACGTGCTGTTCCGGACACATCACGACGTCGTGGCCGGCCTCTGCCGCGGTGGCGCCTCCGTCGTAGCCGCGCCAGGACGAGACGGCGGCGCCCGCCGGGAGACCGCCTTCGAGGATCTCGTCCCAGCCGATGAGACGGCGTCCGCGCGCGGTGAGCCAGGTGTCGAAGTGCCGGATGATCCAGGACTGGAGTTCGTCCTCGTCGGCCAGGCCGAGTTCCTCGATCCGGGACTGGGCGACCGCGGAGTCCTTCCACTGCTCCTTGCCGCACTCGTCGCCGCCGATGTGGATGAACGGCGAGGTGGCGGCGGGGAAGAGCTCCAGGACCTCTTCGAGGACGCCCTCGAAGAAGCGCAGGGTGTTGTCGGTGGGGGCGAGTACGTTGGCGTTGATGCCCCAGGTGTCCCAGACGGAGAGGGTGGTGGTGTCGATGACGTCGGTGTTGCCCAGTTCCGGGTACGCGGCGATGGCAGCCTGCGAGTGGCCGGGGATGTCGATCTCGGGCACGACCCGGATATGCCGCTCGGCGGCGTACGCGACGATCTCGCGGATGTCGTCCTGCGTGTAGTGGCCGCCGTGCGGGGTCTCGTCCCACAACTCCGAGGCCCGGTGGCCGTGCTTGGTGCGTGACCGCCAGGAACCGACCTCGGTGAGCCTGGGGTGGCGCTTGATCTCGATGCGCCAGCCCTGGTCGTCGGTGAGGTGGAAGTGGAAGACGTTGAGCTTGTGGGCGGCGAGGAGGTCGAGGTAGCGCAGGACGTCGTCCTTGGGCAGGAAGTGCCGTGCCACGTCGAGCATCATGCCGCGCCAGGGGAAGCGAGGAGAGTCCTCGATCTGCGCGAAGGGGATGACGCGGCGCGTACCGCGGTTGACGGACGCGCGCCGGAATGCCTCGGGGCCCAGGAGCTGACGCAGCGTCTGCGCGCCCCAGAAGACGCCCGCGGGGCTGCCTCCGGTGATCTCGACGCCGTCGGGGGTCGAGGCCAGCCGATAGCCCTCGGGCTCCAGGGCGGGGTCGAGTCCCAGCCGGATCGTGCGCGCGGTGTCCCCGCCGGCCCCTCCGTTCCCGTCGCCGCCGGGGGCGAGCGGGAGGCCGAAGGCGGCGCCGAGGGTGGAGCGCAGCCAGCGTTCGGTGTTCTCGGTACCGGGGGCGGCCGTGATGGTGGTGGCGGAGTCCAGCGGGAGCCCGTCCGGCGCCCCGTTCCCCGCGTCGTCGACGCCTGCGGGGTCACCGGCGCCGACGACGCGCACGGGGGCCGGGATGAGGTCCATGTCCATGACGTCAGTCCTTTACCGCCCCGCCCGGTCCCGAGACCAGGCGGCGCTGTACGAGTACGAAGAAGACCAGCACGGGAATGCTCATCACCGTCGAGGCGGCCATGTTCCCTCCCCAGTCGTTCTCGTCGGGTTCGAAGAAGACCAGCAGCGCCATCGGGAGCGTCGGCTGGGGGCGTCACTGATGAGGAACGACTTCGCGAACAGGAAGTCGTTCCAGGTCGAGATGAACGAGAAGACGCTGGTGGCGACCAGGCCGGGGGGAGGTCTGCGGCGCGCAGGCGGTGGCGGTGAGCTCCGCCAGCGCAAGCGCCGTGGCCGGGGCAGCGATTCGGGCAAAAAGCTTCATCCGTGCACCCCCTACCACCGGGCGTTGCAACGTACGCAACGTGCGCTCCGTTCTGCACAACTGGCAGGAGAGTAGGTGCACACCCACGACACCGACAAGTGGTCTCAACCACTCTGTGATCCAGGGCCGCAGCCCGTGCAACGCATGCAGACCGCGCAATGCGCACAGATCATGTAATGCGCGCAAATTGCCTGATGGAACTCGGGCCGCGCGACGGATGAACGCGACCCGCGCGACGCGGGAGGCCCCGCGTTCCCGCGCCTCGACGCAACGCAAAGGTCCCTGGGGTGTGCGTCGACGCACACCCCAGGGACCCGAAGCCCTGGTGCCCGAACGTTTCCGAACGGTCCCGGAGAATTCCGAACTGCTCCGAACGGTGCGCGGACCGCTCGAACCTCTCAGGGGCCGCTGGACCCCTTCAGGGACCGCTCGAACCCCTCAGGGAGGACCGCTCACAGGACCGCCGCGGACTACTTCTTGTCCTTGCCGCCCTTGTCCTTGCCGCCACCGGAGCCCATGGACTCGTAGATCTCCTTGCACAGGGGACAGACCGGGTACTTCTTGGGGTCGCGCCCCGGTACCCAGACCTTGCCGCACAGTGCAACCACGGGGGTGCCCTCCAGGGCACTCGCCATGATCTTGTCCTTCTGGACGTAATGGGCGAAGCGCTCGTGGTCGCCGTCGCCGTTCGACACCTGTGGCGTCGGCTCTACGAGGGTTCCAGTACCTGCCCCGCGCTCGGGCTCAAGAGTGCTCATAGAGGCCAAGGGTACTGAAAGCCAGGGACTTCAGTTCAGCGACGGGTCGTCGGGATACGTGGCGATCATGGCCAGTTCGCTGCGCTGGCGGCGCAGAACCGCCCGCCAGAGGTGCTCCGGACGCGGCGAGGAAACGTCTCCCGGCTCGGACTCCACGACGTACCAGGCACCGCCGGTCAGCTCCTTCTCCAGCTGCCCGGGGCCCCAGCCGGCGTACCCGGCGAAGATCCGCAGCGAGCCGAGGGCGGCGGCCAGCAGCTCCGGCGGCGCCTCCAGGTCCACCAGACCAATCGCCCCGTACACCCGGCGCCAGCCGAGGGGCCCCTCGTCGCCGGGGATGACGGCCACGCCGAGCGCGGAGTCGAGCGAGACCGGGCCGCCCTGGAAGACGACGCCCGGTTCACCGGTCAGTCCGGCCCACGACGTGAGGATGTCGCCGACGCCCACCGGGGTCGGCCGGTTCAGGACCACGCCGAGCGAGCCCTCCTCGTCGTGGTCGAGGAGCAGCACCACGGCGCGGTCGAAATTCGGATCCGCGAGCGCGGGTGTGGCCACGAGCAGTCGCCCTGTGAGCGAGGACACCTCGGTCATGGCAGAAATGATCCCGCATCTCGGCCCCCGGCGGGGACCGGCCGGGCCCACCGGTCGCCGAGCCGGGCCCCACGCGCAGCTCAGGGCGCACGGATGCACGAGGAGCGCGCGGGCGGGCGGGCACGGCGGGCCGGACGGCGGGCACGGCGGAGCGAGCCGGGAGCCTAGCGGACGGTGACCCTCCGCAAGAGCGGAGAAGCAGAGCGTGTTGTGGCGAATTCATGACGTCCACGCACCCCCGGCTCCCTGCGGGAACGGGGACGATGGGCCATTACCCTTTCGTTTGGCCCCTGCCCGACCACTCCGGAACGCGAGATTCATGACCGGCACAGACGATGTCCTGCTTGTCCACGGCGGAACCCCGCTGGAGGGCGAGATCCGCGTCAGAGGCGCCAAGAACCTGGTGCCGAAGGCGATGGTCGCCGCGCTGCTCGGCAGCGGGCCCAGTCGGCTGCGCAACGTGCCCGACATCCGCGACGTGCGGGTGGTGCGGGGTCTGCTGCAGCTGCACGGCGTGACGGTACGCCCGGGCGACGAGCCGGGCGAGCTGGTCCTGGACCCGACCCATGTCGAGAGCGCCAACGTCGCCGACATCGACGCCCACGCGGGTTCCTCGCGCATCCCGATCCTCTTCTGCGGCCCCCTGCTCCACCGGCTCGGCCACGCGTTCATCCCCGGGCTCGGCGGGTGCGACATCGGCGGCCGGCCGATCGACTTCCACTTCGACGTGCTGCGGCGGTTCGGCGCGACCATCGAGAAGCGCGCGGACGGCCAGTACCTGGAGGCTCCGCAGCGGCTGCGCGGCACGAAGATCCGGCTGCCGTACCCCTCGGTGGGCTCCACCGAACAGGTGCTGCTGACGGCGGTGCTCGCCGAGGGCGTCACCGAACTGTCCAACGCGGCGGTCGAGCCGGAGATCGAGGACCTCATCTGCGTGCTGCAGAAGATGGGCGCGATCATCTCGATGGACACCGACAGGACGATCCGGATCACCGGTGTCGACCGGCTGGACGGTTACACCCACCGGGCGATCCCGGACCGCCTGGAGGCTGCCTCCTGGGCGTCCGCGGCGCTGGCCACCGAGGGCAACATCTACGTGCGGGGCGCACAGCAGCGCTCGATGATGACGTTCCTGAACACCTTCCGCAAGGTCGGCGGCGCGTTCGAGATCGACGACGAGGGCATCCGCTTCTGGCACCCCGGCGGCGCGCTGAACGCCATCGCCCTGGAGACGGACGTGCACCCCGGTTTCCAGACCGACTGGCAGCAGCCGCTGGTCGTGGCCCTGACGCAGGCCTCGGGCCTGTCCATCGTCCACGAGACGGTGTACGAGTCGCGGCTCGGCTTCACCTCCGCGCTCAACCAGATGGGCGCGCACATCCAGCTCTACCGCGAGTGCCTGGGCGGCTCGGACTGCCGCTTCGGCCAGCGCAACTTCCTGCACTCGGCGGTGGTGTCCGGGCCCACGAAGCTCCAGGGCGCGGACCTGGTCATCCCGGACCTGCGCGGAGGCTTCTCGTACCTGATCGCAGCACTGGCGGCGCAGGGCACCTCGCGGGTGCACGGCATCGACCTGATCAACCGCGGCTACGAGAACTTCATGGAGAAGCTGGAGAAGCTGGGCGCGAACGTGGAGTTGCCGGGCGGCGCGCTGGTCTGAGCCACGGCGGTCCGTGCCGGCGCCGGCACCGGTGCCGGCCGGACTGCGGTCCGGGTTCGGCGGCGCGCCTTCTCGTACCGGATGGGCGACGGCGGGCCGCAACGGTCCCTCTCGGGCCGGTACACGGAAGGGCGGGCACCCTGGTCGGGTGCCCGCCCTTCGTCGCGTCCGTGAGGGCTTACTTGCCCTTGGCGGCTTCCTTGAGCTTGGAGCCCGCGGAGACCTTCACGCTGTAACCGGCCGGGATGTTGATCGGGTCGCCGGTCTGCGGGTTACGAGCGGTGCGAGCGGCACGGTGGGTGCGCTCGAAGGTCAGAAAGCCGGGGATGGTGACCTTCTCGTCGCCCTTGGCGACGACCTCACCGACGGTCTCGGCGAGCGCGGCCAGCACGGCGTCGGCGTCCTTGCGGGTCACCTCGGCACGGTCGGCCAGGGCGGCCACCAGCTCACTGCGGTTCATGTTGTTACTCCCGTGTTCTTCTTGCCTGTGAGGCGTGAGATCGAAGCCGATGCTGCCAGGGTCCTCGGACAGTCCCCGGACCCGGGTCTTTCGTCAGACCCTCGCGCCCGATTACGCATCCTGCCCCCACCTGCGGCGGGAAAGCCAATCCGGCACCCTCCGGAGTCACACGAAAAGCACCACTTCCTCGCCGTGGTGACGTTCCGTCGACGCCGCGGAAGCGGTCCGCAGCGGGTGCGGGGCTGTGCGGGACGCGCCGCCCGCCCACCCTAAAGGGGCGTTTGGGGTGCCGTGACCCGCGACGCGCCGTAGGCCGGCCCTACCTGGTCAGATCGACGTGGGGCCCGTCACAGCGCTTCCCGCGGCCTTCGCCGCTTCACGGACGGCACCGGCGACCGCGCCCGCGACCTTGTCGTTGAAGACCGACGGGATGATGTAGTTCGCGTTCACCTCGTCCTCGGCGACGACATCGGCGAGCGCGCGGGCCGCCGCGAGCATCATGTCCGTGTTGACGGCGCGGGACTGGGCGTCGAGCAGACCGCGGAAGACGCCCGGGAAGACCAGCACGTTGTTGATCTGGTTCGGGAAGTCGGAACGGCCGGTGGCGACAACTGCGGCCGTCTGACGGGCGATTGCCGGGTCCACCTCGGGGTCCGGGTTCGCGAGCGCGAACACGATCGCGCCGTCGGCCATGGCCGCGACGTCCGAGCCGTCCAGGACGTTCGGGGCGGAGACGCCGATGAAGACGTCGGCGCCGACGACGGCCTCCTTGAGGGTCCCGGTGACGGACTCGGGGTTGGTGTTGTCCGCGATCCAGCGCAGCGGCGAGTCGGGGGCGGCGGAGAGCAGGTCCTCGCGGCCCTCGTGCACCACGCCGTGGATGTCGGCGACGACGGCGTGCTTGACGCCCGCGGCGATGAGGAGCTTGAGGATGGCCGTACCAGCCGCTCCGGCTCCGGACATGACGACCCGTACGTCCCCGATTCCCTTGCCCACCACGCGAAGCGCGTTGGTCAGCGCGGCCAGCACCACGATGGCGGTGCCGTGCTGGTCGTCGTGGAAGACCGGGATGTCCAGGGCCTCGCGCAGGCGCGCCTCGATCTCGAAGCAGCGGGGCGCGGAGATGTCCTCCAGGTTGATGCCCGCGAAGCCGGGCGCGATCGCCTTGACGATCTCGACGATGGCGTCGCTGTCCTGGGTGTCCAGGCAGATCGGCCAGGCGTCGATACCGGCGAACCGCTTGAAGAGGGCCGCCTTGCCCTCCATCACGGGCAGGGCGGCCTTCGGCCCGATGTTGCCGAGGCCCAGCACGGCGGAGCCGTCCGTCACAACTGCGACGGAATTGCGCTTGATGGTGAGGCGGCGTGCGTCCTCGGGGTTCTCGGCGATCGCCATGCAGACGCGGGCCACGCCCGGGGTGTAGATCATCGAGAGGTCGTCGCGGTTGCGGATGGGGTGCTTGGACGCCATCTCGATCTTGCCGCCGAGGTGCATCAGGAACGTACGGTCGGAGACCTTGCCCAGGACGACGCCCTCGATACCGCGCAGCTTCTCGACGATCTCGTCGGCGTGCGCGGTGGAGGTGGCGGCGACGGTGACGTCGATCCGCAGCTTCTCGTGGCCGGACGCGGTCACGTCGAGGCCGGTGACCGAGCCACCGGAGGACTCGACGGCCGTGGTGAGCTGGGAGACGGACGTGCCGCTCGCGGGCACCTCCAGCCTGACCGTCATCGAGTACGAGACGCTGGGCGCCGTTGCCATGGCCGAGTCCTTCGCTTTCCTTAGCTTCTTTGCCGCGCGGCCGGGGCGCTCGCCTCGGACGTGCTTTCCGATCGTCGCACCTACCGACCAGTAGCCGGTAATTACTGCCACATTCCGGAAAACGGTTTCCATCATACGAGATAGCATGACCGGACGGAAGGCCGGCCCCGGCGAGGCTGCCCGCCCCGTACCGGATCGGGCACGTCCAGTACGTCCGGTACATCCGGTGCGTCCGGCGCATCCGGCGCGTCCGGTACGGGCCGGATCCGGACCGGGGCCGCCCCCATGAACGAGAACAGACCCGCGCCACCAGGAGGTGACGCGGGTCTGTCATCTGCTTGAACGGCACCGACCCGCCATGCTCGCCTCGCGGCAAGTGGTCGCTCGAAGCGACGAAGGTTGGGCCCGGGGGCTTGGATCGAGCCGGTGCCGCACACCAGGCTAACAAACACCTCGGAAAAGCGATTCCCGGAGCCCCGCCCGAATTCCGGTCCGGCCTCCGGGAACGCGGTCCGGTCCCCGGGAACGCGATCCGGCCCCCGGAACCCTGTACGGCCGGGGCCGACCGGGCCCCCGGACCAGTCCGCCCCCTGCCGTACCGGGCGCGCCCACGGCCCCGCACGCGGCCCGGGTACGCCGCCGGCCCCGCGCGCCCTCAGTCCCGCAGCAGGTCCGGGACGCCGTCCTCGTCGGGCAGGTCACGCTCGCCCGAGACCACCGTGAGCTGCTGCGTCGCACGCGTCAGCGCCACGTACAGCACCCGCAGGCCGGCCGGGGACTCGTCGGCGATCTCGGCGGGCGAGACGACCACCGTGGCGTCGTACTCCAGGCCCTTCGCCTCCAGGCTGCCCAGCGCGACCACCCGCCCGCCGAGACCTGCGAGCCATTCGCGGGCCTGTGCCCGGCGGTTCATCGCGACGACCACGCCGACCGTCCCGTCGACCTCGGCCAGCAGGCGCCGCGCCTCCTCCCGTACCGAGGCGGCCTGGTCGCCGTCCCGTACGGTCGTGAAGCGCGGCTTCACTCCGGTGGAGCGGACCGCGGCCGGTGACTCGCTCCCGGGCATCGCCAGCGCGAGGACCTTGGCCGCCAGCTCGGCGATCTCCGCCGGGTTCCGGTAGTTGACCGTGAGGGTGAAGTGTCGGCGCGGCCGGGTGCCGAGCGCCTCGTCGCGCGCCCGCGCGGCCTCGTCCGGGTCGGACCAGGAGGACTGGGCCGGGTCCCCGACGATCGTCCAGGTGGCGTGCCGGCCGCGGCGGCCGACCATGCGCCACTGCATGGGCGTCAGGTCCTGCGCCTCGTCGACGATGACGTGCGCGTACTCCGTGCGCTCCGCCGCCAGCCGCTCGGCCCGCTCACGCTGGGTCTCCTCGCGCCGCGGCATCAGCTCCTCCAGGCCGCTGAGCTGGTCCAGCGGGTCCAGTTCACGCTTCCTCTTCGGCCGGGCCGGGGTCCCGAGCAGCATCTGGAGCTCGTCGAGCATCGCCACGTCGTGCACGGAGAGCGGGCCGTCGCCGTTCCGGTCGAGGCGCTTCAGCGAACGGGCCAGGCGGCGCACCTCGCCCTGGTTGAGGACCCGGCGCGACCAGCGGCCGAGCCGCTTCTCGTCGGCCATCGCCGCGAGCACTCCGCGTGGGGTGAGCTCGGGCCACCAGGCGTCCAGGAACTCGATGAAGGGGGTCTCGGTGGAGACGTCCTCGTCGAAGGAGGAACGCAGTTCGGCCGCGAGTTCGGGGTCGGTGTAGCGGCCCCGGCCGGACGACTTGTTCCACAGGGCGTCCAGAAGCATTCTGCGGGCGCGCGGGCGCAGAAGGTTGACCGGAGCGGTGCCGCCGAGCACCGACTGCCGGATGCGGCGCAGTTCGTCGGCGTCCAGTTCGATACGAGCACCGAACGCGACGACCCGCAGCCGGGTCGGGGTGGCCGGGGGCGCACCGGTCGCGTCGGCGGCATCGGCGGTACCGGTCGCCTTGTCGGTCACGTCGGTCGCATCGGTCACGTCGCCGAAGGAGAGCTGCCCGCCGTCGCGGCCCTTCGCCCCGCCCGGGGCGCCGGGCCGTTCCAGCGCGCCGCGCGCGGCCTTTCGCAGCACCTGGAGCATCCGGGAGGAGCCCTTGATCCGGGCGACGGCGGGTTCGTCGTAGACGGTGGCGCCCTCGGGGCCCGCCGCCTCGTCGGAGAGCGAGCCGACCGCGCGGATCGCGACCTGTCCCTCCTCCCCCAGCGAGGGCAGCACTCCTTCGGTGTACGCGACGAGGAGCGGGGTCGGCGAGACGACGAGGATGCCGCCCGCGTAACGCCGGCGGTCCTGGTAGAGGAGGTACGCGGCGCGGTGCAGGGCGACGGCGGTCTTACCGGTGCCGGGGCCGCCGGACACCTCGGTGACGGAGGCGGCGGGGGCCCGGATCACCAGGTCCTGCTCGGCCTGGATGGAGGAGACGATATCCCGCATGGTGTGGCTGCGGGCCTGGCCGAGCGCCGCCATCAGGGCGCCGTCGCCGATGACGGGAAGCCGCTGACCGTTGAGGTACGCGGTCAGCTCGGGACGCATCAGATCGTCCTCGACACCGAGGACCCGGCGGCCCTTGGAGCGGATGACCCTGCGGCGCACCACCCGGCCCGGGTCCTTCGGCGTCGACCGGTAGAAGGGTGCGGCGGCCGGGGCACGCCAGTCGATGACCAGGGGCGCGTACTCGGAGTCGAGGACGCCGATCCGGCCGATGTGCAGCGTCTCCGCGATGTCGGCCGAACCGTCCTCGCGTACGGCGTCGTCGGCCGGCTCGACCGAGGTGTACGCGCCGTCGGGGCCCCGCTCGCCGTCCTTGCCGAGCAGCAGGTCGATGCGTCCGAAGAGGAAGTCCTCGAACTCGCTGTTCAGCCGGTTGAGGTGGATCCCGGCCCGGAACACCTGGGCGTCGCGCTCGGCGAGTGCTCCCGGCGTACCGACCTGACCCCGCTTGGCGGCGTCGTCCATGAGGAACTCCGCCTCGTGGATCTTCTCCTCGAGGCGACGGTACACACGGTCGAGATGTTCTTGCTCGACACCGGTCTCCCGGTCCCGCAATGAATCGACAGCGGCATCCTGCGCGGCCACCGAGGCCCCCTTCTGACGTGCATCGGGCAGCCGTCAACCATATGCGAAGGGGGGCCCGCCGCGCACCTGGCGCACAGGAGAAGGGCGTGGCGGGACCCGTTCCCCCTCTTTCCTCCCTCACCGGGCTTCGTCCCCGGGCTTGGGTGCTTTCTGCCCCGTCCTCGGCGGGACGGCGCCGTCACTCCTGGCCCTCACGCCGGATCGGCGTCCGCGACCGCCGTGACAGCCGCGGCTGCCGCCACCCGGCGCCGGTGACGGGCCACTCGTTCCCGGAGATGGAGCCGACGGCAGTTGTCGGCCTCGCAGCGACGCAGTCCGGCCCGCGCCACCGGGTCGGTCAGGAGTTCCACGGCGTCGCGGGCCACAGCGGCCGGCAGCGCCCCGCACTCGGGGTCGCCGTTCAGCGTCCGTATCGACGTGCCGCCCCCGCCCCTTACGGCCCGGAGGCCCGGCGGCGGCTCCGCGGCGAGCGCGTTGACCCGTTCCAGGGCGTCCAGGGCGCCCTCGGGCCTGCGGTCCCCGCCGATTTCGGCGGTCAACAGCCGCTCGACGCCCGCCCTCGGCTGCCGGAAGCGCACCACCCGGCTGTCGTCCACGGCACCGAGGTGGGTGCCGTTCGGTACGAGTCCGGTGGCGAGCAGCCAGTCGGCGAGCCGCCCGGCATCGTCGAGCAGTTCACACACCCCGGACGTGCCGGTACCCGTCGCCACCAGGTCCAGGCAGGGGCGGCCGGAGCCGAACCGCCAGTCGTACGCGCTCTTGACCGCTGCCATGTATGCGTCACCGCCTCGGGGTCTCCGCCGGAGGTCTCCCCCGGAGTGCCCCTCGGCCGAGCGGCCCGGAACCCCTGGCGCCATACGGGGTCGGGGAGGGGCGTCGCGGGGCCGTTATGGTCTCCGGATGCCCGACGAACGCCGTACCACCGCTCTCGCGGCCGACGCGCTCCTGCTCCGTCCCTGGCTGCCCGACGACCTGCCGGACGTGATCAAGGCGTTCCGCGATCCTTCGATGCGCACCATGCTGCGCACGCGGGTGACCGACGCGGCCGAGGCCGAGCGCTGGCTGAGAAGGCAGCAGGAAGGCCGGGAATCCGGCACCCGTTTCGCCTTCGCCGTGGTCGATCGCGCGTCCGCCGGTGAGCTTGTCGGCAATGTGGCGTTCAGCCGCCCCGCCCTGGACGCGACGAGCGGGGAGGTCGGCTACTGGACGGCCCCGTGGGCGCGCGGCCGAGGGGTGGCGCCGCAGGCGCTCGGGGCGCTGACCGACTGGGTGTTCGAGGCGTTCGCCGAGGACGGTCTGGTGCGGCTGGATCTGCTGCACCGGGTGGACAACGACGCCTCGTGCCGGGTCGCGGAGAAGTGCGGCTACGACCTCGCGGAGGTCCTGCCGACACGGCCTCCGTGGCCGCGGGAGGGCCACCGGCACGTACGGGTCCGCCCCGGGGTCGACGGGCGGCGAGCCTCCTGAACGCCCGCCGCCGGCGCCCCGGGGCTGTCCACGAAAGGCCCCTGGAGCCGGGGCTCAGCCGGCAGGCGGGTCGTCGTGCAGGATCCGCTGGAACAGCCGGTGGTCGCGCCATTCGCCGTCGATGTGCAGACAGCGCGGGGCCATCCCGTACTCCTCGAAGCCGCACTTGACGAGCACCCGCTGGGACGCCACGTTGTCCAGGAGCGTCCCGGCCGAGACCCGGTGCAGCCGCAGGTCGTCCCTGGCCGACTCGCAGATCCGGCGCACGGCGGTCGTGGCCAGCCCCCGGCCCGCGTACTCGATGTCCACCCAGTAGCCGAGCGTGCCGCTGCGGAACGGCCCGAGCACGATGCCGTTGAGGTTGAATCCGCCCACCGCGCGGTCCTGCTCGTCCGCGAGCACCCACGACATCGACCGCCCCGCGTCCCGCTCCGCGAGCATCCCGGCCAGCCGCTCCCGCTGCCCGTGCTCGGTGTAGAAGACCTCGGGCCGCAGGGGCTCCCAGGGCCGCATGTACGCGCGGCTGCGGGTCAACGCCGCGGCGAGGGAAGCGGCATCGGCCATGGCCGCGGGGCGGAGTCGTACCTCCGCGTCAAGCTGATGGGAGTCGTTGATCATCCCTTCAGGTTATCCCCGTGCCGCCGAACGGCCCCGGCCCCGCAGGCCTCACCGCGCCTTCCTCCTGCCCTTCCACGTGCCGGTCCTCACTCCTCCTCGTGCCGCGCCCTCGCCAGGTCCACCAGCCGGTCGAACGTGCGGTTCAGCTCCGCCCGCCGGGTCTTCTTGTATTCCTCCTCGGGTTCCAGACCGTCGATGGTCCGTTCCCACACGTCCATGAACGTCCGCTTCCACGCCTCGGCCACCGCCGGCTCCGGCACCACCGCGCCGACGTATCCCTGCTCCGCGATCAGGCACAGCAGATCGATGTCGCACGGCACGACCACCCCCCAGTAGTCGTCCGGCTCCAGACCCACCGGATCGCCCGCCATCGCCTCCTCGATCTCCGAGAGGAGACGCCCGGTGATCCCCGACAGGTGGTCCGCCGCCGTGTCGCTGTCGAAATTCCCGCCACCCCAAGTGCCCATGGTCTTCCCCTCCGCCGGTCGTCGCGCACGTGTCCCCCGCTGCCTCCAGCTTCTATCGCACGGCACTGACAACACCGGCCGGTCCAGGTGCCGTTACGCGCCTCGGAATTCCGGGTGCCGGTGTCCGCGGCCGGGTCCGGCTCCAGCCGGTGGCCGCGTTCGCATCAGCCCTCATCCGCGCGTCAGCATGAGCGCGGCGTCGGCCTGGGGCAGCCAGCTCCCGGCCGGCCGCTCCAGCCAGCCCTCCTCGGCCCCCAGCCGGGCCGCGGCCTCGCGCAGGGCGTCGAGGCCCGGATGGCGCAGGTCCCTGCGCCACACCATCAGCAGCGGCGAGACCGGTACGGGCCGGACCAGCGGACGCACCACGGTCCCCGGCAACGGCGGGAATCCGACGACGCACAGCACCGGGTTCGCCGACTTCGCCATGACCCGCTGGAACTCGGCCACGCCGACCGCGAGCGGAGCCGGAGGCGCGAGTTCGATGTCCCACTCCGCGAACAGCAGCCGGGCGAGGTCCGTCCACTCCCCCGTACGCGGATTCCCGGCACCCGCGTAGACGGTCTCGCCGGCCAGGTCGCCCGGGGCGACGGCCTCCCGCCCGGCGAGCGGGTGATCGGCGGGCAGCAGAACGGCCATCGGCTCGTACCGCACCGGCAGGACGCCGAGCCGCGCCCGTACCGCCGGATCGAGCCCCGCGGCACGGCCGAAGGAGACGTCGAGCCGGCTGGCCAGGATCTCCCCCGCCGCCCAGGTCAGGCCGCTCTCGAAGCGGGCCATCAGCTCGCACTCGGGAACCAGTTCACGCGCGCGGGCGAGCACCCGTGCCGCCGTCATGCCGTCGGTGTTGAGGTCGACGAGGAGCGGCCGGGCCGCGGCGTCCCCGAAGGCGGCGGCGAGGTCGGCGTGCGCCTCCAGCACCCGCCGGGCGTACGGGAGGAGCCGTTCCCCGTCGGCGGTCAGGGCCACCTGCCGGGTGGTGCGCACGAAGAGTTCCGTGCCCAGTTCGCGCTCCAGCCGCCGGACGTCCCGGCTCAGTGCCTGCTGGGCGATGAAGAGGCGGGCGGCGGCACGGGTGAAGTGCAGGTCCTCGGCGACGGCCACGAAGGCGCGGAGCAGCCGGGGGTCGCTGTCGCCGCGGCTGCTCGTCCGGCTGCCCGTTCCGGCACCGTCATGGGAAACCATGCCGAGAATTTACAACACGGACGCGTCAATCAGCGGACAGAAGGTGTTGGACCTCTCGGGCCGCGCGCCCCGAGGGTGATCCCATGCCGTACGAGAGAAACCCGCCCTCCGCTCCCGTGCTCGCCCTCTCCGGGGACCTGCTGGTCATCGCTGCCCGTGACGCCCCCTCCCCCGCCCGACGGGCCTCCGCCAATCCCTACCTCCGGCTGCTCGCCACCCCCGGCGCACGTGCCTTCACGGCGGGCAACCTCCTCGCCCGGCTGCCCATGGGCATGTTCAGCGTCAGCGCGGTGATCATGATCGCCGGATCACGCGACTCGTACGCCCTGGCGGGGGCCGTCACCGCGGCCGGACTCGCCGCGACGGCGGTGGTCGCCCCCTGGACGGCGCGGCTCGTCGACCGGTACGGGCAACGCCGGGTCGCGGTCCCGGCCACCGCGATCGCCGTACTGGGCTCCCTCGCCCTCCTGCTGTGCGTGCACTACGACGCCCCGGACTGGACGCTCTTCGCCTGCTACGCCGCGACCGCCACCACCCCCAACACCGGCGGGATGTCCCGGGCCCGCTGGGCCCATCTGCACCGGGGCGATCCGGCCTCCCTGCACACCGCGAACTCCTTCGAACAGGCCATGGACGAGCTCTGCTTCATGCTCGGCCCGGTCCTCGCCGCCCTGCTGTGCGGCTCGCTCTTCCCGGAGGCCGGAACGCTCGTCGGGGCGGTCCTGCTGATGACGGGCGTGCTGATCTTCGCCGCGCAGCGGGCCACGGAGCCCCCGGTCGCGCCCCGCACCCGCGCCGGCTCCCCGCTCCGCGCCCCCGGTATGCCCGCCCTGCTCGCCGCCTTCCTCGCCACCGGGGCGGTCTTCGGCTCGATGGAGGTCGTCACGATCGCCCACGCCGGGGGCGCGATCCTGGCCCTCCAGGCGGCCGGTTCGTGCGTGGCGGGGCTGCTGTACGGATCACTGCGCCCGGCCCCTGCCATCAGGCGGCGGCTGCTGGGCTGCCTGGCGGGGATGACGGCGCTGATGTCGCTGCCGCTGCTCGCCGCCTCCTGGACCGACGCGCTGCCGGTACTCGCGGGCGCGCTGCTGCTGGCCGGCGCGGCGACCGCCCCGACGATGGTCACCGGAATGACGCTGATCCAACGCCTCACCCCCGAGGCCCAGTTGAACGAGGGCATGACCCTGGCCGTGACCGCGCTGCTGGGCGGGATAGCCGCCGGGTCGGCGACGGGCGGCTGGATGGTCGAGCACGCGGGGCACGTGACGGGCTATGCCGTACCGGTGTGCGCGGCGGGGCTGGCGCTGGTCGTCGCGGCGGCCGGGGGCCGTACGCCGGGTGGGCCGCAAGCCCCCGGCTGACGGAGCACGACGGACAACGAACGAGGACCCCGCCGACGGCGCCCCGTCCACCTGTCGCTGGTGGGCGGGGCTCGTTGCGGAGGATCAGCGGATGCCGCCGCCGTCGTCGGACTTCACCGCCTCCACGATCTCGGCAAGATGGCGTGACGAGCTGGTGCCGGGGATCGGGGCGACGTGCTCGCCGAGGCCAAACAGCCACTGGAGGGCCTTGACCGCTCTGCCTTTGCGGGTGAGTGCTCCCGCCCCGAGCGGCGCGTACGGCACGTACGGGATGCCCAGGGCCCGGCAGTGCTCGACCGTCGGCAGATCACCGGGATGGGCCTGGTTCAGTTTGTTCTGTACGGCCGCGACGCGGACGAGGGTGAAGGCGGTGTCGATCTCCTCAGGGGTGACCTTGGACAGGCCGATGTGGGCGACCTTCCCCTCGGTCTGGAGTTCGGCGAGCGCGCCGACCTGGTCGAGGAACGGCACGGTCGGGTCGTTGCGGTGGAGATAGCACAGGTCCAGACACTCGACGCCGAGTCTGCGCAGGCACTGTTCCGCGGTGGCGCGCAGGAACTCCGGCCGCCCCAGCGGCTTCCACACGTTTGGTGCCGGGCGGACCATGCCGACCTTTGTGGCGATCAGCACTTCTGCCGGGTAAGGGTGCAGGGCTTGGCGGATCAGGTCTTCGACGGTGTGAGGGCCGTAGGCGTCGGCCGTGTCGATGTGGGTGATCCGGTGCTCGCCGACGGCAGCCCGCAGCAGGCCGATCGCGGCGACAGGGTCCGTCGGGTGGCCCCAAGTACCGGGCCCAGTCAGGCGCATGGTGCCGAATCCGAGCCGGGATACGGTCTTGCCCGCGATCGTGATGCTACCGCCCAGGGAGCCGGTCATGCGGTCACCTGCCCCGCGCCGAGGGCGACGAGCGCGGTGAGAACGGCCCGCTCGTCGTCGGGTCCGGTGATCCGCTGATGGGGAATCCGGTGGTCGGCCAGCAGAGCATGCAGGTGCCGGTCCACAGCGGCCCGGTACTTCAGGTCCCGGTCGCGGTGCTCGCCCAGGGGGATGTCCGGGTCGAGGACGGTGGCCACGAGCGCGCTGTAACCGGCGCACTGGGCCTTGACCAGACCGACGAGACGTTCGGTCACCTCGGGGTCCGGCTCCTGCCCGCTGCGCTCCAGCGCGGCAAGGTAGTAGGCGACCGGGTCGACCGCGGAGCGGTCCACCAGGACCACGTCGGCGTGCAGCGTCGCCTCCACAGCCGCCGCAGCCGACGCGGCGATGATCCACTCGGTGCACTCGGGCGTCTGCTTCTGGAGCTTGGGAAAGCCCAGCTCGGCGGCGCTCGCCGCGAACGAGGCAGGGGTGCGGGCGACGGACGGGCCGTTGGCACGCAGCTCCATCTCCAGCCGCCGCAGCAGGGTGGTCTTGCCAGTGGAGTGCGTACCGGCGACAGCTATCCGAACAGCGGGCGTGGTCACCACAGGGTTTGCTCCTCGGGCTCAGGCGTTGAGGGAAGGCCGGGCATCCCCGGCGGGACCGCGTGCGCGGCCAGGTCCTGCCATGTGTCGTAGCGGGCGGCGAGATGGATCAGGAGGAGCGCGGTGGCGTGGGCGTCGTAGGCGGCGCGGTGGCGTGTGCCGGACACGTCGACCAGGCTGATGCCGGTGTGGGCGATCAGGGCATCCAGGCTGAAACCCTTGTGGCCGGGGAAGACCGCTTTCGCGAGACGGAGGGTGTCGAGCACCCCGGCGGGCTTCCAGTCGGGCAGGTGGCGGGAGAGGGCCGTGTATTCGACGCCGGCGGAGTGCGCGACGATCCACGCCCCGTCCAGCACCTCGGCCACCTCACCCGCCACATCCACCCAGTTGGGGCAGCCCGCGACCATGCCGTTCGTGATGCCGTGGATACGGCTGATCCGGCCCGGGATCGGCGCCGGGGGCCTGATCAGCCACGTCCGGGCCTGGTCAGGGAGCGGCTGCCCGTCCTCGACGGGCACGACCGCGACCTCCACGAGGTCCGGGGGGTTGGCCCCGTTCCCCTCGACATCGACGACGAACAACGGCTTCGGCCAGGCAGAGGGTGTCACGGGGAGGGGACTCCTTCCTTCCCCTCCTGCCAGCCGATCTCCGCCCGCCCGTGGCGGCGCCGACGGTGGGGATGGGCACGGTCGTGGACCTGGAAACCGTAGCCGTGCTGCATGAAGTAGCGAGGCTGTTCGTCCAAGCCCTCGGTGATGATCGCCCGATCGCTGATCTCCACCGGCCCGGTCGCCCCCAGCTCCTTCGCGAGCTGGTCGGCGTCGGGCTTTGCCGGGGCGTTCCACGCCGCCGCGCACAGGCCGAGCTGTCGTTCGGGGCAGATGTCGCACAGCTCCCTGATGCCGTAGTGCCCGTTGTAGTCCGCCAGACCGTGCACGTAGGCGACCGCACAGGAGGTCTTGCGGAACAGCGGGCCCCACGGCTCCTCGCTGTCGGCCGGGCGGCGGAACAAGTCCAGAATCCGCTGCTCCAGCTTCTCAGGCGTGATCTTCCGTCGTGCCGTGTCCGAATAGGGTTCGGGCAGCCCGTTTTCCTTGTAGTAGACGGCGATCTCATCACGGAAGAACAGGCCGGTGAACACCGTCGCGTGCGCATGCCTCGACAGACGCTGCGCGGTGGCCAGGTGCTCGTCGGAGTCGTTCAGGCCGGGCACGATCGGCCGCCAGTACAGGATCGTCCGATAGCTCTCGGCGTTCGCGTGCAGCGTCTTGAGGCTGGCGGCGGCGATGCCCGAGTCCACCGGCTCGATCCCCGGATGCGTGATCCCGGAGTAGGTGACCAGCACGGTCACCTTGATGTTCCGGAAGCTGTTGAGGATCTGGCAGTCCTCCGGGCCCACCCGCCACCGGGTGATCACCAGGATGTGGTTGGTCAGGCCCCTCTCGTCCAGCAGCCGTAGCGTGTTGAACGTGTGCGGCTTGACGACCGGCAGCATCGGGTCGGTGGCCTTGTTGAACAGCTGAATCGGCGTGATGTGGGGCCGGAAGTACCGGTGATCGACCAGCATGGCCACCGCCTCCTCGTCCGTCATCAGCGCACGCGGCACCTTCATGTCGAAGTTGTCGTACAGGTGGCGGATGCAGTAGCCGCACTCCAGCGGGCAGCCGATCACGTGGTTCAGCGACAGCCCTGACTTCCGGTACTCGATCACGTCGGCCAGCTTCGGCTTCAGCACCGCCACCTGTTGCGCGGTCAGCAGCGGCAGCGGCCTGCGCCCGAACAGCGCGGGCGCGGTCTGGAGAGGCATGGTTGGGTCCTCCTCGGGTCAGGTTGTCTCTCCCGGCCGATGCGCGGGAGAGGTCGTGCACCGACCGGGCTCACACGCTCGGCGAGAGGGTGTCCTCGGCCGCGACGGCGTCCTGGACGTGGGTGAAGGTCTGCGCGCCGACGAACCCAAGGCCCAGGGCGTCTGAGGCGATCAGCAGCCCGGCAAGGGCTCCGACGTCCGGGGTTGTGATGGCGCGGCTGGCGTGCCGTCTTCGGGGTTATCGATCGCGCCTCAACTCGCCGCTCACTACTGCGGCTTGTATTGATGGATATGGGAGGCGTACCGCATCAGGTAGTAGACCGCTTTGCCCAGCAGCCGGAGCATGGCAGCCGGGTCACCGTCCTGGTCGCGGAGCAGGCCACGGGCGTGGTCCACGGTGGCGGTCGCGATGTCCCGGGCCCGGGGGTCGGCCAGGCCCTTCGCATACTCCTCGGCCGGGTCGGCGAGCAGTCCGAGGTAGGAGCGGAGCCGCTTGCGGACCTCGTCGGCCGCCGGGCCGGTCGGCCGCCCCTGAGCGAGTGCGAGTGCCAGGTCCACGTCCCGGCCCATGTCGATCATTGTCGGAGGCGTCTCGGTCACGGCGCTCACCGTTTGATCTCCTTGTCGGTCCGACTGTGCTCGACCTCCTTGTCCTCACCCGGCAACGGCCCGGAGCGGGCCAGGAAGGCGTTCCAGCCAAGCTGGGCCCGTGCGAGCAAACTTGCGGACGGGTAGCCGTCGGGCGGGTTCATACCGAGGCTGCGGATCGGAAGCGGATCGCTCTCCGGATGGCTGGTCATCGGGGGTCTCCGGTGGCCGGGGTGTGTTGGATGACCGCTGCCAGGCCCGTCGGGGCGGCGAACCGGGCAGCGGCGTATGGGAGCCGGGAAGAGCGGGGAGCACGAGGTTGATCAGTTCCCCAGCCCTGAACGACTGCAATCAGTGAACTCCCAAACCGTTGCCAGGAGTACGGTGTTGGCTACTCACAGCGGTTTACGCGGTTTACTGCCTGAAGGGGACGCCATGGCATCCGTACGTGAACCCAACGCAGCACTGGCCCACGTCATTGCCGAAGCGGGGATGACCAACGAGGCATTAGCTCATGCGGTGCGCCGCGTAGCGGCGGAGGACGGCGAGACCATCCAGACGAACAAATCCACCGTGACCCACTGGGTTCGCTACGGTGTGCAGCCGTCGGGCGGTGCCGGGAGATACCTCGTCGAAGCCCTCTCACGCCGGCTGGGACGCATCGTCACCCTGGAAGAGATCGGGCTGCCCGAGCCCACCCGCGATTTGCTGGACTGGCGCACGGATACGCTGAGCGCCCTGGCCGCTCTCGGGAGGACCGACACCGTGGACATGGACCGCAGGCAGGCCTTGGGGAGCGCGGCCTACTCACTCGCCGCCCTCGCTCTGCCTTCCGACGGATGGTGGACGCGCATGGCCGACCAGGGCAACAGGCGGCGGACTTCGGGGCGCGCCGTCGGCCGGGGCGACCTCCAAGCCGCTCGCGACATGGCGGCCCTGCTCTCTGCCATGGACCAGCGCCACGGCGGGGGCCACGCCCGTACAGCCGTGGTCCGGTATCTCACCACCGAAGTCGCCGGCTACCTGAACGGTGCCTTCGCCGACGACCACGTACGGCGCGGCATGTTCTCCACCGCAGCGGAACTCGCCTATCTCTCCGGATGGATGGCATTCGACAATGGCGAGCATCCCACCGCTCAGCGCCACTTCACCGTGGCCGTGAAACTCGCCGCCGAAGCCGATGACGCTCCCATGGCCGCACATGTGATCAGAGCCATGGCGCACCAGGCAAACGACCTCGGCCACCCCAAACCCGCCCTGGACCTGGCAGCCGCGTCCGTCGACGGCAAGCGGTACACCGAGGCCGGCCCGCGCGAGCGTGCCCTCCTCGGCGTCGTCCACGCCCGCACTCTCGCCTCCACCGGCGCGAACCGGGCCGCCGTGCAGGCCCTGCTCCGAGCCGAGGACGACCTCGCCGCAGCCGTACAGGGGGATGACGAGCCAAGTCGCGTGTTCTTCTTCCAGGAAGCCTCCCTGGCTCACGAAACCGCGCTGGCGCTTCGGGACATAGGAGATCTGACAGCTGCCGAGCAGCAGCTCCGCCGGTCCGTCCGCACCCGCAAGGCAGAGAAGTTCACCCGAACCCATGCCGTGACCCTCGGCTACCTCGGCGACATCCAGGCCCGCCAGCACCGCGTCGAAGAGGCCTGCACGACATGGTCCATGTCCCTGGACGCCATGGACGGCGTCCGGTCCGCGCGTACCCGCAAGGCTGCCGCCGACATGCGAGCCGCTCTCTCCCCGCTACGTCGGCGCGGCATCCGATCCGTCACCACCGTGGACACTCGGGCTGCGGCCTACCTGCCCGCTACAGCCTGACTCCGGGAGGAACCTGATGACAGAAAAATTCGAGGTGGAGGCACTGGGCTACGTCGTCGGAGGCCGCACCGAGCCGACTGACGACTACTGGGGCGGCACCCGCGCGATCATCCGCCTCGACAGCGGCTTCCCCTTGGAAGCCACGAAGGGTCTGGAAGAGTTCTCCCACCTCGACGTGGTCTTCCGCTTCCACCTCACCGACCCCACCAACCTCCCCCTCGGTGCCCGGCGCCCCCGAGACAACCCCGACTGGCCCGAGGTCGGCTTCGTCGGTCACCGCAATATGCGTCGCCTCAACTGGCTCGGCGTCTCCCGCTGTCGCCTGGTGAAGGTGGACGGCCTGGACCTCCACGTCGAAGACCTCGACGCCGTGGACGGGACCCCGATCATCGAAGTGAAGCCCTGGTTCAAGGAGATGGGACCCCGGGGCGAGATCCACCAGCCCCAGTGGGTCACCGACATGCTCGGCGACTACTACGCCCCCACCAAGGGCTGATCGCCGCACCATCGGCCTCGGGCGTCCCTCATGCACGTCCGAGGCCATTCCGGCGATTACGCAGACCTGCGGTCAGGCGCGGATGTCGGTAACGCCGTCCGGGGTGATCTCATGCGCGATCACGCTTCCGGGTTCAGGCACGACGGGAAGCTCCTTGTCCTCGAAGTGAGCCTTGGCGTAGCCAATCGCCTCGTCCTGGCGGGTGGCGCTGCCGAAGTACAGCAGGAGCGGGTGAAGCTGGTACTTGCCCCGCCTGGTCTTCCACAAGAAATTCCGGGCCATCAGGTGCCCTATGGCCACGTTGATGGTGGGCCTTTTGACGCCGAGCATCCGGGCGAGCTGGTCCTGGGTAACCGCGATCTCTCCGTGGCGGTTGATGTGGACGTATTGGCCGTGCTCATCCTTCTCGGCCAGCAGTCCGACGATCGTCCAGAACAGGTCTTTGGAGAGGCTGGGCAGGTTGTACCTGGGGAGCCGGGCAATGAAGCCCAACGAGACCACGACGTGCATGGGCTCGGTCTGATTCTCGAACACGTCTTCCATGGGATCAGTCGCCAGCATTCTGTACGGACCCCTCTTCCTGATCGTGACGTCCACGTCTTCGCCGGGACGGATGACCCTCTTGGCCTCTTCTGTGACCTTCTCAAGACTCTGAGGCACCCGTACCCGACGTTGGCGTGCTGCGTCCCGGCGCGCACTGACCATGCGCACACCTTACAAGAAGTGTCAGAGTTTTCCTGACACTTACCCCACCTGCGTCAGCACGATCCTGACATCGAACCTCTTGATGGGCCAGCAACCCGGAACCGCTTCACGCACTCCGCCGCTCAGGAGAGAAGTGTTATGTGATTCCGAACGTTACCCCATAGTAGCGTTCGGGTTTCCCTGACATATCGGCTGCGAAATCGCAGGTCAGGGAGGGCTCCCCTTCTATAGAGGAACAGCAACCCGGTGATGCGTCAGCGGTCGGGGCGCGGGGCCGAGGGCCACGATCGGCGCCGTACACCTCGATGGATGCCCCCTCAGCACTCAACTTCATGACCGCACGGCTCTCCACTCGCTCCCTCTTCGGCATCAACCACAGAACGGCAACCCCGCGAACCCCGCGGTTGACAACGATGGTGCGGAGGTTACCTCAGCCACTTACGGACCTCCCCCTGATGAGCGGGAGCGTCGCACCCGGACCCGGCCCGCAGGCCCCCTCGGGGCCGAGGACACGGAAGCCGGGTTCGACTGCGTGACGGGCCGACGGCGGTGGGGCACCACGTGCTTGTTGCCGCGACAACAGGCCCGCAGGCGCGTGGCGGGTAAGAGGGTGCCCTCTGACCTAAGGGCTGTCCCGTAATCCCCGGCGGGCGCGCGACGACAGCTGCGGTACCTCGCCGCGTTGTCGGAACATCCGCATACATCCAGTATGCGGACGCCCCTCCGCCTTGCGATGCACCACATCCGACGCCGCGCGCTGGTCCGCCACGGATTACGGGACAGCCCTTAGGAACAAATCGCAGGCCAGAGGGCTGGAAAACGAACGAGGACCCCGCTGCCGGGCGGGCAACGGGGTCCTCGTTCACATGGGAATTGTGGAGATGGCGGGAATCGAACCCGCGTCCAACGGTGCGGAATCAGGGCTTCTCCGTGTGCAGTCCGCTGCGCTTTTCTCAGCCCCGGAGATCACGCGGACAAGTCTCCGACGGGCTCAGTCACTGTTTGATTTCCTTCTGGGCCCCGTGACCGGGTCTAGAAGTTTAGATCCCTTGATGATGCCAGGATCCGGGTCGGGATCAACCCCGGGCTGACACTTCGCAAGTCGCTACTTAGGCAGCGAGGGCGAAGGAATCGCGCTTGGTGTTGGCGATTATTGGTTGCGACATATGGTTTACGAGATCATTGCCGCTTCCTCGACACGCTTCCCCTGCTTCGACAGCCGCTGTCGAAACCGATCATCCCCATGTTGGTGTATTTAATTGTCAACTGCTCAATGCGTGCACCCGCTGTGAGGTGCGATGCCATCGTACGTGACCAACGCACGACCATGCCAGCCTATTCCCGCGGGCCCGGCCGTACGCCTTCCGCCGCCGGCCTCCGCCGCCCTCGGGCTCCCGTCCTCCGGCTTCCGCTCGCCGGCCTCGGCCGGCCCGGCGTGCGCGCCCCGGCTCAGCGGGTGCCGCGCTGGCGCCGCCGCGCCGCCGCGATCGCGCGGTTGGTCTCCCGCAGGTCCTGCTTCTCACGCAGGGTCTGCCGCTTGTCGTACTCCTTCTTGCCCTTGGCGAGCGCGATCTCGACCTTGACCCGGCTGTCCTTGAAGTACAGCGCGAGGGGCACGATCGTGTGGCCGGTCTCGCTCGCCTTCGACTCCAGCTTGTCGATCTCGGCCCGGTGCATCAGCAGCTTGCGCTTCCGCTTCGCCGAGTGGTTGGTCCAGGTGCCCTGCACGTACTCCGGGACGTGGATGTTGTGCAGCCACGCCTCGCCGCCGTCGATCTGGACGAAACCGTCCACCAGGGATGCCCTGCCCAGTCGCAGCGACTTGACCTCGGTGCCCATGAGGACGAGACCGCACTCGTAGGTGTCGAGGATGTGGTAATCGTGCCGCGCCTTCTTGTTCTGCGCGATGAGCTTGCGCCCCGTGTCCTTTTCCTTAGCCATAGTGCGGCCATTTTCGCACTAAGACCCGCCTCCGAGGCCACTCAATACCGTCTCGGCCCGCTGCTCGGCCCGTGAGCCGACCACGAGGTCCGGCGTGATGCCGCGGCCGTCGACACCGCGGCCCGCGGGGGTGCGGTAGTGGCCGACGGTCAGCTCGGCCACCGCACCGCCCGGGAGCCTGCTGGGCATCTGGACCGAGCCCTTGCCGAAGGTGCGCGAGCCGACCGTGACGGCGCGGCCCCGGTCCTGGAGCGCGCCGGTGAGGAGCTCGGCGGCGCTCATCGTGCCGCCGTCGACGAGGACGACGAGCGGGCGGTCGGTGTCGCCACCCGGCTCCGCGTGGAGGGCCCGCTGTTCCCCCCGCACGTCGTACGTGGCGACCAGGCCGCCGTCCAGGAAGGCGGAGGCGGCGGTGACGGCCTCCGTGACCAGGCCGCCGGAGTTGCCCCGCAGATCGAGCAGCACCCCGGCCCCGGCCGGGGCTCCGCGGACCGCGTCCCGTACCTCGGTCCCCGATCCCCTGGTGAACGAGTCGACGTCGATCAGCACCGCCGCGGAAGGCGTGGCGGGCGCGGAGGACTCGGAGGATGCGGAACGGGCCGGTCCGATCCGTCGCACGGTAACGGCCTCGGTGCTGAGCCTGGCCCGGCTCAGCTTCTTCGTACGGAGGACGGAACCGCGCTGGACACCCAGGACCACGGTGCTGCCCGCCGCGGCCTCCGTCCGGTCCCCGCGCAGCAGGGCGACGGCCTCCGCGACGGGGCGCCGGTCCATCCGCCGACCGTCGATGGTGCGGAGCAGGTCGCCCGCCTCGACACCGGCCAGGTCGGCGGGGCCGCCGGGCTGCACCCGGGCCACCTCGAGCAGCCCGTCGGCCGAGCGCCTCGCGGCGATCCCGACTCCGGTGTACGAACCGTCGAGCGCCTGCCTGAACTCCTCGTACTGCCGCTCGTCGTACACCGCGCCCCAGCGGTCGCCGCTGCGGCTGACGACCCTCTCGGCGGCTTCCGTACCGGACTTGCCGTCGGCCACGGCGCGGGCGGCGGCCGAGGCGACCTCGTCGCCGTCGACGGTGGCCCCGGCCGTGGACGCGGCGGAGGAGGTGACGGGGGCGACGGAACGGGCCACCGGAACCGGAGACTTCGCCTTGTCGCGCGGCAGCGAGCCGGTGGCGGCCGCGGTGGCCAGCACGGACGCGAAGACCAATGTCAGGGCGGCCCCGCGGCGTACGCCGCGGGGCCCGAAACACCGTACGGGACCCGACATGGCGCCGAGTCTAGGACAACACCCCACGGGGGACGGGACGGTTGACCGTCCACCGCGGTGGGCACTCGTCACACCTTCAGGTACTTGCGGAGCGCGAGGAGAGCGGCAACGGCGGGCATCAGCAGCCCGATCGCCAGCACCAGGGGCAGCTTGGTGAGGACCGCGTCCCAGCCGATGAAGTCGATCAGGGTCAGCTTGCTCTGGAGTGCCAGGCCGCCGTCGATCAGGAAGTACCGCCCGGCCAGCAGCATCACGCAGGCGAGCACGCCGCCGATGAGACCGGCGAACGCGGCCTCCATGATGAACGGCATCTGGATGTAGAAGCCGGAGGCACCGACCAGCCGCATGATGCCGGTCTCCCGCCGCCGGCTGAACGCGGACACCCGGACGGTGTTCACGATCAGCATCAGCGCGATCACCAGCATCAGCACCATCACGAACACGGCCGCCACGTTCATGCCGTTCATCAGCCCGAAGAGGTTGTCCAGGATGGACCTCTGGTCCTGGACGGACTGCACCCCGTCACGACCGGCGAACGCGGTGGCGACGACCTTGTACTTCTTCGGGTCGTGCAGCTTGACCCGGAACGACTCCTGCATCTGGTCCGGCGTGATGTTGCCCGCCATGGGCGAGTCGCCGAACTGCTCCTGGTAGTGCTTGTACGCCTCGTCGGCCGACTCGTACGTGACCGTCTGGACGGCGTCCATCTTCTTGAGATCGGCCTCGATCTCCTTCTTCTGCTGGGCCGTGACAGCCCCCTTGGCGCACTTGGGCGTCGAGGTCACATCGCTCTTGCTGCAGAGGAAGATCGAGACGTTGACCTTGTCGTACCAGTAGTCCTTCATCGTGCTGACCTGCTCGCGCATCAGCAGCGCGCCGCCGAACAGGGCGAGCGAGAGGGCGACGGAGACGACGACGGCGAAGGTCATCGTGAGGTTGCGACGGAGGCCGACGCCGATCTCCGACAGGACGAACTGGGCGCGCATGGCGTCCTTTCAGTGCTCGATGCTCAGTGCTGGTAGCCGTAGACGCCACGGGCCTGGTCACGTACGAGACGGCCCTGCTCCAGCTCGATGACGCGCTTGCGCATCTGGTCGACGATGTTCTGGTCGTGGGTCGCCATGATCACGGTGGTGCCGGTCCGGTTGATCCGGTCCAGCAGCTTCATGATGCCGACGGAGGTCTGCGGGTCGAGGTTACCGGTCGGCTCGTCCGCGATCAGCAGCATGGGGCGGTTCACGAATGCCCGCGCGATCGCCACGCGCTGCTGCTCACCACCGGAGAGCTCGCCGGGCATCCGGTCCTCCTTGCCGCCGAGGCCGACCAGGTCGAGGACCTGGGGAACCGCCTTGCGGATCTCGCCGCGCGGCTTGCCGATGACCTCCTGCGCGAACGCCACGTTCTGCGCGACGGTCTTGTTGGGGAGGAGCCGGAAGTCCTGGAACACCGTGCCCAACTGGCGGCGCATGTGCGGCACCTTCCAGTTGGACAGGCGGGCGAGGTCCTTGCCCAGGACGTGGACCGAGCCCGTGCTGGCGCGTTCCTCGCGGAGGATGAGTCTCATGAAGGTGGACTTGCCGGAGCCGGAGGAGCCCACCAGGAAGACGAACTCGCCCTTCTCGATATCGAGCGACACATCCCGGAGAGCGGGACGGCTCTGCTTCGGGTAGGTCTTGGAGACGTTGTCGAATCGGATCACGGATGCACCACGGTCGGCCGGGAGTAGGTGTGCGTGACACTACGCGAACCCGGCTGACGCGTGCAGGCGCGCGTCCTTCGTTGGGCGATTTATGGCGGAACGGCAACAGTCTCGGGCGAGGCGCAAGCGCTACGGAACGGGTGATCCCGGACGGGCCGCGCCGAAATCCGCGCGAGCTGGCACAGTGGGAGGGGGAACGGTTGCGTTTCCGTGAGCGTTGCGCGGAGAGAAGGCACATGCGGCTCCGCCGCGCGGGAGGAGGAAAGCGCATGACCTATGACCGACTGGTGTGCGCCAACTGCGCGGCGCCCGTGAGCGAGGGCCGCTGCCCCGTGTGCCGGGCGAACCGGGAGCGGCTTCAGCAGGAGCAGGGCGTTCTCGCGGGGCTGAGTCCGGTGACGCTGGTGGCCCTGCTGGTGGTGATGCTGGGTGCGCTGGCGCTGCTGGCGCACCAGACCGTGTAGCGCCGGTCCGCCCGCCGGAGCGAGCGCGTACGGCGGGCGCGTACGGGCTGTGAGTGGATGCGCACGGCGGGTGCGTGCCGGGTGTGTCGCGAAGGGGCCCGGGATGCCGATCGGCGTCCCGGGCCCCTTCGTGCTTACGCGCGGTTACGCGGTGCGGTCACCGTCAGGCGACGGTACGACCGTTCACCAGGCGCGGCAGGATCCGGAAGCCGATGCCTCCGGCGATCATCGTCGCGGCGCCGACCAGCAGGAACGTGGTCTCGGCGGCGCCGGTCTCGGCGAGCTCGTCCTTGCCCTTGCCCTGCTCCACCGGCTGGTTGCCGACGGAGTCCGGGGTGGTGTTGTCAGCGCACTTCGCGCCGTCGAGGTCGACGGTGCAGGTGCCGGTCTCACCGGCGGAGGAACCGGTGTCGCCGCCGCCGGCGGTGGTGCCGGAGGAGGCGTTGCCCGTGGTGCCGGACGAGCCGCTCCCGGACGTGCCAGAGGAACCGTTGCCGCCGTTGCCGTTGCCACCGGACTGCTGGCCACCGGACTGGTTGCCACCGTTGCCGTTACCGCCCGACTGCTGGCCGCCGTTGCCGTTACCGCCGGACTGGTTGCCGCCGTTGCCGTTACCGCCGGACTGGTTGCCGCCGTTGCCATTACCGCCCGACTGCTGGCCGCCGTTGCCGTTACCGCCGGACTGCTGGCCGCCCTCGTTGGTGCCACCTTCGTTGGTGCCGCCCTCGTTGGTGCCGCCCTCGTTGGTGCCACCTTCGTTGGTGCCACCTTCGTTGGTGCCGCCCTCGTTGGTGCCACCTTCGTTGGTGCCGCCCTCGTTGGTGCCACCTTCATTGGTGCCACCCTCGGTGGCGCCACCCTGGTCGACACCACCGGGGTCCCCACCGTTGCCACCGTCGGCCTCGCCGGTGAGCCCGGCCTGGGCGCTGATCGCCGTGTCGTCGGCCTCCACGCCGATACCAAGGTCGCTGCCCATGGCCTGTGCCGCACCAGCAGCGGTGAGCGAGGCACCTGCGGCAATCACCGCACCGGCGGCGATCCGCGCGACGCGTACTCGCGTCTTCTTGGTCATCTGTTGCTACCCCCAGTAGCTGTTCTCGTCAGTGGAGCAGCCATATGTGGGCCTCGGCTCCGCAGGGTTCGCTCCGAACGGCGCCACATCGAGTCGTAGCCATGCCGCCCGCCCCCGTTCACACCCGTCCCGGACATACGCATGCTGCTCTAGCACCCTGTCCACAGTTAAGAATTACGTCAAGGCCGTTCCAAGCGATGTGCACCGGTTTGCTCGCAGTTGACCGTCATTCAGAAGCGAGACTGTGACGCACTCGCCAGGCCGCCCCGTCGAGCCGCCAAGCGGCTCCCGGCCCCAACTCCCCTTTGGGACCGGCCGTGAACGGCTCCGACGGAAAAGCGGCCGGTGCCCGAACCCCGCGGGGGGGGGGGGGGATTCCGGGACCGGCCGCTCCTTCGTCGGCCGTCTCCGCTACTTCTCCCGCTGCTTGCGCCAGCGGATGCCCGCCTCCAGGAAGCCGTCGATCTCACCGTTGAAGACCGCTTCCGGGTTGCCCATCTCGAACTCCGTACGCAGGTCCTTGACCATCTGGTACGGGTGCAGCACGTACGACCGCATCTGGTTGCCCCAGGAGTTGCCGCCGTCGCCCTTGAGGGCGTCGATCTTGGCCTGCTCCTCCTGGCGACGGCGCTCCAGGAGCTTCGCCTGGAGGACGTTCATCGCGGACGCCTTGTTCTGGATCTGTGAGCGCTCGTTCTGGCAGGAGACCACGATGCCGGTCGGGATGTGGGTCAGGCGCACCGCGGAGTCCGTGGTGTTGACGCCCTGGCCGCCGGGGCCGGAGGAGCGGTACACGTCGACGCGCAGCTCGGACTCGTCGATCTCGATGTGGTCGGTCTGCTCGACCACGGGCAGCACCTCGACGCCCGCGAAGGACGTCTGGCGGCGGCCCTGGTTGTCGAAGGGCGAGATCCGGACGAGCCGGTGGGTGCCCTGCTCGACGGAGAGCGTGCCGTAGGCGTACGGGACCTGGACGGCGAAGGTGGTCGACTTGATGCCGGCCTCCTCCGCGTACGACGTCTCGTAGACCTCGGTCTTGTAGCCGTGCTGCTCGGCCCAGCGGAGGTACATGCGCTGGAGCTTCTCGGCGAAGTCCGCCGCGTCCACGCCACCCGCCTCGGCCCGGATGTTGACCAGGGCCTCGCGGGAGTCGTACTCGCCGGAGAGGAGCGTACGGACCTCCATCTCGTCCAGCGCCTTCTTGACGGCGTCCAGCTCGGCCTCGGCCTCGGCCAGCGTGTCGGCGTCGCCCTCGTCCTGGGCGAGCTCGAAGAGGACTCCGAGATCGTCGATGCGGGCGCGGAGGGCCTCGGCCTTGCGGACCTCGGCCTGGAGGTGCGAAAGCCTGCTGGTGATCTTCTGCGCCGCCTCGGGGTCGTCCCAGAGGGAGGGCGCGGCCGCCTGCTCCTCGAGCGCGGCGATGTCCGCCCTCAGCGCATCCAGGTCCAGGACGGCCTCGATGGACCCCATGGTCGAGGAGAGGGACTTCAGCTCTTCGGAAATATCGACGACTGCCACGGGTCCAGCGTAACGGCTGTCGGAGCGGACCTTCCCCGGGCCGCATGATCACGTCTCGGTGACGCCGCCGAGCGCGTCCCGCCAAGGCCGCTCGTCGCATTCCCTTCGGCGCCTCCGCTCACGACTCCGTGACGCCGCTCGTCGCGTGCCGTCGGCGCACGTGCTGACGGCCGCGGTGATGGCTCGGCGGCCGGGTGCGCCGCGCGTGCGACGGGTCCGGGAGCGGTCGGCGGGTGGAGGGCGACGGGGGCGGGGGTGCGCCGCGCGTGCGACGGGTCCGGGGCGGGCCTGGGCGCCCCGGCTCAGGGGATCGCCGGGGCCGAGCTCTCCGTGTCCTGCGGGGGCGCGTCCGAGGAGTCGCCGCTCAGCGCCAGCCGGCCGCCCACGCCCAGCGCCACCGCCAGCACCAGGGCGGCGGCGCCCAGGGTGAGGCGGCGCTTGCGGACGGCCGCGGACTTGTTGCGGGCCGAGCCGGGGCGGGGCGCGCCCGGGGAGCGCGGGGCGCGGGCGGTGCCGCGGGGGCCGCCGGAGAGCTCGTCGGGGGCCGGGACGCGCATGCTGGTGTGGGTGTCGCGGTTGGAGTCCGTGGACGAGCCGGGGACCAGCGGGACCGCGCCGCGGCGGCGGGGCTCCTCGGAGGCGGGGGCGTACGGCTCCTCGTCGCACGTCCGGGGCTCGGGCTCGGTGCCGGGCTCGTCGACGTCCAGCGGCGGGATGCCGGCCAGTTGCGGGAGCGTCTCGCGCAGCCGGGACGCGAGCTCGGAGGCGCGCAGCCGGGAGGCCGGGGCCTTGGCCAGGCACTGGACGAGGAGCTGCCAGAGTTCCTCGGGGATGCCGGGGAGGGGGACGACCGTCTCCGTCACGTGGCGGCGCAGCACGGCGCCGGGGTGTCCGCCGCCGAACGGGGTGAAGCCGGCGAGGAGTTCGTACAGGACGGTCGCGAGGGCATAGATGTCGACTGCGGCGCGGGGCGGGAGGCCCTCGACTATCTCGGGGGCCAGGTAGTCCGGCGTGCCGATGATCTTGCTGGCTCTGGTGCGGCCCGGGGTGTCGATCAGCTTGGCCACGCCGAAGTCGGTGAGCAGGGCCGGGTGCGCGTTGCCGGGGCCGAGCGGGCCCTCCATGTCGAGGAGGATGTTCTCCGGTTTGACGTCGCGGTGGACCACTCCGGCGGCGTGCGCGGCGGCCAGGCCGTCGGCGACGTCCGCGATGATCGCGACCGCGGCCTCGGGCGCGAGGCGGCGTTCACGGTCGAGGCGGGTGCGCAGGTCCGTGCCGCGCACCAGGGTCATGACCAGGGCGAGGTCGTTGCCGTCCACCACGAGGTCGCGGACGGCGACGATGCGGGGGTGGTCCAGGCCGAGCAGCGCGGTGCGTTCCTGGACAAAGCGGCCCACGAGCTCCTGGTCGGACGCGAGGTCCTCGCGGAGCAGCTTGATGGCCACCGGGCCCTCGGGCCCCTCGCCGAGCCACACCGTGCCGGCGCTGCCGCGCCCCAGGATCTGGTGGGCGGTGTACCGGCTGCCGATTTTCCGTGCCAAGACTGCTCCCTCAGCGGCTGGCGATGGACCGTCACTCATGACCCCCGGTCGACAAAGTTACGCGTCGGCCGGGGGGTTGAGTGCCCGGGATGGTGCCAGCCCTCGCTTCCGCGGGCGAATTGCGGTGGAATCACGGGGGATTCCGTCCCGCGGAAGTCGACATAGCTACAGAGTTGATGACGTGCCGACGCCGTCGTCGCGTCGGACGACGGCTCAGGGGCCGGTGCCCGCACCGCCGTTGCCACTGTCACTGCCACTGCCACTGCCACCGAGCTTGGAGATCCAGTCGGTGATGTTGGAGACCGTGTCGCTGATCGCCTGCCAGTAGCTCTTGCCCTGGCCGATCCAGTCCTGGAGCGGGGTCAGCTCCCAGATCAGCCAGCCCGCGACGAAGAGCAGGACCAGCGTGAACAGGCAGCCCTTGAGGCAGCCGAGGCCGGGGATGCGCATCGGGTTGGCGCTGCGCTGCCGCGGCTCGCGGGGCGGACGGGGCGCGGGCTGCTGCGGGGGCGCGTACTGCTGGCGCTGCGGAGGCGGCGGCGGGGGTTGCTGGGGCTGGGGCTGCGGCTGGTACGGCTGCGGGGCGTACTGCTGAGGGGGGTACTGCTGCGGCGGGTACGGCTGGTGCTGCGGCGGCTGCTGTGCTCGCTGCGGCCGGTGCTGCGGGCGAGGCTGCTGTTGCGGCTGGGGCCGCTGAGGGCGACGGCGCAGCGGGTCCTGGCTGGGGTCGAGGTACTGGACCTGCGTCTGCTCGTTGCGGTCACGGGCGGCCCGGAGCTGGGACTGCCAGGGGTGCGGGTCCTCGGGCTGCGGGGGGCCGTCCGGACGCGGGGGCACAGGCGGCATGACCGTGGTCGGGTCGGCCTGGCCGCCCTGCCCGCCCTGGCCGGAGGTGTGAGGCAGAACACTGGTCGCCCCGTCGGGGTCGTACGAACCGGCGTTGCTCGGCAGCACCTGCGTCGGGTCGGCGGCGCCGGGGGTCTCCGGCACGGGCGCGGGCGACGGGTCGGGGGCGAGCAGAGCCCCCACCCCGTCGGCCGCGGCGATCTCGGCGGCACTGGCGTGGACGCCGATGCCGGCCGCGACGGTGCGCAGCGCGCGGGCCAGGTTCTCGGCGCTGGGGCGTCGGTCCGGGTCCTTGCTCAGGCAACGCTCTATGACCGTCCAGAGCGGTTCTGGGACGGTGGTGGGGCGGCGGGGCTCCTCGCTGAGGTGCCGGTGCAGGACTTCGAGGGCGGTGCCGCCGGCGAACGGCGGGCGGCCGGTGACCAGCTCGTACAGCAGGATGCCCGCGCCGTAGATGTCGACGGCCGAGGTCTGCGGCCGGCCCTCGGCGGACTCGGGTGCGACGTAGGCGGGCGTGCCGACGAACTCGTGGGTCCTGGTGAGGCCCGGGGAGTCGGCCAGGCGCGCGATGCCGAAGTCGGTGAGCATGGGGCGCATCGCGCCGTCGCGCTCGTCGAGCAGGACGTTGGCGGGCTTCAGGTCGCGGTGGACCACGCCGTCGGCGTGGCTGGCGGCGAGCGCGTCCGCGATCTGCGCGGTGAGCAGGGCGGCGGCGACCGGGGTGAGCGGGCCGTTGTCGCGGAGGTACCGGTGCAGGTCGGGGCCGTCGATCAGGTCCATGACGAGAGCGAGGAGATCGCCCTCGACGACCAGGTCGCGGGTGCGCACGATGTTCTCGTGGGTGAGCCGGAGCAGCACCGAGCGCTCGCGCAGGAACCGCATCACGACGTCCGCGTCGTTGGCGAGCTCCTCCTTCAGGACCTTGATCGCCACGGTCTCGCCGGGCTCGCCGGCGACGGCTGCCTCGGCACCCGCGGTCTCCCGCTGGCGGGCCCGCCAGACGGTGCCCGTGGCGCCGCGCCCCAGCGGCTCCTCAAGCAGGTATTTGCTGCCTACCGGCCGCACGTCATGCGCTCCCTGCAGATCGTGGTGTTCACGGTGGTCCCGGATTCGCACCCGGAGTCCCGGCCCACTCTAGAGGCTGTCGTCAAACCGGCGCCGTCGCCCGAAGGGCGGCCGGACGCAGTCCGGTTCCGCGCCGTCGCGGAACAAGACGCTCCTTTTCGGCCGATGGTTGCCGCACGCGGGCCGAACGGCCGCCGGGCACGGACCGGGCGGGCGCCGACTGGACGGTTCCGGTGGCGGAACGGCTCCGGGTCAGGGCGCCGGAACGTTCGCGGGGCCGCGGAGCGCGCCGCGAGCGGCACCTGGGCGGGCACTATGGGCGAGCACTTATGGGCGCACACTCGACCAATCAAGATCATTTTCCGGCGGTCGCCGGGCGGACTGTCGGTGACAGGTGCGAGGATGCGTGGAGCACGGACTGTGGGAGGGGAAACCCCGCGGCCCGTGACGATCCTGTACCGGACGACGCGTCCGTGCCGGGTGGGGGGAGATCAACAGGGCGTTCCCCCTGCTCGGCGCCCCGCGCAGAAGGGACCGCTGACGGCGATGCAGATCCGGCTGACCGTCCTCGCGCCGCGCAGCGGCCAGACCCCGGCGCGCGCCTGTGACGTGCTGGTCACCGCCCCGCCGGGGACGGCGCTCGCCGCCGTGGCGCCCGGGCTGGCCTCGGCCGTCTCCGGGTCCGACGGGCCGGCCGGCGGCGGTGCCGTGGTGCTGTTCGCCGGGCGCGAGCGGCTCGACGCGCAGCGGTGCGCGCTGGGCGAGCCCCCGCTGGTCGACGGGGCCGTGCTCTCGCTCCAGGTCCCGGGAGAGGACGACGCCGGGGACGAGGCCGTTCCGGCCCAGTTGCACGTGGTCGCGGGGCCCGACGCGGGCGGGGTCCATCTGCTGCACGGCGGCCGGATCAGCATCGGCCGCTCCGCCGACGCGGACGTCCCGCTCGACGACCCCGACGTCTCGCGGCTGCACTGCGCGGTGACGGTCGCCGAGAACGGGCTGGTCTCGGTGACGGACCTGGGGTCCACCAACGGCACCCTGCTCGACGGCAGGCCGGTCCGCGAGCGTCCGGTCCGGCTGAACCCCGGCGCCCTGCTGCGGCTCGGCGAGTCGACGCTCCTGCTGACCTCCGGCGCGCGCACACCGACGCTGGCGACGGCGCCGGACGGCGAGGGGCACCTGCGGGTGTCCGGCACGTCGGACGCGGCCGACGAGCACGATTCCGGCCGTGATTCCGGCCATGCGTACGCCCCGGGGGTCTTCGCCGGGACGGGACACGGGTCCGGACACGGGGCGGGTCGTGATTCCGGGGCCGGGCACGGCTCCGGAACCGGACACGGGGCGGCGGCGCATGCCGCCCGGGAGGGCGGTGACGGAGGGCACGGCGGCGCCGCGACCGGCCGTCGCCCCGCCCCCTCCGGCTTCCCGGGCGGCGCTTCGAGCCCCTCGGACACCGCCGCCGGCCCCGCCTCCGCCCCTCCGGAGGGCGAGGCGCCCCGGAAAGGCGGGATAGGCGCCTGGGCGCGTCGGCTCGCGGGCGGCAGGGGCGAGAGCGCCGGGGCGGCAACCGACGGCACGGGCGCGGTCATGCCGTCGCACGGGGACTCCGCCGGACTCCCCGCGAAGCCGGGGGCGGGAAGCATCTGGCCCGATCCCGCGGCCGTGCTGCTGACCGCGCTCGGCCCCGGCCCCCGGCTCTGGGAGCGCGGCACCGCGCACCCGGAGGCGCTCGTGGTGCGGCTGGGCACGACCGACCGGGCCGAGCTGCCCGCCGTGCCGGTGACCGTGGGGCTGCGGGAGGCCGGCTCGCTCGGGCTGGCCGGGCCGCGGGACCGGCTCGCCGGGCTCGCCCGTTCGGTGGTGGCGCAGCTCGCGGCGCTGCACTCCCCCGCCGGTCTGGAGATCGTGCTGATCAGCGCGGACCGGGCGCGCGGCGCCGAGGAACGCAGGCGCGAGTGGGCCTGGCTGGGCTGGCTGCCGCACGTGCGTCCGACGCGCGGCCAGGACTGCCGGCTGCTCCTCGCGTACGACCGCGAGCAGGCCGTCGCCCGCACGGCCGAGCTGGTCCGGCGGCTGGACGAGGGCCCGCTCGGGTCCGGCTGGGCGAGCCTGGACCGGGCCACGATCGCGGAGGCCGCCGCGCGGTACGCGGGGCCGTTCACCATTCTGATCGTCGACGGGGACCCCGGGTCGGCGGCACTGCGCGAGAGCACCGCCCGGCTGGCCGCCGCCGGTGCCGCCGCAGGGATCCATCCGATCTGTCTGGCCGAGACCCCGGCCGCCACGCCCAGCTCGCCGGTCGCGGCGACGTACGAGGCCGCCTGCCGCGCCTCGATCGCGTTCCGCGAGTGCGGGGCGGTCGCGATGCTGAGCGGCGACGTGGCGTCGGCCCTGCGGCTGCTGCGCACGGCCGACGGCCGGGCGGCGGGCCGCGGCACGGTCGCCGCGGTGGACGCGGTCTCGGCGCACTGGGCCGAGCGGTTCGGCCGGGCCCTGGCCCCGCTGCGCACGGACGCCGCGGCGTCGGCGCACGGCGGGACCGCGGCGACCGCGCTGCCGCTCTCCGCCCGGCTGCTGGACGAACTGGGCCTGGCCCGGGCCACCCCGGCCTCCCTGATGGCCCGCTGGGCGTCCGCGGCGGACGAACGGCCCCCCATGCCCCCGATGACCGCGGCGGCCGCCGCGTCCGCCGCGGCCCGCCGTCCGGTCGGCCCCGCGGGCGCCGGTGGCGGTACGGGCGCGGCCGAACCGGACGACCCCGGTTCGGGCCGTACGCGCCACCCCGCCCAGCAGTCGCGCGGCGTCACCCCCCGCGTGGGTGCCCAGCGCTCGGTCCTCGGCCCGCCGTCCGGACCCGGCGGATACGGTCCCGGTGCGGGGCGCTCCGCGTACCCCGGCAGCGACACCGTCACGCACGTCGGCACGGTGAGCCACGGCCTGACCCGCGACGACGCGCGCGGGACCCACGGCGCCCACGGCACGCCGGAAGCCGACGAGGGGCGCGGGGCGCGCGAGGACCGGGACTCCGGGCGCACCCCGTACCCCGATGCCGGCACCCCCCGGGTCAGCGGCGGACGCTACGGCGGGTCGCCCGCACCGGCCCCCCGCTCCCGCACCGTCACCGGGGCGGGTGCGTGGAACGGCACGGGCGGAACCACGGCAGGGCGTAGCCCAGTGGCCGCGCACGCGGGCGCGAGCACCGGGGCGGACACGGGAACAGGAGCCGGGACGGGCACGGCCGCGGCCGTGCGGGGTCGCGGAGCCTCCGCCCCCACCTCCGCCTTCGGCCGCCCCTTCGTGGTGCTCGGTGCCGGGCCCCGGGGCGCGGTCGGCGTGGACCTGACGGAGGAGGGCCCTCATCTCCTCGTCGAGGGCCCGCCCGGCAGCGGACGTACGGAGCTGCTGCGCGCCGTCGCCGCGTCGCTGGCCGCCGCCGACCGGCCCGACCGGCTCGGCATCGTGCTGGTCGACGGAGCCGGTGCCGAGCGCGGCGAGGGCCTGGCCCCGTGCGCCGAGCTCCCGCATGCCTTCACGCATCTGGTGGCCAGCGATCCGGTACGGATGCGGGAGTTCGCGCAGGCGCTGGGCGGCGAGCTGAAGCGGCGCGCCGAACTGCTGGGCGAGGAGGACTTCGGCGGCTGGCACCAACGGCGGGAGCCGGCACGGCGGTTGGTCGGTCAGCGTCCGCCGAGCGCCGCCGAACAGCGCGGTGACGTGGACTCCCCGATGAGCGGGACGCTCCGGCTGCGCCCCGCCGGTGCGCGGTCCGCGGTCCCCGGGCCGTCCCCGCTGCCCCGGCTCGTCGTCCTGGTCGACGACTTCGACGCGCTGGTCGCGCCCGCGCTCGGCAGTCCGGGCCGTCCCGCCGCCGGTTCGGTGGTGCGGGCCCTGGAGGCTGTGGCGCGGGAGGGCGGTCGGCTCGGCGTCCATCTGGTCGCGGCGTCGTCCTGCCCGGAGCGTACGGAGGACACGGACCTCGCGCAGGGGGCCCGGTTGCGCATCGTGCTCGACGCCCCGGCCGTCCCGCGCTCGCCGGAGGACCCGGCGCCCGGACGTGGCCGCCTGGGCCATCCGGACGGGCGGGTGACCCCGTTCCAGGGCGGCAGGGTGACGGGACGCATACCGCGCACGGCGACGTCGCGCCCCACTGTCGTCCCGCTGGACTGGGAGCGGATGGGCGATCCACCGGCCCGACGCCCGGTCCGTGAGCTGGGCAACGGTCCGACGGACCTGGCGCTGCTGGCCAGTGCGCTGGAGCGGGCGGCCCGGTCGGTGAACGCCGACCCGGTGGCCCCGCTCGGCCCCGTCCGCTCCTGACCGCCCAGCCTGCCCGGACCCCGTCCGCTTCCACCCCGTCCGCGAACGGGTGGCCCGCCCGGGTCGGTTCAGCCCTGCCCGGGTCCCACCCGCTCCCGGCCCGCGCGCTCCCGCCCCGGCACCGTCCCGGGAGCGCGCGAGTGCTCCACATCGGCACTGACGGCACGTCACGAGCCCATCACGATCAAGGAGTTGCCGCCCGAAGCGGTATTGCGGCACCCGTGGTCCCGGCGTAGGACTGTGCGCACACGACGACGTGAGAGACGGGGAAGCTATGCGCACGACCCATCGGATCAGCAGAGCCGCCGTGGTGTTCACCGCCATCGGCGCACTGGCCCTCACCGGTTGCGGCGGCAACGACGACAGCGGAAAAGGAAAGTCCGGCCCGGACTCCGGAAGCGGCGGGGAAAGCTCGTCGGGCTTGGCCCTGCCGAAGCTGGACGGCGAGAAGCTCTCGGTCGCGGCGGTCTGGACGGGGGCGGAGCAGGCCAACTTCGTCAAGGTGCTCAAGGAGTTCGAGAAGCGCACGGGGGCGACGGTCACCTTCGTCCCGGCGCAGGATCCGATCATCAACTTCCTCGGTACGAAGATCGCGGGCGGTCAGCCGCCGGACGTCGCGATGATCCCGCAGGTCGGCGCGATCCAGCAGGCCGCCGAGAAGAAGTGGGCGAAGCCGGTCGGGGCCGAGGCCCGGGCCCAGCTGACCAAGAACTACGCCAAGGTCTGGCAGGACCTCGGCACGGTGGACGGCACCCAGTACGCGGTGTACTTCAAGGCCGCCAACAAGTCCCTGATCTGGTACAACGCCAAGGCGTTCGAGAACGCGGGCGCGTCCGAGCCGAAGACCTGGAAGGACTTCCTCGCGACCGCCGAGACGGTCTCCGCCTCGGGCGTCGCCCCGGTCTCGGTCGGCGGCGCGGACGGCTGGACCCTCACCGACTGGTTCGAGAACGTCTACCTCTCCCAGGCGGGCCCGGAGAAGTACGACCAGCTGGCCAAGCACGAGATCAAGTGGACGGACCCGTCCGTCAAGAACGCCCTGACCACCCTCGCCGAGCTGTTCGGCAAGCCGTCGCTGATCGCGGGCGGCGCCGACGGCGCGCTCCAGACGGAGTTCCCCGCCTCGGTCACCCAGACCTTCACCGGTGGTGACCAGCCCAAGGCGGCGATGGTCTTCGAGGGCGACTTCGTGGGCGTCAACATCGCGCAGACGAAGGCGAAGATCGGGACCGACGCGAAGGTGTTCCCGTTCCCGGCCGTCGGCGCCGAGTCCCCCGTGGTGACGGGGGGCGACGCGGCGGTCGCCCTCAAGGACGGCAAGGGCGCGCAGGCCCTGCTGACCTGGCTGGGCTCGGTCGACGCGGCGAAGATCATGGCCGAGCAGGGCGGCTTCATCTCGCCGAACAAGGCACTGGACGCCGCCGCGTACCCGAACGAGGTGCAGCGCACCATGGCGAAGGCACTGGTCGCGGCGGGCGACGCGGTCCGGTTCGACATGTCCGACCAGGCCCCGCAGTCGTTCGGCGGGACGCCCGGGAAGGGTGAGTGGAAGACCCTCCAGGACTTCCTGAAGAACCCGAAGGACATCGCGGGGACCCAGGCGAGACTGGAGTCCGACGCGGCCGGCGCGTACAAGAGCTGACGCGATGACGACAGCCGCAGCGGGGGGCGCCGACGAGGTGCCCCCCGCCGACACGCATTCGTCCGCGCGCCCGTCGATGCCCGCCCGCCGAAAGCCGTCCGGCGGCCGGGGCGCGGGTCCGGCGCCCGCCCCCGACGGCGCCCCGTCCGGCTCCCCGGGACGCCGCCCCCGGGGTGTGACCGGCACCCGCCGGGTCGTCGCCGCGCTCTTCCTGGCACCGGCTCTGGTGCTGCTCGGCGCGCTCGTGGTCTATCCCATCGGATACTCCGTCCACCGGTCGTTCCTCGACCAGGCGGGCACGGGATTCGCCGGACTCGACAACTACAAGGCACTGTTCACGGACGAGACGATCCGTACGGCGATCAGGAACAACGCGATCTGGGTCGTGTTCGCGCCGACCGTCGCCACGGCCCTCGGGCTGATCTTCGCGGTGCTGACCGAGCGGATCCGCTGGGGCACCGCGTTCAAGCTGGTCGTCTTCATGCCGATGGCGATCTCGATGCTCGCCGCCGGGATCATCTTCCGGCTGGTGTACGACCAGGCCCCGGAGCGCGGGGTCGCCAACGCCGTCTGGGTGGGGGTGCACGACACCTTCGCCGAGTCGGCCGGCTACCCGAACGCGCATCCGCTGCCGGTCCACCCGCTGAAGCCGGGCGGCGGCGGCTCGTTCGTCACCAAGGCGCCGGTACGGGCCGGGGAGACGGTGCGCCTGCCGCTGGTCGGCGTGGCCCCGGCGAAGATGCCGTCGGACGCGGAACCCGCGAGCGCCGCGAAGGCGGAGCCCGGGAAGGTCACGGGCACCGCGTGGCTCGACTTCACCAAGGGCGGCGGCGGACGGCCGAACGTCATCGACGCCAAGGAGCTGGGGCTTCGGGGCATCGAGGTCCAGGCGGTCAAGGACGGCAAGGTGGTGGCCTCCGCGAAGGCCGGCGCGGACGGGGTGTTCACCCTGCCCGCCTCCGCCGACGGCGCCGGGCTCCGGCTGCCCGCATCGAACTTCAGGGAGCCGTACAACGGGGTCGAATGGCTCGGCCCGACCCTCGTCACCCCGGCGATCATCGGCTCCTACATATGGATGTGGGCCGGGTTCGCGATGGTGCTGATCGCCGCCGGCCTGGCCGGCCTGCCGCGTGAACTCCTCGAAGCGGCCCGGGTGGACGGCGCGAACGAGTGGCAGGTGTTCCGCCGGATCACGGTGCCGATGCTCGCTCCGGTCCTCTCGGTGGTGCTGGTCACACTGATGATCAACGTCCTGAAGGTCTTCGACCTGGTCTTCATCATCGCGCCGGGCTCCTCGCTGGCGGACGCGAACGTGCTGGCGCTCCAGCTCTACCGCTCCTCGTTCGGCACGGAGGCGGACCTCGGCATCGGCAGCGCCATCGCCGTGCTCCTGCTGCTGCTGGTGCTCCCGGTGATGTACGTCAACATCCGCCGCATCCGGAAGGAGGGGCGCCGATGACGCCCGCCTCGACCACGTCCGCCGAGGCCGGGCCGGTGCGGGCCGAGCGGTCCCTCGCCGCCCGCGTCGCGGCCCGCGCCGGGGGCGGCGCGATGCGCGTCTTCCTCGTCCTGGTGGGCCTGTTCTGGCTGATGCCGACCGTCGGGCTGCTGCTCTCCTCGCTGCGTGGTGCGGACGACATCGCCGCCGACGGCTGGTGGAAGGTCTTCACCGCCCCGTCGCAGATCACCTTCGACAACTACGCCCGGCTGCTGGACAACTCGACGATCACCCACTCCATCCTGAGCACGGTCCTGATCACCGTTCCGGCGACCGTTCTCGTCGTCGTGCTCGGCTCGCTGGCCGGATACGCCTTCGCCTGGATGGACTTCCCCGGCCGCGACTGGTGGTTCCTGGTCGTGGTGGGGCTGCTGGTGGTGCCGGTGCAGGTCGCCCTCGTACCGGTCTCGAAGCTCTTCGGCGCGATCGGGATCTTCGAGACGACGCTCGGCGTGGTGCTCTTCCACACCGCCTTCGGCCTGCCCTTCGCGATCTTCCTGCTGCGGAACTTCTTCGCGGAGATCCCGAGGGAGCTGCTGGAGGCGGCACGGCTCGACGGGGCGGGCGAGATCCGGCTGTTCACCCGGGTCGTGATGCCGCTGGGCGGTCCGGCGATCGCCTCGCTCGGCATCTTCCAGTTCCTCTGGGTGTGGAACGACATGCTGGTCGCACTGATCTTCGCGGACTCCGGTTCGCCGCCGATCACGGTGGCGCTCCAGCAGCAGGTGCGGCAGTTCGGCAACAACATCGACGTGCTGGCGCCCGGTGCCTTCGTGTCGATGGTCATCCCCCTGGCCGTGTTCTTCGCCTTCCAGCGCCAGTTCGTCTCCGGTGTGATGGCGGGCGCGGTGAAGTAGCGACGACGGCACGCGTACGGCTGACGACGGCACGCGCGCGGTGAGGCGGCGGCGCGGGCGCGGGTGACGTACCGGCGAAGCGGCGGCGACACGGTACGCCTGCTGTCCGGCAGACCCGGCGACACCCCGGGGGCGGTCTCCACGAACACCGGCGAACCGATCCGGATCTTCCTCGACGGCAGCCGGTGCCGCCCGGCGAACGAGGAGCTGCGGGCCGCGTTCCGGGCCCGGTTCTGCCCGTACGACGACGGGCGCGCCGCCGAGCGGGTGGTGCGCCGGGTGCTGCTGGGCGAGGCGGCGGAGCCGGTCGCCGGACGGGCCCTCCCGGAACGGAACCCGTCCGGCGACGCGGTCAGCGTCGCTGGCCCGCCATCACCGTGATCAGGCCGACGACCACGAGCAGCGAGCCGCCCCAGGTCCACAGCGAGGTCCGCTCGTGCAGCACGGTCGCCCCGGCCAGCACGATCAGCAGGTAGCCGAGCGCGTTGAACGGGTAGGCGATGGACAGCGGCACCGTCGCCAGGGTGGTCATCCAGGCGACGGCGGACACCGCGAAGACCAGCAGGCCGAGGACGACCCAGGGGCTGGTCGCGGCGCGCAGGACGACGGATCCGCCGCCGTGCGCGGCGGCAGCGGCCCCCTTCATCCCGTGCTTGAGCATGATCTGGCCGCCCGCCGACGAGAACACGGCGAACAGCAGCAGCATCAGACTGGGGACGGTCAAGGTCTTGCTCCTGACTGCGGTGGCCGGCGTCCCGGCCTCCGGGGCGGGGGTGGGGCGGGGGACGGTGGCCTCGGACACGGACCCGGCAGCTTCCGGTACGGCCGCATCCGGTGCGACCGCTTCCTGCGCCGGGCGGGCCGCCCCGGTCACCGGCCCGCGCGTCTCAGACGCCGACCCGGTCGGCGGGTACGTACTGTCGGTTGAGGATGTCCTGTACATCGACGTGCTCTCCAGCGATGATCGTCTCGGCCGCGTGCGGGGTGAGCAGGGCGACGTGCTGATAGCCGAACAGCGTCGGCCGGATCCGGGTGAGCAGCTTCGACAGCCCGCCGAGGACCGCGGGGAGCGGCCCGCCGCCGAGCAGCGCCCAGAACGGCGCCCCGGTGGACGTGAGGTCGAGGACGTCGTACCCGGCGCCGCGGACGGTGCGGCGCAGGCTGGCCCGGGTGAAGAAGCGCAGATGGGTCTCGTCGAGGATGCCGCGCCGGTCGTAGTCGAAGACCCCGAGCGCGACCCGCAGCCGGGAGTACCAGTGGCTGAAGTTCGGTACGGAGAGCAGCACATGGCCGCCGGGCCGCAGCACGGTCGCGACCTCGGCGAGGACCCGTTCGGGCCGGGAGAGGTGCTCGATGACGTCGCCGGCGACCACGTAGTCGTAGCCGGTGCCCGCCTCCGGGGGGAGTCCCGTCTCCAGGTCGGCGAGGTGGAAGTGGGTGCACTTCTCGCGCACGCCGGGGACCTCGACGTAGTCGACACCCGTCACCTCGTGGCCGAGGGCTTCGAGGCGCTGCGCGAACAGCCCTCCGGAGCAGCCGAGATCGAGGACCCGGCCGGGCGGCAGCCCGCGCATCCGTTCCAGGATGACGGCGTGCGAGGAGCCGTCGCCCTCCTTGAACGCGTACTCGACGGGCTTGGGGATCCAGGGGCAGGTACCGAATCCCTTGACGGCGAGCCGGTATTCGAGGACATCCTTGATGACGTCCTTCGCGTATTTCATGCCGTTGACGTAGCAGATCTCGTCGCCGTAGTAGGTGGGGACGGGGATCTCCTTGATCCGCATTCCGGCGTCGAGCAGTTGGACGATGATCTGCGTGTCGAAATCGAACGCGTCGGTGTTCCGGTCGATCGGCAGTTTCCCCAGCGCGGCGACACTGTAGGCGCGGTATCCGGAGTGGAATTCGGTGAGCCGCGAGCCGAGTAGGCGGTTCTCCGCCCGCGTGAGAATACGGTTGCCGAGCCATTTGTACATCGGCATGCCGCCCTTGAGGGCGGATCCGGATTTCATCATCCGCGAACCGAAGACGGCCTCGCATTCGCCGCGTTCGATCGGCGCGACCATCTCGGGCAGGAATTCGGGGGCGTACTGCCCGTCGCCGTGCAGCAGTACGACGATGTCGAGTCCGTGGGCGGCTGCCAGGGCGTAACCGGCCTTCTGGTTCCCGCCGTATCCGAGGTTCTTCGTGTGCCGCATGACGACGGTCCGCGGCATTCCCTCCGTCTGCGACCAGCGACAGCCCGCGGTGAAGGTCGCGTCATGGCTCGCGTCGTCGAGAATGAGGATCTCGGCGACCTTGGACCGGAAGTCCTGCGGGATGCGGTCGAGGGTCCTCTCCAGCGTCGTCTCGGCGTTGTACGCGACCACCAGGATGCCGATCCTGGGGCTCGGGCTTTCCTTCACGGAACGTTCTCCAGTTGTGCTCGGTGCTCGGTTGCTCGGGGCCGGGAACCCGGTGTCCGCCCGGTGGGGCGGGGCCCGGGGCCCGGTGGTGGTCACCTGAGGGGGGAACCGGCGGGCCGCGAGGCGCGGGGGGCGGTGAGGGGGGCGGGCCCGGCGGCGCACGGCGGGGCGGGCGCGGACGGCGTCGCGGCGAGGATCGCGCGGACCCCGCAGGCGAGGCCGACGGCGAGGACGGCCCAGCCCGCCTCCCCCAGGTGCATCACGGTCTCGCTCCAGCGCACGGCGGAACGCCCCATGTAGCCGAGGAGCGCGGTCAGGCCGAGCAGGCAGCTGTACGCGGCGCCCTCCCAGAAGCCGATGACGAAGAGACCGGCCGCCGCCCAGGTCAGGTACTGGAGGGCGGACGCGGTGGACAGGAGCAGCAGCAGCCCCATCGTGAAGGCGACGACGACGGGCAGTTGCGCGGGCCGCAGCAGGGCCAGCCACACCCCGGCCGCCACGCAGGCCAGCACGAACAGGAAGTGCCCGTCGCCCTGGACGAAGGTGATGAACGAGTCCGGCAGCCCGGCCAGGTCGGCGAACCGGACGATGCCCCAGAGGCGGTGGTCGCCGCCCGCGTACTCCAGGACGTTCTCCTCGAGGTGCTGCGGCACGGTCGCCAGAACCGGCCCCCAGACGAGGGCGATCAGGGCCGTGAAGGCGGCGGTGAAGCGGAGGAGGGCCGGGCGGCCCGCCCGCAGCGCGACGACGAACAGCGCCGGGAGCGTCACCACGGGGATGAACTTGACGCTGATCGAGAGCGCCGCGGCCAGCCCCGCGGCCAACGGTGCCTTCCGGTCCACGAGGAGGTGGGCGGCGGCCAGGGCGAAGGTGATCGCGACCGCGTCGGTGTTGCCGTGGTAGCCGGAGGTGGCGATCAGTACGGGGCTGAGGGCGACGCCCACCCCGCAGGCGACCGCCGCGCCCGAGGAGCGCCGCCGGCGCACGATTTCGAAGACGAGGAGCGCGCAGCAGAAATCGGCGATCGAGGCGGGCGCCCTGATCAGACTTCCGAACGGGATTCCGAGTTCGGAGAGTTCGTTCAGACCGAGCAGCATCCACCCGGCCAGGGGCGGATGGTTGTAGACGGGCAGCCCCGGAAGCGGTTGTTCGTAGATCCGAATGGGGCCGTACCGCGCGACGGCCACGGCGAAACCACGAAAGATGTGCACGTCGGCCGGTCCGGGTTTGTTGGCCGCGATCAGCATTCGGGTGAGAAGACCCACGGCGGCGGCGACGAGCACGACCGTTCTCGCTCGTCGCACGCTCCAGTTTTCGCACCGCATTCGGATACCCATGAAAGCAGAACGTAGCAACCCGTGGACGCTGAGCGACACAACGCTGCTTCCCGGTGAGCGGATCGCCACGCCGATTCCCTGCGGGGTCGTACGGGCGTCCGTATTCCCCCATCATTCGAACGACTCGGGCGGAATGCCTTCGGGTCCCCGGAGCATGCGGTCGGCCACGTCCGCCGCCGCGTGCCCGCACTCCAGGTCGCAGAAGTCCCGGCGGAACGCCTCGTACGCCCGCGCGTGCCCCCTGGTGGCGCGCTCCGGATCGCGCAGCGCCTCGACGAGTCCGGCGGCGCCGGGGATCAGCGGGCCGGGGGCGCGCGCCTCGAAGTCGAAGCAGAAGCCGCGCAGGGTGTCGCGGTAGTGCGCCAGGTCGTGGGTGTGGAACAGCATCGGGCGGCCGGTCAGGGCGAAGTCGAACATCAGCGAGGAGTAGTCGGTGACCAGGGCGTCGCTGATCAGCATCAGTTCGCCGGCGTCCGGGTGGCGCGAGACGTCGCGGACGAAGCCGCTGCCGCTGTCCGGCAGCCGGTCGGCGACCAGGTGGTGACGGCGCACCAGCAGCACGGTGTCGGCTCCGAGTTCGCGCTCGGCGGCTGCCAGGTCGAGGCGCAGGCCGAGGGCGTACCGGCCGCCGCCGCGCGGCTGGTCGTCGCGCCAGGTCGGCGCGTAGAGCACGACGCGTCGGCCTTCGGGGATGCCCAGGCGTTCGCGGAGGGCCGCGGCGACCTTGGCCCGGTCCGGGGCGTGGAACAGGTCGTTGCGGGGGTAGCCACACTCCAGGACCTCGCCCCGGTAGCCGAACGAGCGCCGCAGGACCGGGGTGGAGAAGCCGTTCGGGGAGACCAGGACGCTCCATTGGCGGGCGCGCCGCTCGATGGTCGCGATGCAGGCGGCGTCGGCCTGCGCGGTGCCCGCGAGGTCCAGGCCGATGCGCTTGAGCGGAGTGCCGTGCCAGGTCTGGACGACGAACTGGTCGTCGCGCCGTTCGAACCACTCGGGGAGCTGGGTGTTGGTGACGATGTGACGGCTGGTCGCCAGCGCCTCGTGCCAGGCGGCCGAACCGTGCTCGACGGCGGTGACACCGGCCGGGACGCGCGCCTGCTGGTCGCGCACCACCCACAGGTGCTCGAACTCGACGCCCCGGCGCACCAGTTCCTCGTGGACGGCGCGCGGCGAGTCGGAGTACTGACGGCCGTCGAAGCTGCTGTACAGGACGCTGTCGCGGACGGGCGCGGTGCGCCGGCTCCGGTACGTCCCGCGCAGCAGCCGCGTGCCGCGCGGCCCGCGTTCGGCGGCCGGGAGCACCGGCGCGGAGTCGATCAGCAACTGGTCGTGGTGGCGCCGTTCGACGACGTACACGCGTCCGCCGAGGGTGCGGGCGGCGGGCAGGGTGCGATGGGCGGCGGCCGGGATGCGCAACGGGGTCTCGTACGCGCCGCCCTCCACGCCGCCGACCGCGCCGGGCTCGCGCAGGAAGAGGTACCAGCGGCCCTGCCCCAGCGGCAGTGGTCCGCCGGGCCCGTCGACGGCGTCCGGCCGGAACGCGGCCCGGAACCGCCGGGCCCCGCCGATCCCGGAGAACGCGACGGGGAGGACGGCCTCCTCGTCGTGGCCGCTGTGCCGGGCCACGAGCACGGCGGGGCGCCCGGAGCGGCCCGGGAAGGAGCCCTCCAGGACGAGCCGTCCGTCGTCGGTCCAGGCCGCGAGGTCGACGGCGGGCTGGACGGTGCGGTCGGTGATCAGCAGGTTGCCGCGCGCGCTCGCGGTGAGGCCGAGTTCACGCGGTGAGGCCACGCCCGCCGTGCCCCCGTTCCCGTCCTCCCCCTCGTCGGTCCCGTTCCCGTCCAGCGGGTAGCGGCCCGGAAGCACCGGCCCCGGTACGTCGATCGGCGTGCGCCGCCCGTCCGGGCCGACGAGATGCACGCTGTACGCGATCTGCGCGGGCGGCGCCCCCTCCCCCGCGCCCGCCCGGGCGGCGGCGCGGGCCGCGGCGAAGGCGTCGAGCGGCACGGCCGCGGTGAAGCGGCGCCAGCCGGACGACGCGGATCCGGCACTCTCGTGGACCGTGACCGGGCGGTCGAAGGACGCCCCGGAGGGGAGGTGGGTGAGGGAGAGGCGCAGGGGTCCCACGGCAAGCCGGGCGCGGACCATGCCGTCGATCACCACGCTGTCGCCCGGCCCGTCCGCGCCGTGGGCGCCGTGGGCGCCGTGGGCGCCGGGCGCGACCAGTGCAGTGTGTGCGCCGGGCGTGACGTGGGCGGTGCGTGCGCCGTCCGTGTCATCCGGGCCGTCCGTGTCATCCGGGCCTGCCGTACCTACCGGCCCGCCCGCCCGGTGGGACTCGAAGCGGGAGTCGATCCGTTCGGCGTGCAGCACCAGCGTGCCGTCGTCGAAGTCGGGCACGATGCGGTGGTCGCCGTCGGGCCGGTGCACGGGTGGCGGGGTGGCCGCCTCGTTCGTCGAGAGGGCGGAACGGCGCAGCATGCCGTGCCCGGCGATGCCGATCTCCAGGCGCCAGACGAGGCGTGCGGGCCCGCGGCGCGCGTCGATGCGGAGCCGGGCCGGGTCGATGACCGTCTCGAAACCGGAGCGGTCGTAGTCGTGCAGGCTCTGCCCCGACCGCGCGGTGGCCTCGGGATCGACGACGGTGCGCAGCCGCAACGGCACCAGGTGGCGGCGCCCGGCGCGCAGCCAGCCGGTCCGGAACTCGCTGACGCCCGAGGTGGCGGGCAGGTTCCGGATGTACGCGTACCCGGACAGATGCAGCCTGCCGTCCCGCCACCGCGCGTCCCGCAGCCGGGCGGTGAGCGGCAGGTCCCGTTCAGCGACCTTGAGCACGGGGCGCGGGACGGGGCCGGTGAGCACCGGGAAGGAGGCGGTGCGCCGCCGCGTGCCCCGTACCGCGAACGCGCCCGGTTCTGCCTTGTCGTGGGCGAGCAGCGCCAGCAGTTCGTCGGTCCGGCGCTCGCGTACGAGATGCCACATCAGCCGCAGACGCACCGGCAACGCGTCCAGGACGGCGGGGTCGACCTGGTCCGTGAACTCGTTGGCGTACGTGAGGAAGGCGCGCCGGTAGTCCTCGTCGCCGTCGGGCAGCGCCTCCATGAAGTACCGGAGGTCATTGGCGAGGACGTGCTCCTCGTACCGTCGTTTGTCGGCGGCGCCGCGGTACTCGTCGAGGAAGGCGGAGACGCCCAGGACGTGCGAGACGCGGTCCTGGACGCCCCGGACGACGGCGCGACGGGAGGTGATCGAACCCGCCCGTTCGCGCCAGTGGTAGACCGTGTCCCTCAGGACATCGACGGACCGGGCCAGGAAGTGGGCGGGCAGGACGACCGGGATGTCCTCGTAGAGCGCGCCGACCGGGAAGGCGAAGGCGTGCTCGTCCCAGAAGGAGCGGCGGAAGACCTTGTTGCAGGCGATCCGGTCGGCGGTGAGGCCCCAGTCGCGGGAGATGTGGGTGCGCAGCCGGGTCGTCGCCATCGGCCTGCGGAGGTTGGGCGACTGCTGGAGCCTCCCGGAGAGGCGCAGCCGCAGCACGTTGCCGGAAGCGAAGTCGGAACCGGTCTCGTCCAGGGTTCCGAGGAGGAGTTCGTACGCGCGGGGCGGGACCACGTCGTCGCTGTCGACGAAGGCGAGGTGGCGGGCGCCCGGGTCGCAGTGACGCACCCCGGTGTTGCGGGCGTGGCCGAGGCCGCCGTTGGCCTGGCTGACGAGCCGGAAGCGGCGGTCGCGGGCGGCGAACCCGGTGGCCAGGTCCGCGCTGCCGTCCGTGGACCCGTCGTCGACGATCACCACTTCCAGGTCGGTCATCGTCTGTTCCGCGAGGGATCTCAGACAGTCCGTCAGGTAGAACTCGACGTTGTGGACGGGTACGACGACACTGAGCCGTGGCGGCATGGTGGGCACGTCCGTTCATCGGGGGCCTGACTGTGCGTACGGCTCAACCTCGTGGGCGGCCGGGGGTCACCGGTCGTGGTCTCTCCCGAACGGGTGACGTCGGCAACGCCATGCTTACGACCTGGGGAACAACAGGGGGGTGGAACAGCGAGCGGCGTCGTGCGGCTTCGCATCCAGGGCGGAGGAGGGAGGCCGATGGGGCCTCCCCTGCTCGAAAGCAGCTGGGAGCTCGGGGGAAGGAGCGTCGGTGACCGACGACAGCGCGGGAGGCGGAGCCGCAGGGCGTCGGGAGCCCGCTCCCTCGACGGACGGATGCACTGTCACGTGCTCCGCCCGGCCGCGCGCCGCGCGCCCGTAGAAGTAGTGCGCCCGTAGAAGTAGTGCGCCCGTCCCGACCCGCGGGTCGCGGGCCGCGAACTCGGCGGCGATCCGGGCGCTGCCGTCCCGCGGCCCGTCGTCGACGACGAGCGGCTCCGGACCGTCGACGCCCTGGCCGAGCACGGATTCCAGGGTCGCCCTGAGATGTCCCTGGGCGCGGTGGACGGGCGCGGCGACGCTGAGGAGCATGGCAGCCGAGAGGAGCCGGGCGTCCGCCGTCCGCCGTACCGCGTGTTCACCCGTTCGGGGCAGTGTCGGTGACCGTGCGCGTCCGCCCCGGTTGTCCGGGCATGAAGCCGCGCCTCAGTGTCGTCGTCCCGGTCCACAACGTCGAGGACTGTCTGGAGGACTGCCTGCGGTCGGTGGCCGGACAGACGGTCTCCGACATCGAAGTGGTCCTCGTCGACGACGGTTCGACGGACCGCAGCACGGACATCGCCCGGGGCTACGCCGCCCGGGACCACCGCTTCCGCTATGTGCGCCGGGACAACGCCGGGCTGAGCGCGGCCCGCAACGCGGGTGTACGGCACACCTCGCCGGACGTGCCGTACCTCGCGTTCGTCGACAGCGACGACGTCGTCGTCCACGACGCCTTCCAGCGGATGCTCGCCTCGCTGGAGACGACCGGCTCCGACTTCGCCACCGGCAATGTGTGGCGGCTGGACGAGCGGGGGCGGCAGCAGGCATGGCAGTACCGCTGGCTGACCGCCACCCGGACGCGCGCCCACATCAGCCGCGAGCCACGGCTGCTCACCGACCGGGTCGCGTGGAACAAGGTTTTCCGGCGCTCCTTCTGGGACCGTCATTCCTTCGCTTTCCCGGAGGGGAGGCTCTGCGAGGACGCGCCCGTGATGATCCCGGCGCACTACCTCGCGGGCGCGGTCGACGTGCTGCACGAGCACGTCTACTACTGGCGGGTGCGGGAGGGGTCGATCACCCGGCGGCGTACGGACGCGCGGGGCGCACGGGACCGGATCGCGGCGTGCGAGCAGGTCAGCGCGTTCCTGGCGGGCCTGGGCGGGATGGCGAACGCGGGTGCGCGACGGCGTTACGACCTGTCGTGCCTGCGCGACGACCTCGTGTACTTCCTGGAGGGGCTCGCGCGGGGCGGGCCCGAGTACCGGAAGGCGTTCATGGCGGGCGCCGGCGCGTTCCTGGACCGGATGGAGCACTTGGACGCGCCGGGCCGGGACGCGATCCAGGAACTGCCCGCGGAACTGCGGCTCAAGTGGGGACTGGTGCGGGAGCGCCGACTCGCCGATCTGCTGTCCGTGCTCGCCTTCGAACGGGCCAACGGGGCGGGGACCTTCCTGGTCGGCGGAGTGCCGGGGCTGCGGCAGGCCGGTCTTCCCGGTCTGCCGGATGTCGTCCGCCTGGCACGCGCCGACCTCCCGGCCGTGGCACGGCTGTCGGAGGCCCGGTGGAGCTACGACGGGAAGCTGCGGCTGCGCGGTTACGCGTACGTCCGCAACCTCCCGGTCGCCTCGCCGCGCCACTCGCTGAAGATGGGCATGGTGCGCGCGGTCCACGGCCGACAGCTGCGCACGGTACCGGTGCGAAACGTTCCGTCGCCCGAGGCGACCATCAACTCCGGTCAGGAGATCCACAGTTACGAGAACTCCGGGTTCGAGCTGACCCTCGATCCGCGCCGGCTGCGGTCCGGTGAATGGCTGGTGGGCGTCATGGTGGCCGCGCACGGCACGGTCCGCCGGGTGGCCGTGCGCACGGCGGAGGCTGGGGCGGTCCAGCCGCTCGTCCACGACCTGGGCGACGGGCTGCGGGCGGTGCTCGACCACCGGGGAGGGCGGCTTCGGCTGAGCCTGGCGCGGCTCCCGGCCCGGTGCGAGGACCGGCGCTTCGGCGAGAACGGCCGTCGCGGCGAGGGCACGTTGGAGCTGACCGGTCGGCTGTACGCGGGCGCACGCCCCAAGGCGATGGTGCTGACCTGTGACGGAGTGCCGGACCAGGAGTTCGGCCACCCGGTCGAGTGCCGGGCGGACGGCCGGTTCACGGTACGGATCCCGCTGGCCGACCTCGCCGGGATGGCGTCCGCGCCACCGGTCCCGCACCGGGCGCCGCCCGAGGTGGAGCGGGAGCCCGGCGGGCGGTGGCGGGCGCGGCTGGTGCTGGCGGACGGCTCCCGAGTGCCGCTGGCCGCCGCCCCGGAGACGGCTCCGCCGGTGGTGGCGGACGCGGCGGGCGAGTTGGTGCTGGACCTGAGCGGACAGCCGTTCGTGGACGCGGCCGTCTGGACGGCGGAAGGGGCTCTGCGGGTCGCGGGGGTGACCGGGGCCGGAACGCACCTGCGGCAGGCGGAGGGGCCGGCCCGCCTGGTCCTGCGGCACGAGACACTGCGCGAGACCGTGACGGTCCCCGTCACCCACGCGCCGCTGCGCGCGGGGGCGGGCGCGTACGAAGAACCGGGCGCCGGTGCGCGAGCGGCCCTGCACGGAAAGCCGGGCGCCGGGGCGCATGAGGGAGCGGGCTCCGGAACGTACGCCGGTGCGCACGTGGGGGCGCACGCTGCCTCGTACGGAGGCTCACGCAAAGGGGCGTACGCCGATTCGTACGAGGAGGCGGATGCAGGCGCGTACGAGGGGCGCCGCTTCACCGCGTTCCTGGCGCCGTCGGTGGCGGCGGGGCTGCACGAGGGCCACTGGGACGCGTATCTGGGCGGCCGTCCGGTCCGGGTCCTGGCCGCACTCGGCGCCCGGCTGCCGCTGCCCCGGCACGGCACGGACCCGGCGGCCCCCGCGCCCGACCGGGAGTTCGCCCTGGAGCGCCGGTTCGGGGACCGGCTGGCGCTGCGGGCGGGCCCGATCCTCCGTGCCACCGAGCGGGGCGCGTACCGCCGGGCGGAACTGCGCGGCACGCACTACCCGTCGCGGCGCACGCTCCCGCTGCGGGATGCCGTCCTCTACACGGGCGGTAGCGCGGGCGGCGGCGGACCGCGCGCCGTGCACGCCGAACTGGTGCGCCGGGGCGTGGAGGCGGAGCACCTCTGGGTGACCGACGGGCTCCACGGCCCGCTCCCGCCCGCCGCCGTCCCGGTCGTCGAGCACAGTGCCGCCTGGTACGAGGCGCTGGCCCGGTCCCGCCGGATCGTCACCGCGGGGCAGCTGCCCGAGTGGTTCGAACGGCGGCCCGGCCAGACCGTCGTACAGACCTGGCACGGCACCCCGCTCGGCCGCTTCGGCACAGACCTGGGCGGCACCCTGTACGCCGACCACCACCTGCTGGCCTCGCTGCCGCGCCGGGCCGCCCAGTGGTCCGTCCTGGTCTCCCCCAGCCGCCGCTCGACCTCACTGCTGCGCCGCGCGCTCGGCTACGACGGCGAGGTCCTGGAGGCGGGGTCACCGGCCAACGACCTGCTCTTCGCCACGGACCGGGCCAAGACCTCCGAGCGGCTGCGTCATCGGCTCGGCATCCCGGACGGCCGCCGTGTCGTGCTGTACGCGCCGACCTACCGCGATCATCTCGCCCACCCGTCCGGCACCGACGGCGACCATCCCCGCTACCGCTGGGACCCGGCCCTCGACCTGCCGGCCCTGTCCCGTTCCCTGGGCGACGGCCATACCGTGCTGGTGCGGCGCCACCCGCGGGTGACCGGGACCGTGCCCGAGGAGCACGGCGTGCGCGACGTGTCGGCGCACCCGGACGTCGCGGAGCTGCTGCTGATCGCCGACGTGCTGGTGACGGACTACTCGGGGGTGATGTTCGACTTCGCGCACACCGGCCGCCCGATGCTCTTCCACACCTACGACCTGGCCCACTACCGCGACACGGTGCGCGGCTTCTGCCTGGACTTCGAGACCCGGGCGCCGGGCCCGCTGCTCCCCCGCACCGACGACATCGCCGGGGTACTGCGCGATCCCGGCAACCTGGCCGCCTCGGTCGCCCGGTACGCGGCGGCGTACGAGAGCTTCCGCAGGGACTTCTGCGACCTGGACGACGGCCGGGCCGCCTCGCGCGTCGCGGACCGGCTGCTGGCCGCGGGGTAGGCGTTCAGCCCCGCCCGGCCGCGCGCCGTGCGGCGTGCGCCTCGAATCCTCACGCCGTGTGTGCCGTACGCGCCGGGCGCGCCTTGATTCCGAGGGCCCGCACCGGGCGCACCGGGCGCGCCTTGGGGCCTCACGACGTGCCCGCGCCGCCCGCCCTGAGCGCCGCGACCGCCGAGGCCGCCAGGTCGTCGAGGTAGCCCTTGGGCAACGGGGTACGGACGACGGCGAGCCGCCAGTAGAGCGGGCCGACGATCAGGTCCAGGGCCCGGTCCGGATCGCTGCCCTCGGGCAGTTCGCCGCGCGCCACCGCGTCGCGCACGACCACGGCGGCGATGCCCTGCTGCGGATCCAGCAGAGCGGCCTTGATGGTGTCGGCGATCTCCGGATTGCGGACCGCCTCGACCAGCAGGTCCGGGATGACCTGCGAGGCGACCGGATGCCGCAGTGCGTAGGAGGCGAGCTCCAGCACGGCACGCACGTCCCCGTGCAGCGAACCGGTGGCCGGGGCCGGCATGCCCTGCACGGCCATGGCGGACACCAGGTCGAGCACCAGGGCCAGCTTGGACTTCCAGCGCCGGTAGACGGCGGTCTTGCCGACGCCCGCGCGCCGGGCGATGCCCTCGATCGACATCCGGGCGAACCCCACCGCGGCCAGTTCCTCGAAGACCGCGCTGCGGATCGCGTCGGTGACGTCCTCGCGCAGCACGGCGGCTCCGGCGGGGGCACGGCGGCGGGTTCCGGGAGCGGTGGTCATGGCCGAATCATAGTCCGCCACGACGAAACGGTTGCGTTGCGACGTCGACGCGCCCTACCCTCGGCGTTGCGACGATACGGTTCCGTTCCATCGACCGATCCCGTATTCCCCCTCCGTCGAAAGCGATCGTGGTGAGCCAGACAACGACCCCAGCGGCCCCGGCCGACACCCCCGCCGCCGCGTCCCTCCCTGCGTACGCTCCGGGCGAACTGGCCGCGCTCGCCGCCCGGCACGGCCTGGCCGTGAGCGGGGCACGGCCCTCGCTCGGCACCTACGTCCGACAGTTGTGGGACCGGCGGCACTTCATCACGGCGTTCGCCACCGCCAAGCTGACCGCCCAGTACAGCCAGGCGAAGCTCGGTCAGATCTGGCAGATCATGACCCCGCTGCTGAACGCGACGGTCTACTACTTCATCTTCGGCGTCCTGATGGACACCAAGCGCAACGTCGAGGACTTCGTGCCGTTCCTCGTCACCGGCGTGTTCATCTGGACCTTCACCAGCAGCTCGATCACCGCCGGGACGCGCGCGATCAGCGGCAATCTCGGACTCGTCCGGGCGCTGCACTTCCCGCGCGCCTCGCTGCCGATCGCGCTGGCCCTCCAGCAGCTTCAGCAGCTGCTGTTCTCGCTGGCCGCGCTGGCAGTGATCCTGATCGGGTTCGGGCAGTTCCCCACGCCGTCCTGGCTGCTGGCGATCCCGGCACTGTTCCTCCAGTCCGTGTTCAACACCGGCGTGTCCATGGCGGTGGCGCGGATCACCGCCCGGACCCCGGACATCGCCCAGCTGGTGCCGTTCGTCCTGCGCACCTGGATGTACGCCTCCGGCGTCATGTGGAGCGTGGACCAGATGCTCAGGGGCGACCGGGTCCCGCACATCGTCGAGGTGGCCCTGAAGTGCAATCCGGCCGCCGTCTTCATCGACCTGATGCGGTTCGCGCTCATCGACAGCTTCGACGCGTCCCATCTGCCGCCGCACGTCTGGGCGATCGCGGCGGGCTGGGCGCTGGTGTGCGGCGTCGGCGGATTCCTGTACTTCTGGCAGGCGGAGGAGCGGTACGGACGTGGCTGACCACAACGGCAACATCGGCGGCGGTATCAGCGGCGGCAATGGTGCCGGCGGCGACGACGAGCGCGTGCCGACCGTCGTCGTGGACGACGTGCACATCACGTACAAGGTCAACGGCGCCCGTGCCGGGCGGGGCAGCGCGACCTCGGCGCTCAGCCGGATCGTCTCGCGCCGGCAGGCCCCCGGGGTGCGCGAGGTGCACGCCGTGAAGGGGGTGAGCTTCGCCGCGTACCGGGGCGAGGCCATCGGCCTGATCGGTTCCAACGGCTCGGGCAAGTCGACGCTGCTGAAGGCGATCGCCGGGCTGCTGCCCGCGACGAAGGGCCGGGTGTACACCCAGGGCCAGCCCTCGTTGCTCGGCGTGAACGCGGCCCTGATGGGCGATCTGACCGGGGAGCGCAACGTGGTGCTCGGCGGTCTCGCGATGGGCATGTCCCGGGCCCAGGTCCGCGAGCGCTACCAGGAGATCGTCGACTTCTCCGGCATCAACGAGAAGGGCGACTTCATCACGCTGCCGATGCGGACGTACTCCTCCGGCATGGGCGCCCGGCTGCGCTTCTCGATCGCGGCGGCCAAGAGCCACGACGTGCTCCTGATCGACGAGGCGCTGTCCACCGGGGACGCCAAGTTCCAGCGGCGCAGCAAGGAACGGATCGTGGAGCTGCGCGAGGAGGCCGGGACGGTCTTCCTGGTCAGCCACAGCAACAAGTCGATCACCGAGACGTGTGAACGGGCGATCTGGCTGGAGGCCGGGACGCTGCGGATGGACGGTCCGGCGGACGAGGTCGTGGCCGCGTACGAGAGGTTCACGTCCGGCGGCAGATGAGCGGGCAGTCGGGCCGTCGGACACCCCACGAGCACAACGACGACGAGGGCGGGGCGGGCACTGGGGATCCAGTGCCCGCCCCGCTCTTCGGGCGGACGACGCTACTTTCGAAGCACGGCCTAAGGGCTGTCCCGTAATCCGTGGTGGACCAGCGCGCGGCGTCGGATGTGGTGCATCGCAAGGCGGAGGGGCGTCCGCATACTGGACGTATGCG